>JAWXBA010000378.1:0-6021 GCA_034439775.1 Gemmatimonadota bacterium | reverse complement strand
GTCCGAGGTACCGGAATTTCGGTCGTGCCGGGCGGGGGAGCCGGTGGATTCGGTGGCGTCACCGCAGCGGGGAGCGCGGACGCCGCCAGCCATCCGGTCCGGCGCACCCGGGTCCAACCGCCCTCGGTGCGGACCCGATCGAACAGGGCGCCGAACACCGCCCTCCCGATGATCTGCCCGTCCTGCTGGGCGCGCACATTCTCGCCGGCCTCGGCGGTCACGGTGAGGTTGAAGCCGTCGCGGGTGGTACCGCCCACGGAACGCGACCAGATCCACCCTTCCAGCGTGACCTCGGCCCAGTCGTTCCGGCGCCGGACCACCGTGACCTGGGTGTTGCGATTGAGGGTGACGAGCCGGATCCCGCCGGGATCTTTATGAAAGGTCGTTTCGGCGCTGAGCCGAGCGGGGGTCTGGGCGGCGACCGTCGGGGCGCCAATCATGGCGAGTGACGCCACCAGCAAGGCTGGTAGCCAACCTTGGGCTGGGCTAGATTGCGGCACGGAAGTCATTGTGCGGCATAGTAGAACACGCGGAGGAGCATGTCAAACGGGAGCGGGCGGCGGTCGCCAGTTGCGCTGATCGTCCTCGACGGCTGGGGGCACCGTTCCGAGCGGGAAGGAAATGCGATTGCCCTGGGCCAGACCCCGACCTGGCGACGGCTTTGGAGCCTCCCTTCCCGCACCCTTTTGGATGCCAGCGGCCTCGCCGTCGGGCTCCCCGAAGGCCAGATGGGCAACTCCGAGGTGGGCCACCTGAACCTCGGCGCCGGGCGGGTGGTCCCGCAGGACCTGGTGAGGATCTCCGAGAGTGTCCGGTCGGGGGCGTTCTTTGGCATCGAGTCGCTGGTACAGCTTACCGACCAGCTGCGGCGAACTGGTGGCACGCTGCACCTCGTCGGCCTCCTCGGCGAGGGGGGCGTGCATGCGATTGACGAGCACCTGCTGGCCGCAGTAGCCCTCGGAGTGCGCCGGGAGGTGCCCCGGATTGCGGTGCACGGTTTCCTTGACGGCCGCGACACCCTGCCCCGCATCGGCGACCAGGTGGTGGCCAAGCTGCAGGCCGACCTGACCCGGATTGCCGGGCCCCGGGCCGTGATCGCCACGCTGACGGGTCGGTACTTTGCCATGGATCGCGACCGCCGCTGGGAGCGGATCCGGCTGGCCTATGATGCGATGGTCCACGGCGTCGGGGCGCCGTCCACCGACCCGGTGGCGGCGGTGCGGCAGGCCTTCGAGCGCGGCGAGACCGATGAGTTCATCAAGCCGATCGTGCTCCAGCGCGATGGGGGGCCGGTGGCCTCGATCCGTGCGGGAGATGGGATCTTCTTCGTCAACTATCGCAGTGACCGGATGCGGCAGATCGTCCGCGCCCTGACGGTTGACGGATTTGATGGATTTACGGTGCCCGGTCGGCCGGCCGTGACGTGCGTGACCATGACGCAGTACGACCAGACCTTCCCGATTCCCGTGGCGTTTGCGCCATTCAGCATGGCGCGGATCATGGCGGAGGTACTTCAGGATGCCGAACGGACCCAGTTCCGGACGGCGGAGACGGAGAAGTATCCGCATGTCACCTATTTCTTCAACGGCGGCCACGAGCCCCCCTACCGGGGCGAGGAGCGGTGCCTTGTTCCGTCGCAGAAAGTGGCCACCTACGACCTGGCGCCCGAAATGAGCGCCGACGGGATCGCCGATGCCTTGGTGGGTGCCATGCATGGCAAGGAGCATGATTTCTTTCTGTGCAACTTTGCCAACGCAGACATGGTGGGCCACACCGGGGTGTTCCCGGCGGTGCTGAAGGCGGTGGCGACGGTCGATCGGTGCCTGGGCAGGATCGTTGCGGCCGCCGAGGCAACCGGGACCAGATTGTTGATTACGGCCGATCATGGCAACGCCGAGATGATGCTGGACCCGGCCACGGGGGGGCCGCATACCGCCCACACCACCAATCCGGTGCCGCTGGTGGCGGTCGGCACGGAGTTCGCCAGGCTGCGCTCGGGCGGCGCGCTGTGCGATGTGGCCCCGACGATTCTTGCCCTGCTCGGGCTGCCCCAGCCGAGTGACATGACCGGAACTTCGCTGGCCGCGGTGGCCGGCAGCCACTAGCCTGTGACCTCCCACTCCCGGATTCCCATGCCCGGCTTTCGAATTTCGCTGCTCGCCTTGTTGCTGATCGCTCCCGTCACGGTGGGCGCCCAGGTAGGGCATGATCCTCGGACCTCGCCGTACCGCGATATCAAGCACGGGTCGATGCTGGTGCCGCAGGCTGCCTTTGTGCAGGGTTCCGGCGGCAGCCTCGGTATCGTTCCCAACTCGGGGGTGCTGTACGGATTCCGGGCCGAGATCGGCGGGGCCGGGCCGCTCCTATTCGGGCTCGAGTTCGGCACCGGGACCCTGCAGCGGCTGATCGTGGATGCCGATGCCCCGGTCGCGACCCGGGTTACCGGTCCGGTGGACCAGGCCTTCTCCATGTTCGGCATCAACCTCAAGCTCAACCTGACCGGTGGCAAGACCTGGCACGGGCTGGCGCCCTATGTTGGCGGCGGGGCGGGACTGGCGTTTGCCGGAAAGGTCCCGGCTGACACCAGCGGCTGGAACTACTCCAAGCGGATCTACCTGGCGCCCACCGTCGGGATCCGGTTCTTCCTGCGCGACAACCTGTACCTTCGCGTCGAAGCCCGCAGCGTCTTTGCCAAGGTCACCTACCCGGAGAGCTACCGGGAGGAACCGGCGCTCGACCCTGGAACCAATGAGAACCCCAACGCCGTCCTGGCTGGACAGCGGGTCAAGCAGTGGGTAGCCAGTGGCGTCTACACCATCGGGCTCGGCTTTCCGTTTCCCTGGCCGTAGCCGATGTCGGTTTCGCTCACTCGTACCGTCACCTTCCACGCCCGCCACCGCTACTGGGTGTCGGGATGGACGGCGGACGAAAACCGACGCCAGTTCGGGTGGACCAGCGAGGAACCGGCCCACGGGCACCACTACCAGTGCGCCGTGTCCGTTGCCGGCCCGCTCGATCCGACCACCACGATGATCATGGACCTCAGCGCACTCGACCAGATCCTGGCCGAAGAGGTGCTGGTGCTCGATGGCTGCGAACTCAGCGCCACCGTGCCGGAGTTTGCCAACCAGGGGCAGCAACCGAGTTGCGAGGCGCTGGCCTCGGTCCTGTTCGCCCGCCTTGCTCCCCGAATGCCGTCGGGCGTCTCCCTGGCCCGCATCCGAATTACCGAGGACGCCACCCTCCATGCCGACTGCACCGGACTCCCCTGAGCCGGTCCGCCCCGCCAAGCGCGGCGGGCGGATGGCCGACGGTGCGGCAGTCGACGAGGTGCCGGTCTGGCTGGAGCTCAACCACCAGCCCGCCGTGACTTGGATGTGCACCCCCGACAAGCTCGAGGAATTGGCACTGGGCTGGCTGGCTGGCGAAGGGTATGTCGTGGCCGTCGACGATGTCCGCCTGCGGCCGTGCGCAACCGACCTGGGGTTCTGGGCCGAGATCGACCCCGATCGAGTTGCCGCGGTCAACGCCAGCGGGCGTCGGCAGGTCCTGGCCAGTGGCTGCGGGGCGGTGGGAATCTGGCTGAGTGACGAGTCGCTCAACCCGCTCCCTCCCGGATCCCATCCTGGGGCCTTGGCATCGCCCACGATTCCGGCTGCGGACCAGCTGCGGCTGCGATTCAAGGAATTATTTGCGCTCGGAGAGCGTTACAAGGACACCGGGGGAATCCACGCCGCCGCCCTGACCGATGGTGACACTCTCCTGACGCACGCCGAGGATATTGGTCGGCACAATGCGGTGGACAAGGTGATCGGGGCGGCGCTGCTGACCCGACGACCGGTCGAGGGCCTCGGGCTGCTGGTCACTGGTCGGATCTCGGCCGAGCTGGCGGCCAAGGCCGCCCGGGCCCGGTTGGGGTGGGTAGCGACCCCGTCGGTACCTAGCACGCTGGCGGTGGAGATCGCCCGCCGGGCGGGGATGATCCTGATCGGGAGGGCGGTGAGCGGCACCCCGCACATCCATTGCGCGGAGTGATCCTGGCGGGCGGCGCCGCCTCGAGGTTCGGGGGTCGGCCCAAGGGGCTGGAGGTGGTCGGGGGGCGTCGGATCCTGGACCGGTTGGTCGCCGAATTCGAGGCGGCACTGGGCGCCCTTCCCCTCCTGGTGGCCAACGATCCCGGGGCCGCGACCTGGAGGCCCGGAATGCAGGTGGTGGCGGATCATGCCCTCGGCCTTGGTGCGCTGGGGGGCATCTGGACGGCGGTCATGGCGGGACCTGCCCCGGTGGTCGTGGCGGCGTGGGACATGCCGTTTGTGACCGCCGCGCTGATCCAGGCGTTGGCCGATGGCCTGGTGGACCACGACGCCTGCCTTCCCGCCAGCGACGGCCCCAGGGGGGTGGAACCGCTCTGCGCCGGCTATGGCCCAGCCTGCGAGGCCGCGATCGCCGCCGCAGTGGCCCGAGGGGACAAGCGGGCGATCGGATTCCACCGCGACGTCCGCGTGCACATACTTCCAGCAGCCGAAGTCGCCGCTGCTGGCGACCCCGGACGACTGTTCTTTAACGTCAATACGGCCGAAGACCTTACCCTCGCCAACGAGCAGCCCTGATGCGCATCTTCTCGATCGTGGGCCAGAAAAACGCCGGCAAGACCACCCTCCTGGTCGCTATGGCGCGGGAATTCCGCCGCCAGGGCAAACGGGTCATGACGATCAAGCACGCCTCGCACCCCGCCAACGCCGATCAGGAGGGCACCGACACCTGGCGCCACTTCCACGAGGGCAACGCGGAGCGGGTCCTGATCGCCTCGCCAGAGTTGCGGGTCATCTTTGAACGTTCCCCCGACACCGAGGACCCCGAGACCCTGGCCCGTCGCTACTTTGCCGATGCCGACATCGTCCTGGTGGAGGGGTTCAAGCAAGCTTCGATCCCCCGGGTCGAGGTCTACCGCACCGAAACCGCACCGAAGCCACTCTACGATGAAGCCGCCGCCAACGCCGGGCTGTGGGTGGCAATCGTGACGGACAGCCGGGAACTCCGCGCCAAGTGTCGGGTGATGCGGTTCTCCGACACGATGTGGCTGCACCTGTTGACGTCGCTGGCCTGGGAGCATGCCAAGGTCCTGGACGGGTGAACCCGCCGCTTGCCGCCGCCGAGGCGGCTCGGCGCATCCTGGATTCGATCGCGACCCAGCCCGCCCTTCGGGTCCCGCTCGACGACGCGCTCGGCAGTGTCCTGGCCGAAGCGGTGGTCAGTCCTCTCAACATCCCCCCCTGGACCAATTCCGCGATGGACGGCTATGCCGCGCGCGCCGAGGACGTGCGCGGTGCCTCGGTGGAACAACCCATCGTCTTGCGGGTCGTGGAGCAGATCGCAGCCGGCCAGTTTCCGGCGCGCACCATAGGCCCCGGGGAGTGCGCCCGGATCTTTACCGGTGCACCGCTGCCCGACGGCGCCGATTCGGTCATCCGGCAGGAGGACACCGACTACGCCGTGGAGCAGGTCCAGGTTCGATCCGACCGCGATGCCGGCGTCAACATCCGGCGGGCCGGCGAGGACATTCGCCTCGGTACCGAGGTGCTCCACGCCGGCGATGAGGTGACACCCGCACGTCTGGGCGTGCTGGCTTCGATGGCCGTCGGCCACCCGATGGTGTACCGACGTCCGCGAGTGGCGATCCTCGGCAGTGGTGATGAGATCGTCGACGTGGACCAACCCGACGAAATCATCTCCGGGCGCAAGATCGCCAGCTCGAACACCCATACGCTGATGGCGCTGGTGCGGCAGGCCGGCGGAGTTCCGGTCAACCTCGGGATCGCGGGCGACACAATTGAGAGCCTGCGGGCCCACCTGGCGCGCGCCGCCGATTGCGACCTGCTGGTCACCACGGCAGGGATATCCGTCGGCGAGCACGACCACCTGCGGGCGGCACTCGCGGAGATGGGGACCGAGATGGGTTTCTGGAAGCTCAGGATGCGGCCCGGCGCGCCGGTGGGGTTTGGGATGGTCGGGGGGTCAGGG
>JAWXBA010000377.1:0-3939 GCA_034439775.1 Gemmatimonadota bacterium | reverse complement strand
TACGTCGGGTTCGATCGCACCCTGTTCCGCGCCCGCCGCGCCGTCTGGGTGCGGATCCTCAAGCTGGGAGTACCGCCCGGAGCCGAGTTCGCGCTGCTGTTCATCCTGATGGGGGTGAACTACTGGATTATCCGGGACTTCGGGGCCCCGGCGCAGGCCGGGTACGGGATCGGGTCGCGGGTCATGCAGTCGATCTTCCTGCCCGCCATGGCCATCGCCTTCGCCACCGCACCACTGGCCGGCCAGAATGTCGGGGCGGGGCTATCGGACCGGGCCTGGGAGACGTTCCGGAAAGCGGCGCTGATGGGAAGCGTCTTGATGTTGGCGGTAACGCTGGTCTGCCAGTGGCGGCCGGAGTGGTTCATTGAGCAGTTCACGACCGAGCCTGCGGTGGTGGCGGTGGGTGCCCAGTTTCTCCGGATCATCTCACTCAATTTCGTGGCGTCGGGGTTGATCTTTACCTGTTCGGGAATGTTCCAGGCGTTGGGGAACACCGTGCCGTCATTGATCAGCGGTGCTTCTCGCCTGGTGACGTTCGTCATTCCGGCCGTCTGGATCTCCACCTGGCCGGACTTTACCCTGCGGCAGGTCTGGATCTGGTCGGTGGTTACCGTGGCGCTGCAGGCGCTGACCAGCCTTTGGCTGTTGCGACGAGTGCTGCGGAAGCGGACTATGGGGGCCGAGCAGGTCGCGGTGTCGTGAGGGACTGAGGAGGATCCGCAGATTGCGCAGAGGACGCAGATTGATTCGCCCTTCGGCGGGCACCTCGCACAGCAGGGGCAGGGTCTTCCCGGACTAGCAGGACGAGCCACGGATTTCACGGATGGACACGGATTGGTCGAGGTGCGTGGAACGATCCGTTCCGTTCAGGACTCCGAGAGGTTTTTTGAACAGCTTGTCAGGTCGACACCGACCGACCTGCGGCCAAGGACGCTGGGGCATGGAGGTCAGGGTAGTTCACCAACAAGCCAGGGAGGCCGACCAAACTCCGAGAACCGCCCAGCACGCACTGCAATCTGCGTCCATCTGCGAAATCTGCGGATTCTTTCCCTCCCAGACCGGCAGTGATTTTCGCATAGTCCCGGACCAATCCGTGTCCATTCGTGCAATCCGCGGCAATCCTACTTCCAGCCAACCAGTCCCTTGACCGACGCAAACAGCGCGGCGCTGTCATACCCCACGCCCTTCTTGAACACCAGCTCCATCCGATTCACCGCCGACATGTCCACCAACGGATTCCCGTCCAGCACCACCAGGTCGGCGTCCTTGCCCACCGCAATCGTCCCGGTGCGCTGCTGGATGCCGAGGAAGGTGGCGCCGTTCAGGGTGGCGGTCTTGATGGCGTCGAGCGGGGAGAAGCCAGCCTCCACCAGCAGCTGAATGGCCCGTTGATTGGCATACCCTGGCACCACACCGCCATAGCCGGTCGGATCGGTGCCGAGCACCAGCAGGCCACCCAGCCGGACAAACTCGAGTTCCAGTTCCAGCATGCGGGTGTACTCCCGCCGAGCAGTGCCGCTGGTGTCGCGGCTGATCCGCTCCCAGTTGCGTTCGTACGCTTCCCGCGCCTGGGGCAGCATGGCGTCGAGAGCGCCCTGGGGTGCCTTGGGCTGTCCCGGGACCGAGATCTCGAACACCGTCGGGGTGGAGGTGATGGCGACGCCCTTGGCCACCAGGTGCCGCAGCAGCGCCTGGACCTCGGGGTCGGACACTGGTCGCGACGCCAGGCCCCGCTTGCCGGCGTTGCCGCCGGGGCACTGGTCGACGGCCTTGTTCGGGGCAAAGTCGGTCGAGGCAAAGAAGCCGTGCTCCAGGTTGTCGATGCCTATGTCGGCGGCTTCGCGGTAGGTCACTGAGCAGAGGTGACCGGTCACCTTGATGCCGCGGGCATGCGCCACCGCCACCACCGCCGCCAGCTCCGCCCGGGAAATCTGCATGTAGGTCTTGAAGCTGGTGGCCCCCTCGGCGGCCCAATATTCGGCCATGCGGGCGGCGTCGGCGCTGTCGCGGAGACCCTTGACGCCGGGGATACTGAGGCCGGGGCCGTTGAGGTACGGCGCGGTGACGTGGATCTCCGGTCCCGGTGCCTGCCCGGCGTCGATACCGCGCTTGACGTTGAAGTCGGTATAGCCACCCATGTTGCCGGCGGTCCGCATCGTGGTGACGCCGCCCGCCAGGTACAGGCGTGGGAAACTCTCGGAGTGGGTGGGATAGGCGCCACCACCGGCGACATAGAACAGGTGCTCATGCAGCATGATCAGCCCTGGAATCACGGTTTTGCCTGCCAGGTCGCGCACCGCGGCGCCAGATGGCACCGGCGTCGAGGCCGCGGGTCCGACGGCGGCAATCATCCCGTCTCGAATCACGATGGACTGATTGTCGCGGGCCGGAGCGCCGGTGCCGTCGATGACGCGCACGTTGGTCAGGGCAATGACCGGTTCGCGGACCACGATGTACGAAGGCTGGGCCTGGAGCAGGAGGGCGAGGGCAACTGATATCATCAGGACCGGACCGTGGCGGAGAGGGAAACCTGGCGCGCTGGCGTCTCCAACGATACCTCGCCACCGCCCCTCACGCACACGGCCCCCACCCAACAGGGCGGGGGCCGCGGGGCCGTCCGGTGCGGAGTGGTCTACTTCGCCGGTGGCACCAGCACGGCGTCAATCACATGCACCCAGCCGTTCGAGGCCCGGACCGAGCCCAGCACCTTGGCACCGTCCACGAAGGTGTCGCCATCCTTCCGGGTGATCACCACGGCGGGACCTCCGACCATGTTGAGCGATTGCCCCTCCTTGAAGAGACCCAGGTCGAGTGCGGAGGTCGTGACGTGATGATAAAGGATGTTGACCAGGGTCGCCTTGTTCTCCGGCTTGACCAGCGTCTCCACCGTGCCCGCCGGCAACTTGTCAAAGGCGGCATTGGTGGGCGCGAAGACCGTGAATGGTCCCACGTTGGCCAACGCGTCCACCAGTCCGGCGGCCTGGAGCGCCGCCACCAGCGTGGTGTGATCGGCAGAGCCGACAGCCACCCGTACCACGTTCGGTTGCGATCCATCGTCCACTACGGCAGCCTGGCCACCCGGGGCTGCGGATCCACCGGTAGCAGGAGTGGCGGCCGGGGCCTCGTCGCCGGCGGGGGAGCAGGCCACCATCGCGATGGCCAGCGCGACGACGACTCCGACTCGGGTGGCACCAATCATCGGATATTCTCCTGAGGATGTGACAATAGTGAGGATGCAGGACAGTTCCTCCATCAAGTCTGCACCCATCATCAGGTAATTATCCGGAAAATTTCATGAAGCGTGGTTCACGCTGAAGCCAGCTCCCCCAACCGCTTCCGCAGCAGCTCCACCGCCGCTTGCCGCTCCCCTGGGTCCTCGGTATGGAACTGCAGGAAAAAGGGCCGCTGGTCCCAGTCGAACGGCTCGCTCGCCTGGCCATGCAGGAACAGGAGCATGGCCGCGTAGTGCATGGCGACTTCGCCCTCCCGCTGCTCAACTCCGCGCATCAGGGCGTCCATCACTGCCGGGGGGTGGAACTCCTCCACCTCCAGCAGTACCGCAGTCAGCCCACCGAAAATCTCCGCCGTCTCGATCCCATGCACCAGTGCCGCGCTGCGTGCCTCCGCGCCGATCAGGTCGGGAGCAAACCGACTCACCGCCACTCGTACCTCGGCGTCGGGATCGTGCAGCGCATCGAGCACTGCCTGCCGCGCGGCGGCGGTGTCGAGTGCGGCCAGCGCCTCGATGTCGTACCAGGCCAGCGTGCCGCGATGGAGGAGGATCGTCTCGATGCTGGCCCGCTCCTCCGCAGAAGCCTCTGCGAGGGCGTCGAGATCGTAGCCGATTCCCTCGCGCCACTTCTCCTGGTCCCGGACCATGCTGCGCTTGAACCGGCGGAGCGGGGAGTCGTTGTCTTGCATGGCGGTCAGCGGGTCAGC
>JAWXBA010000376.1:0-8363 GCA_034439775.1 Gemmatimonadota bacterium | reverse complement strand
GAGCTGCGCGCCAGGACCGTCCCCCCAGCCACGATGAGGCCCGCACCACCGAACCAGAACGGCATGCCATAAAACGGTGCGTAGCGAGGCCACGGGGCGTAGACGAAGGCCCCGACGACCGGCAGGATTCCGAGGACGAGGGCGCCAGGAAGCCAGGCCGGGCGGGTGCGGATCACCCGCCACCCGGCGAGGAGGAGGAGCAGGCAGACGGCGGCATTCGCCGGGTAGAGGAGCGAGCCGATGCCGCTGGCGTTGAACCACATCGGCAGCTGCATCGCCAGGATGAGGCTGCCGACCCGGGCGAGTCCCATCCCCTCAGCACCATACCCCCCGGCGTACCCTTCGGCCTGAAGCTGACCGAGGGCTGGGACCAGGATGGCCAACTCCAGCCCGAGCGAGAGCGCCAGGCTCCCCGTCAGCCAGAGCGTCCGGCTGTCCCGCCGTGGCAACCGGAGCCCGCCGCCGGGCTCGTGGCAGAGCGCCAGCAAAACGACGAAGGGGATGCAGACCCCGAGGACCTCCTTGGTCTGCATCACGGCCAGCGCCAGGACGCCGAGCAGGGCGGCGCGTCCGCGCCATCGGGCGGCGTCCCGATACCCCACCGCCAGAAGGACCATGCCAAGCAGGAGCGCAACCGCCAGCGGCTCCCCCATCAACAGGGTCCACCCTTCCATCGCCGAGGCGCCCAGGATGACCAGCGCGCCGCCGAGCCCGGCGCTGACGGGGGCCGCGCCCATTCGCCGTGCCGCCAGGACGAAGAGGAATGCCGGCACGATCATCATCACGGCGCGCTGGGCCTGCCAGGCGAGCGCTGAGTCCCCGGCAATGCGCCAGGTGAGTGCGATCTGGGCATAGGTCAGGTAGTTGGCGCGCCCATCGGCCCGGTAGTATTCTGCTAGCGTTCGGATCGCTGCAAGGAAGCCGTCGCGGCCCCTGAGGAGCGGCAGGAGTTCACCGAAGTCCCATACCGCGAAGGCCTGCCTGACCCAGGGTGCCACCAGCACCAGTACCAGCAGCGGCAAGGCGATCGCCGCGAGCCACGCGGTCACGAACCTGGCTGGACCGACCGGTGCCTGCGGTCCTGCTCCTGCCGCGACCTTCGCATCGTGGACCGGCACCCTACCACCCCGCGCCCGAAAGGCGACCGCACCGGATTGCCATTACCAGCCCCCAACCTGAAGCCCGATGCATCCCCGCCCTGCCGGGGTTGCGGGGCCGGTGGCACCGAGGTGCAGTTCCAGCGGCAGCGATTCCAGATCCGCGCCTGCCCCGGGTGCGGGCTTCGTTTCCTCGATCCCCAACCGACCCAGGCGGAGCTCGACCACCTCTACGGCGAGGCCTACTTTGCCGGCTCCAGCACAGCCGCTCCGGGATACGACCGGTACGTGGACGAAATCGAGAATCATCGGCGCACCTTTGCGGAACGGATGCGCTTCCTCCCCGCCCCGGCGCCCGGTGATCGGTTGCTGGATGTGGGAGCCTCCATCGGCGTGTTTGTGGAGCAGGCCCGGCAGGCCGGCTGGGATGCCGAGGGCCTCGAGCCCAGCGAGTGGGCGGCCTCGTTTGCCCGAGAACAGCTGGGTCAGCCGGTGCGCACCGGAGTCGTGCACCGGGAGGTGGCCCCCGCCGGCCACTACCAGATGATCACCATGTGGGAAGTCGTGGAGCACCTCTCCGATCCGGCCATGGTGCTGGCGGACCTTCACCATCTGCTGGCACCGGGCGGGATCCTTGCCCTCTCGACCCCCGATGCCGGCAGCCTGGTGACCCGACTGATGGGCCGCCGGTGGCCGGGGTGGCAGAAGATTCCCGAGCACCTGTTCTTCTTCGATCGCCGCACCCTGGATCGTGTCCTGCGCGGCACCGGCCTGGAACCGTTCGACTGGCGTCATGTCACTCTCACGGTGAGTCGGCGGTACCTGTGGGATCGCGTTGCACGGCTCATGCCCCTTCCCCCTCGTCACTGGTTGCCCGCGCGCTGGATGGAGCAGTCGATCCGGGTCAATCCCGGATACGACCTGATGGTGATGGCCCGGCGGCCGGCGTGACGCCGGCACTTTCGATCATCCTCCCGGTCCATGCCGCCGCTGACCTGGCCTCCCGTTCCGTGTCATCCCTGCTCCAATTCCTGGCAGGCTGCAACGCGCCATGGGAGATCATCGTCGTCGACGACGGCGGCAATGATTTCGATGCCACCCCACTGCCCCGGCATCCGGCAGTCCAGCTGCTCCGGCATCAGCGGAACCTGGGCAAGGGCGCCGCGGTTCGCACTGGCATGCTCGCTGCCCGGGGCGCGGTGAGGCTCTATACCGACGTGGACCTCCCCTACGACCTCGACCTGATTCCCACCCTGGCCAGGCACATCGCGGCAGGTTTCCACCTGGCGGTGGGAGACCGCACCTTGCCCGGGTCGCAGTATGCGGCGCCCCTGACCCGCCGGCGACGCCTCCTGAGCGGGGTCGGATCCCGGTTCATCGGGTCGCTGGTGACCGGCGGCTACCACGACACCCAGTGCGGCATCAAGGCCTTCCGGGGCGACGTGGCCGACGAGTTGTTCCGTCTGGTGACGCTGCCCCGCTTTGCCTTCGATGTGGAGGTGATCTACCTCGCCCTCAAGCACCGCCTCGACATCAAGCGGGTGCCGGTGCAGCTCCGGCGCAATGAGACAACCTCGGTCCGGCCTTGCCGCGACGCGGCCCGTGCCGTCGTGGACATCCTTGGCATCAAGGTGAAGCAACTGCAAGGCCGCTACGCCAGCCCCGGCCTCGAGACGATGCTGGCCGAGGAGGCGCGCGCCGCCCGGGCAGCGCGGCACTAGGCAGGGTCTTCCTCGACCGCTACGGCGCGCCACCCGGACTCGAGAGCCGCCTGAACTCGGGCATCCTCCCGGCCCGGGGGCCGACGGGAGTCAGCAGGTACATCGGGCGTCCGGCAGCAACCTCCAGAAATTGCGCCTCTCGATCCGCCAGGTCCCGGACGTACTGGTTGCCATCCTCCCCGGCCAGCAGGAACGGGGCAAAGAGCGAGAACCCCTCGGCGTCCCGACGCAGCCGGGCCATGCAGGCGGGCGGATACCGCGCACCGGGGAGCATCCGCTCGGTAAAGTCCGGTGAGAGCGTGCTGCTCATCACCCGGGCGGAATCTACCAGCAGCGGTGCGATCCGCTCCCGCACGGCCGGGCCGCTGAGACCGGCCCGTTCCGCCTCGCCCAGCGCCTGGTCGAGCAGGCAGGTGTCGATGCGACGGTAGAGCATCTCCGACTCTCCCCGCGAAATCCCGGCCGCCCACATCCGGACCATCACCTCGGCGCCCCAGCTTTCGCGGACCCGGATCAGGCCACCGCGGATGCCCTTGGCACGCGCCACGCCATCGGCGTCGAACCGCATGGTCTGCAGCCCGCTGGCATACTGGCTGGCGCGGATCGTCACCGTCTGCTGGAGGGCCAGGGGCACCGCGGCCAGCGCAGCGAAGCACCAGACGCGGTAGGCCATCCCCCCGTTGGTGCGCTGGCGGACCACCGGCAGCGATCGCGCCGACCACAACGCCAGCAGTGGCAGCAGCGGATACATGAACCGGGGCCCGAGGAAGAAGCCGTCGTGCCAGTAGGCAAAATAGAGCCCGACCAGCAGCCCGCCCGCGACCAGCAGGTACCGATCAAATGCACTGAGGCGGGGACTCAATCCCAGCGCCACCACGGCCGGCAGCAGCGCGGGGAACGGGGCCTCCAGGAAATACTGTTGCAAGCGGAGGAAATAGAGACTGACCAGTTCCAACCCCGCGAGTGGAGTGTGGACCTCCCCCCAGGGGGTGGCATGAAAGCCAAGGTCGTGCGCCGAGCCCCACAGCACGGTGTAGCCGAAGAGGAACGGCTCTCCGGTCGTGGCGGCGTTGCTGGCCAGCAACAGCCCAATGGGAATGACGACCCCGATCCCCGAGGCCAGCAGCGGTCCCACCGCGCGCCGGCTCCAGGCCTGATGCGCCAGCCAGAGCCCGCCCGGGAGGGCGAACGCCAGGGCATCGACCGGCCGGATCGTCGCCGCCACACCAAACCCGATTCCGGTCACGAGGCCCGCACCGAGTCCGCCTCCCCGCACTACCCCTACCAACCCGAGCATGGCGACCAGCAACCAGGTCAGGGTGGTCACGTGATTCATGTGGGACCCCGCCATGAACACCGTGAACGGCGCCACCATGAAGAGGATGGTCCCGCCCAGCGCCACCCCAGGACGATCCGAAACCTCTCGAAAGAGCAGCCAGGCCAGCACCACGCTGACCGCGCCGAACACCGGCCCGACGATCCATTCAGCGCCGACCAGGCTGCCGAGTGTCAGCATGGCCGGGCCGCCGATTGGGAACTGCCCGAACACGCGGCCCTGATGCTCCACCAGGTGCATGGCGCTGCTGAACTCGGGGAACACCGGGCTCGGTAAGGACAGGTGTCCACTGGCGAGTACGCGTGCCTGCCAGACCTGGATGATCTCGTCGATCAGCAATGGCTTGGCGCTGAGCACCGCATGCGAAACGAAGCCATAGAGGCCCAGGGCGGAGAGCCCCAGGATAAGGGCGGTCCGGAACGGGTGGCGTCCGGCCGCCTCCGCCACGGGCACGAACCATCCAGGCCGCCAGAGTGCCACGACCTTTCGCGACGCCATGGCGAGCAACACCCCGGCCCCGATCACCAGAATGCCGTCCCGGATCCAATCGCCAGTCAAAGGTCCATACCAGGCGGCCGCGTGCCCCCCGGGGATCCAGTTGACGATGGGCAGGAACCCGAACACTGTCAGGACAGTGATCGCGGCGTATCGCAGCAGGCGGTCAGCGGCCATCACGCCCCGGGCGGACGCGAGAATCGGTGGCGGGACAAACGGTGGCCTGCCACTGCGGCAACCGGTCTCACCGGCTCGGTTCCGGTTTGTTCCCGACACCGGGCGCCACTCCAGGCGGCTCCGGATTGGAGCGATCGCCGACATCCCCGTGGGGCCGGTCGGGGTGAAGGGACCGGTGCCGCCGGCTGTCCTTGCGCTGTGGCGGAAACAGGTTGAACCGGATGATATGCCAGAAGGCGGCCACTCCATCGCGCCAGCCGATCTTCTTCCCCTCGGCATAGGTGCGGCCGCTGTAGGAAATCGGCAGCTCCCACAACCGGGCGCCCGACTGGGCCAGCCGGGCCGTCAGCTCCGGCTCGAATCCGAATCGATTGGTGGTCAGCACCAGGGATTGCATCAGCGGTGCCCGGACCATCTTGTAGCAGGTCTCCATGTCCGTCAGGTTGATGTTGGTCAGGACGTTGGAAAGTGTGGTCAGGAGCTTGTTGCCCACCGAGTGCCAGTAATAGAGGACTCGTCCGCCGCCGCCAAGGAAACGCGAGCCGAAGACGGCGTCCGCCTTGTCGTCAAGAATCGGCTGGATCAGGCGGGGATACTCGGCGGGGTCGTACTCCAGGTCCGCATCCTGCACCACGATGACCCCGCCACGAGCGGCCCGGGCCCCGGTCCGGATGGCCGCGCCCTTCCCCATGTTGACCGGTTGGAGGATGACCCGGTCCACCTCCCCACCGGCCAGCAGCTCCTGGAGGATCTGCCGGCTCGCGTCGGTGGAGCAATCGTCGACGCAGATGATCTCCAGGACCAGGGGCACGGCGCGGATCCGGGCGATGATCGTGCGCAGGGTCCGTTCCTCATTGTAGACCGGGACCAGGACCGAAAGTTTCAGCTCTGCCATGGAGTCCTCATCGAAGGGTGTCAGGCACGGTGGCACGAAGCGACGTGGCCAGCATGAGGGTCCGGGCATTGTCAGGGCTCCGGGCTGAGCGAGCTCGAAGCATGTTGAATGCCGCCCGCGCCTCCTCGGGCACGCCGGCCGCGAGCAGGGCCAGCACCGCTCCGTCCATCAGATCATCCACGGGTATCCAGAAATCCCCGCCCCGGGCCGCCTCGACGAGGAGCCGGGCCGGTTCCACGGCCCCCGAAAGGTCTCCTCCCGCCATGGCACGCAGGAAGGCCACCGCCGCACGGGGCTCTTGCGGAGCCCGCGCCGATTCGAGGAAGGTCTCGATCCGGGCAAAGAACAACTCATCGGTCCACCGTCGAGTGCCAGCGTGCAGTTCCTCCGAGATGGTAGCGAACGCCAGCGTCCACTCGCCCCAGCTGGAGGGGGGGGTGCCCAGGGCAAGTCCCTGGCGGAAGCCGAGGTGCCGGTACCGGACGGCCTCGTCCCACGGCACCGGCGATGGCGCCGTGGACTCCGGCCCCCAGGCAAAGCGCCGAAGCCAGGCGGCAACGACCCGGTCCAACGGTCCCGTCACCCCCGCCATCGCGGTGACGATGGTCGTGTCCGGCCCGAGCACCGGTCCGCCATTCGCCAATCCCATGGGAATGACGCCGCCGTCGAGCGCCATCACTCCGCTCGCGGAACGCTGGACAAAGCGGGCCCGCTCCGCGCCGAGATCCAGAACCGGGTAGAAATCGGAGTTGGGCGCGTTGGCCCCCCGCAGCATCGGCCCCAATCCCCCCTTGTCGGCCACCAGAGCCGCCTCCATGTCCGCCGCACGAAGCGGATGGAAATGGCAGAGGTCGGCTTCCAGGGCGGGCAGCCTGAGGACCGCCCAGTCCGGCTCGGGAACCCGACCCTCGGGGGTGGCCACGACCAGGAGGTCGTGGGTGGAGACCGCATAGATCCGGTAGTCGGCAAACTGACGATCAAGCGCGGCGAGGACGCTGAGGACCAGCCCATCCGAGAGCTCGTAGGCATGAAGCCACTGGCCGAAGATGCCGCCGGGGGCCACGAACGGCTTGACCCGGGCATAGAACTCCTCGGTGAACAGTCCGCTGACACCACTGACCCAGGGGTTGGAGGGTTCCGAGAGGATGATATCGTAGCGCTCGCCGGCCGCCGCGAAATGGGACTTGGCATCATCGAAGACGTGGTGGGACCTGGGATCCTCAAAGACCCGGCGGTTGGCCGGCTCGAACACCCGGCTGCCATCGACCATCCGGGGTTCGATTTCGATTGTGGTCAGCGACTCGAGCGCGGAATTGGCGAGCATGAAGTGGGAGGTCATCCCGGTTCCATGTCCAATCACTGCCGCGCTCCGCGCCTGGGGCCGGAACGCCATCGGAATGACCCCGAGGAGCATCTGGGTCACATCGTCACCGGTGATCGGCTCCCGGGCCGCACCCGGGGTGCAGGCGGTGAACCAGATCGGTCCCAGGGAACCATCGGGCTTGCCGTTGGTCGAGATGACCTTGGAGCCTCCCTGGCCCGACTGGAAGCCATGGACCGTGGCGGTGCGTCCATCCGCCTGGTACAGCATGATCCGCTCCCGGTCCAGTGCGGCCAGCCCCTGCCGGAACACGGCGCTCGCCATCCGCCCCGGGTCGAGCGTGGTGCCCAGGCCGACGGCGAGCGTCACCACGACGGTGATCGCGAGGCCGGCCAGCGCCAGCCGGTACCGGCCACGGCTGGGGCGTGCCCCCGCCAGCACGACCAGGATCGCCACGCCCAGCGCCATGTCGAGTACGCCGCCGAGAATCAGGAGGAACTTGAGGCCGAGCAGCGGCAGCAGGACCAGGCCCGCCAGCGCGATCCCGACGATCGACCCAAAGGTGTTGACGCCATACACCGTGCCGATGGTCTTCTCTCCCCGGCCCTCTGCCAACAGGATGCGGGTAATGAGGGGGAGGGTGATCCCGGCACAGAAGGTGGCTGGCAGCATGATGGCCAGGCAGATGGCGTACTTGGCGATGGCGAAGAGGACATAACCCTCGTCGGATCGCGCCACTGCCGCCAGCAGTGTCCCCGCCCAGGAAAACGCGCCCGAATAGAGCACCAGGCTCAACAGGGCCAGGGCCCCCATCCAGAGCTGCACGACCGCCAGGGTCTGGAGGGGATGCTTGAACCGATCGGCGCGGCGGCGCACCCAAAGGGCGCCGAGCGCCAGGCCGAGGATGAAGGCGGAAAGCATCAACTCGAACGAGTGCGTCGCACTTCCGATCACCAGCGACAGCATCCGAATCCAGGCAATCTCGTAGATGAAGCTCGCCACGGCGGTGCCAGCGCTGATCGCCAGGAGGAGCACCATCAGCTTGCGGCCGGTGATCGGGACGGCAGGCCCGGATCCCATCTGCACCGGGGCTGCGTCCGCTTGGGCTCGCGGAGCGGTCTCGATCGGACGCAGCCGGGAGAGGACGATGCACACCAGGGCCACGACCAGGTTTACCATGGCGGCGGCCTGCAGGGTTCCGGGGAGTCCCACCGCCTTGAACAGGACGAAGCCGGCCACCAGACCGCCGATGGCGGCACCGAAGCTGTTGGCAAAGTAGAGCGATCCAAGCACTCGCCCCGGCTCTGCCGGCGCGCGCCGG
>JAWXBA010000375.1:0-3449 GCA_034439775.1 Gemmatimonadota bacterium | reverse complement strand
GTCCCCAGTCCCCGCCCCTTGACCACCTCCTGGCAACCCGGTAGCTTGTAGATCTGCCGTGGAAAACGGCTTTTTTGCGCTATTTACGGAATTTGGGGTGTATGCCGACCATCAATCAGCTCATCCGGCACGGCCGCAAGCCTGTCATCAAGAAGGACAAGGCGCCGGCGCTCAAGCAGAACCCGCTCAAGCGAGGGGTCTGTACCCGCGTCTATACCACCACCCCCAAGAAGCCCAACTCGGCGCTCCGCAAGGTCGCCCGTGTCCGGCTGGTGGGTGGGGTGGAAGTCACCGCCTACATCCCGGGTGAGGGGCACAACCTCCAGGAACACTCGATCGTGCTGATTCGCGGTGGCCGGGTCAAGGACTTGCCGGGCGTGCGCTATCACATCGTCCGCGGGGCGCTCGACGCCGCCGGGGTCAACGGTCGCAAGCAGAGCCGGTCCAAGTATGGCGCCAAGCGCCCGAAGCCGGGCCAGCCGGCGGGAGGTAAGAAGTGAGCCGCCGCAGCAGCGCGGTCAAGCGTACCGTGCCGCCCGATCCGCGGTACGACAGCCAGACCGTCTCCAAGTTCGTCAACATCCTGATGTATGATGGCAACAAGGGGCTCGCCGAGGGGATCTTCTACCAGGCGATGGACCTGATCGAGCAGCGGACCGGCCAGCCGGGCGTGGCGGTGTTCAAGCAGGCGGTGGCCAATGCCAAGCCGGCGCTCGAGGTCAAGAGCCGCCGGGTTGGTGGCGCCTCGCTGCAGGTGCCGGTCGAGGTGCGCCCGGAGCGGCGGACCGCGCTGGCCATGCGCTGGCTGATCAGCTATTCGCGGGCCCGCAATGAGAAGACGATGGCCGACCGCCTGGCGGCGGAGTTCATCCTGGCCTCCAAGGGCGAGGGGAACACCATCAAGAAGAAGGACGACACCCACCGGATGGCCGAGGCCAACCGGGCGTTTGCCCACTATCGCTGGTAAGTGTTGCCGATTGACTCCCCGGGGTAACCGGGGGTAAATTGGAGGGCTGTTCACCGGCTGCATCTGGCCGGGTTGCTGTGGCCACATCGGGTTACGTGGTAAAGTTGCCACCTCTGATCCTCTACTGAGAACGCGTGGGGCTTCCAGGAAGCCCCCGTCCAGGGCGAAAGCCCGGACGTGCGCGGAGCGATACCACGGGGATTCCCCGGTCGGTCGCCCCGCTTTTTCGTTGGCCGGGACTTGGAGCTTATGGCACGTCAGACTCCGCTTGATCGATATCGCAATATCGGCATCATGGCCCACATTGATGCCGGCAAGACGACTACGACCGAGCGCATCCTCTACTACACCGGCAAGAACTACAAGATCGGTGAAGTCCATGATGGCGCCGCCACCATGGACTGGATGGAGCAGGAGCAGGAGCGGGGCATCACCATCACCTCCGCCGCGACGACCGCGTTCTGGACCCGGAACGACATCGAGTACCGGATCAACATCATCGACACCCCGGGCCACGTGGACTTCACTGTCGAAGTGGAGCGCTCACTCCGTGTCCTCGACGGCGCCGTGACGCTGCTCGACTCGGTGGCCGGCGTCGAGCCGCAGACCGAGACGGTGTGGCGCCAGGCCGACCGGTACGGCGTGCCCCGGCTGATCTTCGCCAACAAGATGGATCGGACCGGCGCCGATTTCGACCGCTGCCTCACGATGATCCGCGACCGGCTGAGCCGGAAGGCGTTTCCGATCCAGTTGCCGGTCGGTTCCGGCGAGCTCTTTACCGGGCACATCGACGTGCTCCGCCGGGTCGAGATCATCTTCGATGACACCACGATGGGCAAGTCGTTCACCGAGATGCCGGTGCCGGATGCCTACAAGGAAGCGGTTGAGAAGGCGCGCCACGACGTGATTGACGCGGCGGTGGAGTACGATGAGGTCCTGTTGGAGAAGTACCTGGCCGGCGAAGAGCTGTCGCTGGACGAGATCCAGCAGGCCATTCGGAAGGCCACCTGCGGCGGGTTCATCGTGCCGGTGCTCTGCGGCGCCTCGTTCAAGAACAAGGGCGTGCAGGCGCTCCTCGATGCGGTCATCGACTACCTGCCCAGCCCGAACGACGTGCCGCCGATTACCGGCCACCTGCCGCTTCACGATGAATCGATCGTGACCCGCCTGACCTCCGATGACGAAAGCTTCTCGGCGCTGGCGTTCAAGATCATGACCGACCCGTACGTCGGCCGGCTGACCTATTTCCGGGTCTACTCCGGCTCGCTCAAGGCGGGTTCGTACGTGTACAACAGCACCAAGGACAAGCGGGAGCGGGCCGGACGGCTGCTCCAGATGCACGCCAACAAGCGGGAAGAGATCGAGGAAGTGCTGGCGGGCGACATCGCCGCCGCGATCGGCCTCAAGGACACCCGCACCGGCGACACGCTGTCCGACGAGGACAAGCCGATCATCCTGGAGGCGATGCGCTTCCCGAACCCCGTCATCGACGTGGCGATCGAGCCGAAGTCCAAGGCCGACCAGGACAAGCTCGGCATCGCGCTGCAGAAGCTGGCCGAGGAAGACCCGACCTTCCGGGTCCGGACCGACGTCGAGACCTCGCAGACGATCATCGCCGGCATGGGCGAGCTGCACCTCGAGATCCTCGTGGACCGGATGCGGCGCGAGTTCAAGGTCGAGGCCAACGTCGGCCGGCCCCAGGTGGCCTACCGCGAGACGATCACCCGGCTGGCCAAGGAGATCGAGGGCAAGTTCATCCGGCAGTCGGGCGGCAAGGGCCAGTATGGCCACGTCGTGATCAATCTCGAGCCGGCCGAGCAGGGCGCCGGGTTCGTCTTTGAGGACAAGATCGTCGGCGGCGTCATCCCGCGCGAGTTCATCAAGCCGGTCGAGGCCGGCATCCGCGAGGCGCTGGAGACCGGCGTGCTGGCCGGCTACCCGGTGGTGGACGTCAAGGTGCAGCTGGTCTTCGGCAGCTACCATGATGTCGACTCGTCGGAAATGGCGTTCAAGATTGCCGGCTCGATGGCCTTCAAGGAGGCTGCCCGGGCTGCTGGCCCGGTCCTCCTGGAGCCGATCATGGAAGTGGAAGTGGTGGCCCCGGGCGAGTTCCTCGGCGATGTGATGGGAGACCTCTCCAGCCGCCGTGGCAAGATTGGCGGCATGACCCAGCGTGGCGAAGCCCAGGTTGTGGCCGCCGACGTGCCGCTGGCCGAGATGTTCGGATACTCGACCACCCTCCGGAGCATGACCCAGGGCCGGGCGGTGTACTCGATGCAGTTTGATCACTATGAGCAAGTGCCGAAGCATGTCTCCGAGGCGATCATCGCGAAGACGAAGAGCTGAGACCTCGCACCACACGTAACCCAGGGGAATCGGAACGATGGCAAAGGCAAAGTTTGACCGCACCAAGCCGCACGTCAACGTGGGCACCATCGGCCACGTCGACCACGGCAAGACGTCGCTGACGGCGGCGCTGACG
>JAWXBA010000374.1:0-11658 GCA_034439775.1 Gemmatimonadota bacterium | reverse complement strand
TGATACCTGATACCTGATACCTGATACCTGATACCTGATACCTGATACCTGATACCTGATACCTGATACCTGATACCTGATACCTGATACCTGATACCTACATCCCCATTCTCCTCACTGCCCCGGCGTCAGCCGCACATTCCGGAACTGCATCGCGCCATGATCCCCCTGCAGCATGATCGGGCCGGGCTCCCCGGAGTTGGCGTCCATGGCGCCACCGGTGACGCCGGGAATCTCCATGTCATGGATCATGTGGATGCCGTTGAGGACCACCGTCACGCGGCGACCGACGAAGGTGATCTCAAACGTCTGCCACTCCCCGGCCGGCTTGGCGGGATTCCCGGTCGGCGTCACCTGGCCGTAGATGCCGCCCATCTCCCGGCTACCGGCGGGCTTGCCGTAGGAGTCAAGCACCTGCACCTCGTGGCGGCCGCGGAGGTAGATGCCGCTGTTCCCGCCGGCCGGCACGTTCACTTCGAGCTCGAGCTTGAAATCCATCCACTTGCCATTGGTCACCAGGTTGCCGCCGGCCTCGGTGTTCTCGAGCACTCCGTCCATCACGCGCCAGCCCTGGGTCGAGGCCGGGTCCTGCAGGTGCCAGCCATCGATCCCCTTGGCCAGCAGGTCGATCGGTTCGCCCCAGACTGGGGCAACAGTCCGCACCAGCGGCGGGGTGCGGCTGGCGGTGAACGACGTCACCGTGCCGTCGAGGTCGGTCATCGCACCCGCCATCTGGCCGCTGACAATGGTACCGGCCATCACGTAGCCCGGTGCGGTCAGGTCGTTCTCCGGTGGCCGGACGAACGCAAAGCTGTCCGCCGTTGTCGTGATCTGGTTGATCGGGGTGGCGTGACCGCCGCCTGGCTGCCAGCGGCCGGAAAACGAATCGCCTTCCTGAACCACTTCAAACCAGGAGGCGTAGGGAGCCTCACCGGTTGGCTGCATCGTCACATCCCAGCGGCCAATCACCTCGGGCGGCAGTTCGGGAGCGGGGGTGCAGGCGGCGAGCGTCACGAGGGCAATCACGAGGGGAACGACAGGTGCCATGGCTGGGGTGCTCCGGATCGGTGGAAGGTCGGGCGGCAATGGCATCAATGGTAGCGCTGCAGCCCAAGCCAACGCTACCTGGTGCCAGACCCGGCCACCCGGGTGGCTACCCCCCGGCCGCTCCCGCCATCGGCGTCGCGACCGATGCCACCAGCGCTCGATCCAGATCCTCCCACAGATCTTCCGGATCCTCCAGCCCCACCGAGAGACGCAGGAGGTCGGGGCCGATCCCCTCACTCTCGCGCGCTTCGGGGTCCACGATATGGTGCGTCAGTCCGGCGGGATGCTGGATGAGTGAGTCCACCGACCCCAAGCTCACCGCCGGGGTGATCAGCCGAACCTGCCGCAGGACCTGACAGGCCGCCTCATAGCCTCCTCGCACCCGAAAGGCGAGCAGGCTCCCCGGCCCCGCCATCTGGCGGCCGATCAGGCCGTCCGGGTCCTGGCCGGGCAGCCCGGGATACGCCACTTCCACCACTTCGGCATGGTCGGTCAGGCGGCCGGCCAGGACTCGGGCGTGCTCCTGCTGGGCCAGCACCCGGACCGGCAGGGTCGGCAGGCCGCGGTGCAGCAGGTAGCCTGCCAGCGGATGCAACACCCCGCCGGTCACGATCCGCACCCGCCGGAGCGCGGCGGCGTGTTCCTCGGAGGTGGCCACGACCCCGCCGAGGACATCGCCGTGGCCACCGAGGAACTTGGTGGCGCTGTGCAGGGAGAAGGCCGCGCCGTGCCGCAACGGCTGCTGCAGGATCGGGGTGGCAAAGGTGGAGTCCACCATCACCGGCACCGCTCCCGCCGCCTCGACCACCAGCGCGATATCCACCATCGCCATCGTCGGGTTGGCCGGGGTTTCCATCACCACCAGCGCGGTGTCGGCGGTGATGGCGCTGGTGACGGTGTCGGGCGTGGCCCAGGTGACCCGCATGCCGAGCAGCCCGCTGCCGAGCAGGTGATCGGTGCCACCGTAAATGGGGCGGATCGCCACCACGTGGCGGCCACGTTCCCGGGCCGCCAGCAGCACCGCCGTGATCGCCGCCATGCCGGACCCGAACGCCACCGCATCCTCGGCCCCTTCGAGTTCGGTCAGGGCGCGCTCGAATCGGGCCACCGTCGGGTTGTGGAGCCGGGAATAGATCGGCATGGCCGCGCTCGCGGCGCCCCCGGCGAGCGATTCGAGGCTGGCGGTGGCCAGGTCCAGGTCGGCAAATGGGTAGGTGCTGGAGAGATCGAGCGGTGGGGCATGGACCCCGAGCTTGAGGAAGTCCTGGCGGCCGCCGTGGACGGCCCGGGTGGAGAGTCTCGTGGTCATGGCCGCACCCCTGCAGTGTGGGATTACAACAGGAATATCGGACATTCTTACTTCCTCGTCCAGAAAACCGCATTATATTCTGTAAATGCCTCCCAAGTACCGCTTGGATCGAATCGACCACGCCATTCTCGCCCAATTGGCGAAGAATGCGCGGATCACCAACAAGGACCTGGCGCTGCTGGTCGGGCTTTCGCAGTCGCGCACCCTGGAGCGGGTCCGCTCCCTGCGCCAGCGAGGGGTAATCCGGGGATATCACGCCGAAGTGGATCCGGCGGCGCTGGGGGTCGGGATCCAGGCGATGGTGGCGATCCGGCTCCGGCGCCACTCGCGCGAGGCGGTGGCCGCCTTCCGGGCCCATGCCCTGGGACTCACCGAAACGATGGCGGTCTACCATGTGGCGGGTGTGAATGATTTCCTGATCCATGTCGCCACTCGCAACGCCGATCACCTGCGCGACTTTGCGCTCGACGCCTTCACCACCCGCGCCGAGGTGGGGCATGTGGAGACGATCCTGATTTTCGAGGCGGTGCGCCGGGGCGCAATGCCGGACTGGGAACTGGAGGGGTAGGGGGCGCACAGGAGAGCGCCCCCAACGGGCCCGAACCGCGAATCCCCCACCGTTTCCCGCCTGTCACGGGGGAGAGGCGCGGGCTAAGTTCCGGCATGCAGCTGCCGTTCTTCACCCTGCCGACCCAGCGCTGGGAAAAACTGGTCGATCGGTTCCACGCGCTGGACCTCAGCGAGAACGCCATCCTGCTTGGCTTCGCCGTTGCGGTCGGGGTGGCCGGTGCTCTCGGCGTGGTCCTCTTCTACAACCTGATCGACCTCTCCGCGACGCTGCTGTTTCGCTGGCCAGCCCGGATGCTGCCGAGCTGGCTCGAATGGCTGTACCGGCCGCTGGTCACGGGATCAGGATTGGCGCTGGCGTGGTATGTCGTGCGGCGGTTCGGACAGGGCAACGATGGGCTCAACGTCCCCGATATTCAGCGCGCGGTGGTGCGCGAGGCGGGCGACATCCCCACCCGGCCCGCGCTGGCGCGCACTGCGGCGGCCGCCATCACCATCGGCGGTGGCGGTTCCGCCGGCGCCGAAGGGCCGGTGGCGGTCTTTGGCGCCGCGATCGGCTCGGCGCTCGGGCGGCTCTTCCGCTTCCCGGCCTCGCGCACCACGGTGCTGGTCGGTGCCGGCGCCGCAGCAGGCATTTCGGCAGCATTCAACGCCCCCCTGGCGGGGGCGTTCTTTGCCCTGGAGGAAATTCTCGGCTCGTTCAGCGTCAGCGCCTTCCCCCCGGTGGTGGTGGCGAGTGTCGTGGCAGCCGTGGTCTCCCGGGCGGTCTTCGGAAACCACCCCGCCTTCCCGATACCCGAAGAGTACGGCTACAACCACGCCATCGAGATCCTCCTCTTCTACCCGATCCTCGGCATCCTCGCCGGCCTGGTGGCCGCCTTTTTCGTGCGCAGCCATTTCCGGGTGGAGGACCTGGTCAAGGGGATCAGGCTGCCACCGGCGCTGGTGCCCTGGATCGGCGGTGCCATCGTCGGAGGTGCGGTGACGCTCTCCGGCGGGCTGCTGATCGGCGACGGTCACCTCTCCATTTCCCTCGACCTGTTTGGCCGGATTGCCTGGTGGGGGCTGATCCTGCTGGCGCTCGGCAAGATCCTGCTCACTTCGCTCACCCTGAGTACTGGCGGGAGTGGCGGAGTCTTCACCCCCTCGCTCTATGTCGGCGCCACGATCGGTGGCGGCTTTGGTGTCATCCTGGCCGACCTGCTGCCCAGCCTGACGATTACCCCGGAGGCCTACGCGCTGGTGGGGATGGGCGCGGTCGTGGCGGCCGCGACCGGAGCGCCCCTGACCGGGATCCTGATCGTTTTCGAGATGACCGATGACTCGGCCATCATGATGCCGCTGATGCTGACGGTGGTCATTGCCTACCTGGTCGCGCGGCGGCTTTCCCCCGACGATCTCTACAGCGGCTGGCTCCGGCGCCGGGGCCAGAACCTGAAGCACGGCACCGATCGCGCCATCATGGCCGACATCACGGTCCGCGAAGCCTGTGAACTCGTCCCGGTCACGATCCCCGCCACGCAGACCGTCATCAGCGCCCGCGATGTGTCCGATCAGGACGGCTTTCCGGTCACCACCGCCGATGGCCGGCTGGTGGGCATGCTGACGATGAGGGAGATCAACCGCTTTGCCAAGGAAGACCAGGCCAAGGGCGTCTCGCGCACCGTCGGCGAGCTGGCCGAAAAGGTCCGGCCCCTGGCGCCCGAAGACACCCTGCTGAGCGGGCTCCGCCGGATGGCCTCGCGCGGGGCGAGCTCCTTGCCGGTGGTGGACCCGGCGACCGGCCAGCTGTTCGGCCTGCTGAGCCGTGACCACGCACTCTGGCTCTACGAGCGGGTCATGGCGGAAACGGGGATGCATGCGGTGGTGCGCGGCGAGCCGCCGCGGACGGAATAGCCCGTACACGGGAACTGTCCGACTCCGTTCACGGGAAGGCCCCGTCCGAGGTAGGCGGGAACTATACGAATCCGAGTGAGGCCTGACTCCGGGTATGGTGGGAGGGAAAGGCACTCCGGGCAGTTCCCGCTCCCCATGCTGGGAGCGCTGCGGTACGCGGAGCAGTACAGTTCCCACTCACCACGCTGGGGGCTCCGCAGGGAGCTGAGTCGTACAGTTCCCTGTCAGGGCACCACCCCCACCCGCCGCCCCGGCACCAGCACCAGCTTCAGCTCGGACGTCCCACCGACCACCAGGTCCAGCAGCAACGCGTGCGGCCGGGCGCGGACCCGCGCCACTTGTCCCTGGTCCACCACGGTCGAGAGGTGAAACCCGGGGGCAAGTTCCCGGGTGAGTTCACCTTCCAGCAGGCTCCGCCCATCCGCCAGGACCCCATCGAGGGCCACCCGCAGGTTGGTCCGCAGCTGTTCCTCCACCTGGCTGTTGGCCAGCCAGGCCAGGCCGCTCACCATCAGGTTGCGACTGGTCACGTCAAACTCGAGGTCGGGCATCGTCAACACCAGCTCGACCGGATCGAACACCGGGTTGCCCACCAGATAGATCGTACCTCGCGCCTCCCCCGTGAACGTCAGCCCCACCGCGACCCGCCCATCGTCCAGTCCCGACGCGGCAATGTCGCTCACGATCAGCTGACGCCCCCCGACGTCAAGGGTGTCCCCGGTGAGCTCCCGCTGCAGGATTCCCGTCAGCACCTCCCAGCTGATCGCGGCCTCGCTGAGCAGTGAAAGCCCCGGTGCGGAACCGACCCGCACCATCGGGGGCACCGGACGCGCCACCACTTCGGGCTGGGGGCCGCTCACGACGCGTGGATAGGCGGTGATGCCAAGGGACGAGTGCAGGACGGTGCCCTCGCTCCGCACCTTGTCGAATCGGATCGCCGCCGGATCGATCACCAGCCAGAGGCTGTCCTGGAGCTTCAGGGGGGTGGCCAGGAATTCCCAGACATCCGTCACGATCCCCTGCAACCCGAACTCCGCCAGGCTGCGGTCCACCTGCAACAGCTCCCGGGTCAGGACACCGCGCACCGCCTCCAGCACCCGATCGGTGACGTTCACCTCCGCCAGCGTCACGGTACAGCGGTCGCGCTGTTCCTCGGTCAGTGGCCGCAGCTCCACGACCCGGGTCCTGCCCCGCAGCCGCCAGTCGCTGGTCGGGGTCACCGTGGTGCGCACCGACAGGAACGCCCGCGGTGGCGTCTCATCATCGATGCCGCACGACCCGCTGATGGTGGGCAGCACGGGCGGATTGTACCAGCCGCGGCCCTGATACGTGACGACGGCGCTCAGGGTGGCCGTGGTCCCGTCAAGCGTGAGCTGGAACGGTGTCCGCTCCGCAGCGTAGGCAAAGCTCAGCCGGCTGTTGTCCGGCACCTCGAGCCGCTCGTCGACGTCGCCCATCCGGCGGGGCACGACCGACTCGAGCCAGACCAGCGCGGGGCCCAGATCGTACTCCACCGGCAGGTCGAGCACGGAGGGCAGCAGGGTCAGGCTGGAATCCGCAACCACGGTGCCGCGCGCCACGGGAACGGGCGCTTCGATCCGGTCGCTGCACCCAGAGAGCAGCACCAGCAGCAGGACGGAACGGGACACCGATGGCATGGGGTGAAGCCTACTCGGTCACAGCGTGCGACGGGAGCGGCACTCGATCTGGGGTGGCCAACAGGCGCACGGGGATACCACCATTGGTGGTGGTCCAAAGGGTGGTGATCGGCAGGCCAATCCGTCGTTCCAGCATCGGATTGGCGGAAAGCAACCCGAGTTTCCAGCCAGGCGGGGCCTGGCGCATCAGGTTGCCAAGCTGGGCAAAGAGATCGCGGAGCTGGGTCGCCTCGCCGATGCGAAGCCCGTACGGGGGGTTGGTCAGCACCAGGCCACGCCCGCCGGGCAGGCCCAGGCCGCTCAGCGGGCGCCGCTCAATGACCAGGTCCTGCGCCACCCCCGCGCGCTCCGCGTTGGCCAACGCCGCCGCCATGGCACCAGCGTCCCGGTCGGTGGCGTGGATCGGGGCGGGAGCAGCGTCGAGGATGTCGGCGCGCGCCGCATCGCGCACCCGGTGCCAGAGCGGCGCGGCAAAGCCTGGCCAATGTTCGAACCCGAAGCTCCGCTGCCAGCCGGGCGGAATGCGCCTGGCCAGCAGCGCGGCTTCGATGGCAATCGTGCCGGAGCCACACATCGGATCGACCAGCGGCTCGGCAGGGTCCCAGGGCACGCCCAGCAGCATCGCCGCCGCCAGAGTTTCCCGGAGCGGGGCCTTGGCCACCGCCTGCCGGTAGCCGCGTCGATGGAGCAGGGCGCCCGAGCTGTCGGCGGAAATGGTGCACTGATCGTACGCCAGCCGGACCACAAACTGCTGGACCTCCGCATCCGGCTCGGTGTCGGCTGCGCCACGGACCGTCGTGACACCCGGCACCGCGTGCCGGAGGGCCGCCTCGAGCCGATCGGCAATCGCCTTCTGGTGGTACAGGCGCGACTTCTTGCTGGTGATGCGAAAGTGCGCGGTCCCGCCCGCTCCAATCCACTGAGCCCACGGTATCGTGCTGGCGTGCCGCTCCAGTTCGCTGAAGTGGGCGGCCTTGAACGCCGCGATCCGCACCAGCACCCGGCTGGCCACCCGCAGGTGAAGGTTGGCGCGGTAGAGCCCGATCAGGTCGGTCTCAAACTCCACCCCGCCCGGATCCGCCTGATGTGCCAACAGGCCGAGCCTCTGGAGCTCGGCCACCACCAGCGGCTCCAGCCCCGGCGCCGCGACTGCAAAGGCGGTGAACTTCTCGCTGCTCACTTCTCGCTTCCTACTCCTCTACCACCGGCGGCGCCGCGATCCGCGACCAATCCCAGCCAACCAGGCCGCGGCCATTGACGGCTCGCACCGACACCACTATCCCCTCGGGCAGCACGCCAATCGTAGCGGTGGTGCCGCGCACGGTGGCGGTGCCGCGGGCCGGCTCGTTGGACGGGCCCCAGGTCACGGTGTAGGAGGCGATGTCCTTCTCGGGGCCGGCCTCCCAGGTCACCACGCCGCCCCCCGCCTGCCGCCGGATGGCCAGCCCTCGCACCGGCGAGGGACTCGACGCCAGATACACCAGCGCCGCCACGTTGGCCCTGGCGGTTTCGGCAACGAGGGTCTGGTTGATCGTGTTGAGCCGGTCGGTGCGCTGGTGATAGTGCGGGTTGCCCAGCACCGGATACGACCCCATCCCCCCAATCACGTTGCCCCAGGCCTGAAACATCGGGTCAGCGTCAGTGCTCTGGTAGTAGCGAGAGTCGTAGGTAATCAGCTCGGAAAAGCCGAGAGCAGCGGCATGCTGCACATCCCGGATGCCGGGATTGGAATACCGGATGGTGTTGTCCAGCCGATGATCATTGCTCCACCCGAACATGTCGTTGTTGAGCGCGCCCCGTACGTCCACACTGTCGGCCACTGCGCGGCGGGCAAACTCGCGGGCACCGAGCAATCCCCCTTCTTCCCCGGTAAAGGCCGCAAAGATCACCGTGGCCGGTAGCGGGTGTCCCGCCAGGATGCGCGCCGTTTCCAGCAGCACGGCGGTGCCCGACGCGTTGTCATCGGCGCCGGGGCCCTGGTTCACCGAGTCGTAATGACTGCCAAGGACATAGACCACGTCGGGGTGCGTGGTGCCGAGGAGGGTGGCAAAGACATTGGCGGTCTGGCCACCAGAGGCGCGCAGCGCCGGCGGCTGGAACCACTGGTATTCCGGCGCGTAGCCGAACGACAGCAAGGTCTCCGCCAGCCATACACCGGCAGGGGTGTTGCCAGGCTGGGTAATGTGGCGGCTGTCGAACTGGGCCAGGGCCAGTTGGTAGCCGTACAAGCGGGTCGTCGAGACGCTGTCCGTGAGCCGGCCCACCAGCGGGGCAATCGGCCTGAACAGGCTCGCGGCGATGGTCCGAAGCGCCCGCTCCCCGGCCAGGTTGCCTTCCACGCGCGCCAGCAGTTCATCCTGGCTGACCGGCTGGTTCAGGTCCATCAGGGTCACCCCGCGCTCGGGGCTGACGGTATCGCCGTCGCGATCGGCCACGATCAGGAGGGTGCTGCCGTCGGCTGAGGCCGCCCACTCGTATTCCGGGGCAATGGTCCGCACGGTGTTGTTGTGAAAGAGCCGCGCGCGTTCTCCGGTGGTGAAATCATACAGATGGCTGCGACGATGGCGTCCCTCACCCATCACCGCCAGGATCCGGTCGGCGGTCAGGAACCGCGGCACTCGATCATGCTGGATTTCACGGCTGAGCCGCCGGACGCTCCCACCAACCTCTGCCACCGCCAGCTCCCAGTCGTCCTCGTACATCATCGAGAACACGACCCGCTTGCCGTCCGCCGAGATGGCCGGGTTCTCCACCCGCAGCGGGGTGTCGAGGACAATGACCGGATCGGCATCCTCCTGCTCCAGCGGCAGCACCCAGACCCGGTTCTTCCCGGGTTCCACCGTCATCGCGACCAGGGCGGAGCCGTCGGTGGAGATCTGGACTCCACGACCCGCAAAGCGCCGGTTGGAACCAGTCACGATGCCACGCACCGCGATGGTGTTGTTGCCGACCATGTGGACCAGCCAGAGGCCTCCGGGAACGGCGATTGGATCGGTCGCAGCCTCACCCGGGGTGGCGAAGCTCCGGCTGCGGCCATCGAGCCCCAGATGGACGATGGCGTTGCCGGAATCCCCAGCCTGGGCGGCGACCAGCCAGAGCGACCGGCTGTCGGATCCCCACGCCACCACCGGTTGCCAAAGCGGTGGGGTGGCCAGGGGCGACGCCGTCTCGGCGGTAAGATCCAGGATCATCACCCGGGGGCCGTTCGGGTCCACGAACGCCGCCGCGTGTCCATCGGGCGCAAAGGCCAGGCTCCGGCCAGGCAGCTCGGCCACCCGCGCCCCGTCGGCCAGCCGCACCACCGTCACGATCGGCGCCGAGGTGGGTCCGGTTTCCCAGGCGCCGAACCGCCCATCGGCGCTGATCCGGACATTGCGCCCGTTTTCCGCCATGGGGCTGGTGGTGTACCACTCCCCGGTCAGCAGGGCGAGCGGCTTGAGCACCTCGTCTGGCTGCGCGGTGCGCAGCAGCTGGGCCATCCCCTCGAGGGCGGCGGGATAGTCGCCGGCATCCCAAAGCAGCGTGGCGCGTTCGACCTGCCTGGCAGGGGAGACGGCAGCTGGGGAGGGTCGCGGGGCTTGGGCGGCCAGGGGGGCAGCGACGGCGGCCATCGAGAGGGCAGTCAAAGGGTGGCGCAACATCGACGATCCTTGGCGAGAGAGACGCTCGTGGAATCTAAGGTCCGGCGGGACAGAGGCGAGGGCTCGCCGGAATATCCGGGCTGGTCCAGACGTAGTATTCTTCATCCCCCCGCGTCCCCGCCCAGCCTGGAGTCGTGCCATGCGCGCCGTGGTCACCATCGTTGTCCTTGGCCTGGTCGCCGTTCCCGCCACCATGTTCACCCCCGACACGCCCCAGGCCCAGCAGGCGCAGGACACCCTGCAGCCCAAGCGCGACGCCGCCATGAACGCCGTCCTCCAGCAGATCGCCGGCAAGGAGGAACTCCCCGCCAGCGAGGTCTTCACCAACATGAAGCTGCTGGGCGACATGCCGGCCGGCCGGCTGCTGCGGATCATGAACCAGGGCTACAGCCGCAACCTGGGCGTCACCTGCGACTACTGCCACAACACCGACGACTACGGCTCCGACGAGAAGAAGGAAAAGGAGACCGCCCGGGCCATGATCACCATGGTCGGGACGATCGCCGGCGAGCTCGGCCGGATCACCACCATCAAGAGCGAGCAGCCGGTGGTGAACTGTGGCACCTGCCACCGTGGCGTGGCGCGGCCGGGGGCACGGCCCTAGCCGGGAACTGTACGACTCCGGTTCCAGGATGGCACCCAGCGAGGTGAGCGGGAACTGTCAGACTCCTTGTACTATTGATGTCCCGTGCCTGGTGGGAGGGAACTGCCAGGCATGCTTTTCCCGCTCACCATGCGTGGAGCTGTCACCGTGGCGGAGTCGTACAGTTCCTGCCCACCATGCAAACAGCCAACCTGCGGTCTGGCCTGGACAGGGCCCGTCCCAGATACTCTCTACCTTTAGGATGTCATGACAGCCATTGATGCGATCCGTGCCCGCCGCTCCACCAGGAAGTTCACCGACACTCCGGTTGCCCGGGAACAGGTGGAGACGCTGCTGGCGCTCGCCGTTCTGGCACCAAATCATCGGATGAGCCAGCCGTGGCGCTTCCTGGTGCTCGGTCCCGCCGCCCGCGCCGCCTATGGCACCGCGCTGGGGATCCGGAAGTCGCGCAAGATCGAAGATCCCGCCATGGCGCAGGCCACCAGGGACCGCACCCTGGCCGACGCCGTCGGTGGCCCGCTGATGATCGCCGTGGTCCAAACCCTCTCCGACAACCCGGAGATCCTCGAAGAGGACTACGCCGCCACCTGGATGGGCATCCAGAACATCATGCTCGGCGCGGTGGAGCTGGGCCTCGGCACCCACCTGCGAACTGGCGCAGTCTTCGGCGATGCGTCGGTGAAGGAGGCCTGGGGTGTGGCCGACGGGGAGCGGGTGGTGGGGATCATGCTGCTGGGCCACCCGGACGGAACGTCCGAGGCCAAGGCCCGGGTGTCGGCCGCTGAGCGGACGGTGTGGCTGGCGTAGTACTGGTCGGGGACCCATCACCGGCGCCCCCAAGCTCGCCTAAAACGTCGGCTTGAAGGCGTCCGCGGTCAGTTCCCCGAGCAGGCCGTGCCAGATGTGGTTGGGATCGCTCTCCACCACCGAGACGAT
>JAWXBA010000373.1:0-8721 GCA_034439775.1 Gemmatimonadota bacterium | reverse complement strand
GTCGCCCTTGAGGTAGTGGCCAAACCACTCGAGGATCCGGCGGTGGTAGTCGATCTGGTTGGCCTTCTTGGCAAAGCCGTGGTCCTCTCCCTCGTAGACCAGCAGCACCATGTTCTTGCCGGCACGCCGGGCGTAGTTGTAGAAGGTGGTGGCCTGGAAGTACTCCACCGTGCCGTCCTTGTCACCGTGGGCCATGAGCAGCGGGGTGGTCATCTCGTTGACCCGGTCGATCGGCGAGTTGCGCAGGTGCGCCTCGCGATCCTCCCAGAACGGCACCTCCATCCGGGCCTGACCAGTTTCCCAGTGTGAGGTCTCCGGGCTGCCGCCGTTCCAGTGGAACTGACCCATGACCGAGACGAAGTCGGTCAGCGCCGCGCCGGCCACGGAGGCAGCGAACATGTTGCTGCGGGTGGGAACGTACGCCGCCTCGTAGCCGCCCCACGAGTGACCGATGTGCCCCACCTTGGTTGGATCGATCAGCCCCTTGGCGGCCACCGCCGCGATGGCGGGACGCACCGCCTCGATGGTGCTGACCCCGGGCTCCCGGGCCCGAAAAACAATATCCGGCATCAACACGAAGTACCCATTCTGGGTCCACGCGGTGTAGTTGTAGTACGACCGCTCGCTCGGCACCTGATAGGAATGCATTCCGGTGGTCAGGATCTCATAGGTATAGACGATCATCGGGTAGCGTCGCGACGGATCGTGATTGGCGGGGTAGAGCAGCACGCCCTGCAACGGGATGCCCGCTTCACTGGTAAAGTCCACCAGCTCGGCGCGGGTCCAGGCGTAGTCAGCCTGGAACGGGTTGAGCCGTGTCACCTGGCGCGGCGCCGCCAGGTCCGGGTTGGTAATGAAGAGATCGGGGGCGTCGTCGCGTGCTTGCGCGGTGTAGACCAGGACGCCGGTGCTGTCGGCACGGGTCAGGTTGGAAATGCCTCGGGGCTGGTAGAGCAGCCGCTCCACCGCACGCCCCGGCCGCAGCCGGGCATAGCCGCTCCCTTGGGTCCGGTCGCCACGAAGGGAGAAATACATCGGGGCGACAGGGTCGTAGGCCACCGCCTGGCGGTCCAGCTGCACCGGGCGGTGGATGATCCGCTCCTCCGCGCCGCGGGTAATCCGCTCCCCGCGCGACCCGTCGGCCGCCACCCGCCAGACATCGTACTGATCGAACAGCAACACCGCCGAGTCGTCCTTCATCCAGCCGCCCTGGCCCCACGGCGGCATCTGATCGGTCGGGGTGTCCCAGCTGGTATTGGTAAAGGTGGCACCGAGGGTCGCGGTGATGTTCTTCTCCACACCGGTCCGCAGGTCCTGGGTCCAGTAGTCCTTGCCATCAAACCAGAGCAGGTACCGTCCCACCGCGCTCTCAAACACCTGGCGAACCTTTTCGCGTGCCACGCGCCGATTGCCGGTGGCAATGTCCACCACCCGGACTTCGGTGTAAGGCCGGCCGAACATGGCACCCCAGCCGAAATTGGTGGCGCTGCGCTCAATGCCAAATCGTCCGTCGCGAGTAATCGAGGAATTCTCCGACAAGTCGGTGCCGATCCGGGTGACGCGATTGGTGGCCGGGGTCCAGACGCTGAGCAGGGTGCGGCGGGCGTCAAAGGTGGCGCGCGACTTCTGGGTCGGGATCACCGCCACATCGGAGCTGTGCCAGATCTGTACCGAGGAGGCCTCCTCTGCCTGGGCAGCACGTGCGCTGGAGTCGGCGGCGGGCTTGGCCACCACCGGCCGCAGTCCAAAGACCACCTGGGTGCCGTCGTCCGACCAGCGCGGGGCGGAGTGCTCGATCACTTCGAGAGTGTCGGCCACCCCGGCGGCGGCCAGGTTCAGCTCCAGGCGGGTCGGCGTGGCACCGTCCACGGCGCGCCAGGCCAGCAGGAGGTGCCTGGTGCCGGTGGCCCCGGCGGCGGCATCGGAACGCAACGCCACCAGGTCTGCCGAACTCCTGCGCCAGGCCAGGGCGCGATAGGTGGAGGCGGACCCGTCGAGCGAGCGGAGTCGGCCGCTGGCGGCATCATGGACCTGAATCCCATTGCCCATCGTGGTGCCGGTGGCGATCGTCATGGCCAGGAGTGAGCCGCGATCGCTCCAGGCAAAGTCCCCGACATTGCCGAAGTTCATGACGCTGCCGCTGGAGAGGTGTACGACGCGCAGGTCGGCGCCCTTGCCGGCCGGCGCTTCCGGGGCGTAGCCGTGCAGGGCCAGGTACTGGCCAGTGGCATCGAAGCTGTGGGCGCGCACCTGTTCGTGGGCCTGGCGCTCGCCGGTGGCCAGGTTCATCACGGCGGCTCCAGTGCGAACTGGCTTCTTGTCCTTCTCGAGCTTGGCGCGCTCCTCCGGGGAGATGGTGACGGTCCACGCCAGCCAGCGGCTGTTGGCGGCAAAGCGTGGCGTGGTGCCGAAGGCGGCGACGATCGTGGTATCGCGATCGAGCGGTCGGATCCGGAGTTCGTTCTGCTCGTTGACGCGGTTGACGGGATAGGCAATCCAGCGGCCGTCGGCCGAGAGCGCCTGGCCAAAGCCGAGCGACTCGAACTTGCCGTAGTCGGCGGGGGTAACGAGCGGCTTCTGCTGGGCCGCGGCGGGCGCGGCGAGGAGGAGGAGCAAGGCTGGCAGCCAACGGGCAAGTCGGGGCATGGTGGTCCAGTCCTTTGGGTCGGGTCTCGGTGGTTGCGTGGGGTAGCCTTCAAGTTACCCGTTGACCCGCCAGTCTGCCCGTCTGCGGGTGGTCCACAGGGCCGGACACGTCCGGCTCCTGCCGATCGCTGTAGCTCGGCCCGCCCCTATCGCATCTCCGAATCCGGCCGCATCTTCCCGGATGCCCGAAACCACCGCACTCATCCAAGGCGATGCCGCCGTCCTGGGGCTGCTGGCGCTGACCCTGGGCCTGATCTTCTGGACCAGTAACCACGCCCACCCCGCCCTGCAGCGGTTCTATCGCGTGGTCCCGTCGCTGCTGCTCTGCTATTTCATCCCGTCGCTGTTCAACACCTTTGGCGTTATCGACGGCGAGGCGTCACGGCTCTACTACGTGGCGTCCCGCTTCCTGCTGCCCGCCACCCTGGTGCTGCTGACGCTGAGCATCGATTTCAGGGCAATCCTGCGGCTCGGCCCCAAGGCGCTGATCATGTTTGCGACCGGAACGGTCGGCATCGTGATCGGCGGTCCGATCGCGGTGCTGCTGTTCAGTGTCATCAGCCCGGAGACGGTCGGTGGCCAGGGACCGGAGGAGGTGTGGCGCGGACTGGCCACGATCGCCGGCTCGTGGATCGGTGGCAGCGCCAACCAGGCGGCCATGAAGGAAGTCTTCGGCGCCAGCGACGCGCTGTTCAGCACGATGATTGCCGTGGATGTGCTGGTGGCGAACGTCTGGATGGCGGTGCTGCTCTTCTTTGCGCCCCGGGCGCCCGGGATCGACCGTCGGCTGGGCGCCGACACCACCGCCATCGATACCCTCCGCGAGCGGGTCACCGCCTTTCGCGACCAGCACGCCCGGATTCCATCGCTCTCCGACCTGATGATGATCCTGGCGGTGGGCTTCGGTGCCATGGGCGTGTCGCACTTCCTGGCCGACCCGATCGCGGCGTGGATCGGCACCAACTACCCGGAGATGGACCGCCTCAGCTTGACCAGTACCTTCTTCTGGCTGGTGGTGTTCGCGACGACCGCCGGCCTGGCGCTGTCGTTTACCCGGGCCCGCGAGCTCGAGGGGGCCGGCGCCTCGACCGTCGGTTCCGCCATGCTGTATTTCCTGATCGCTACGATCGGGATGACGATGGACATCGCGGCGGTGGTGCAGCGGCCGGCGCTCTTTGCGCTCGGCATGGTCTGGATGCTGGTCCACGCCGCCCTGATGATCGGGGTGGGGCGGCTGATCAAGGCGCCGTTCTTCTTTATCGCGGTGGGAAGCCAGGCCAATGTGGGCGGGGCGGCGTCGGCGCCGATCGTCGCCTCGGCGTTCCACCCGTCGCTGGCCCCGGTCGGGGTGCTGCTGGCAGTGCTCGGCTATGCGGTGGGGACGTACGGGGCGTGGATTTCGGCGCAGATGATGCGAGTGGTGGCGCCGTGACCTCAGGCGACTGCCGACCTAGGACGCGCGCCAACCGTCCTCGTACCTCGGTGTCACCCTCACGAATGTCCTGCTGATCGAACTCCTGATCATCCTGTCGCTCCTGCTGGCGAACGGACTGTTCGCCATGTCCGAGCTGGCGATGGTCACCGCCAAGCGATCCCGGCTCCAGGCCCTGGCCGCGCGCGGCAGCCGGCGGGCGCGGTTCGCGCTCCGGCTGGCGGACGACCCGACGGCGTTCCTCGCCAGCGTCCGGGTTGGCATCACCCTTATCGGCATCCTCGTCGGCGCGTTCGGCGGCGCCCGGGTGGCGGTGCACGTGCAGCCCTACATCGCCCGGGTCGGCGGCCTGGCGTCGTGGAGCGAGGAGGTCGCCTTCGGGCTGGTGGTGGCCGCGATCACGTTTGCCTCGCTGATCCTGGGTGAGCTGGTGCCGAAGCGGATCGCGCTCGGGGCGCCCGAGCGGGTGGCCATGATGGTGCGGCGACCAGGTCGTGAGCGGGGAGGACATTCGTGCCTTGATTGCGCAGGGGCTTGCGTCCGGCTCGGTGCACGCCGGCGAGGCGGAGATCGTCAGCCGGGCCCTCCAGTTCGGCGACCGGCCGGTCGGAGCGGTGATGACCCCCCGCACCGACATCGTCTGGCTCGATCTTGAGGAACCGGAAGCACAGCTCCGGGCCCGGTGACGGCGCTGACGCACCGGGCCATACCGGTCGCGACGGGATCGATCGATCAGGTGGTCGGTATCCTCCGGATCCGGGACCTCCTGGCGCCGGCGATCCGGGGCGAGGCGCTCGACATCCGTGGCCACCTGCTGACCCCCCTCTATGTTCCCGAATCGCTGCCGCTGCACAAGCTGGTGGAGCGGTTCCGCGAAGCCCAGGCTGCGTTGGCGGTGGTCCTGGACGACTGCGGCGGCGTGCTGGGCCTCGTGACCCGGACCGACGTGCTCGACGACCTGGCGATGGGGTTGCCGGGCACCGCCCAGGGGCACGACGATATCCTGGTCCAGCGCGACGATGGCAGCTGGCTGGTGGACGGCGCGTGCTCGCTGCAGGACTTCGAGGACCGGACCCGAATCCCGATTACAGTACTGCACGAAGCGTCCGGGGTCCGGACCGTTGCCGGCTTGATCCTGTCGGCCTTCGGGCGGGTGCCCACTGTCGCCGAGGTGGCGGTGATCGAGGGCATCGTTTCGAGGTGATGGACAGGGATGGCCGCCGGATTGATCGGTTGCTCGTGGTGCCGAGGGCTCCCGATCCAGAGGCGCTTGCGGATGCCTGAGTCATTCCCTCGCGACGGCGGCTCCATGGGCGCGTTGCGGGGACAACGCTGAAGGGACCCTCTGACCCCCAGGCCAGCGTCTTCAAGGCCGGTCTGTGGCCTGGCACGAGTTGGATGGGCGACGCCGGAGCCCTGCAATGGCCGAGTCCATGCCGGTCACGGACATGCTCGCCCAGATGGGCGGCCGCGCCGCCATGACGCGGGAGTTGGGGATCAATGAGCAGCAGGCCGCCAGTGGCGCTGCGGCGCTGCTTCCAGCGCTCCTCGGAGGATTCAAGAAGCAGGCTCGCGCCCAGCCCACCGGTCTCGAGGGCCTCGGCAGCCTCCTGGGCCAACTCGGGGGTGGCGGGTTGGTGGACAACGTGTTGTCCCCCGAGCCGACGGATGTGAGTCGCGGGAACAACGTCCTGGGGTCCATCTTTGGCTCCAAGGAAGTGAGCCGGACGGTGGCGCAGGATGCGGCGTCCAAGTCGGGGCTGGACCCGGCGCTCCTCAAGCGGATGCTTCCGATGGTGGCGATGCTGGTGGCGGGGTACATGGCCAGGCAGCGCAACGCCGGCGCCGGCAGCAGGGCATCCGGTGGCCTTGCCTCGATGCTGGACCTCGATGGCGATGGCAACGCGCTCGACGACATCCTCGGCATGGCGGCCAAGGCAATGCGGAAGCCTGGTCCTGGCCCGGCCGCTCGGTAGCGCGGACCCCCGTGCAGGTCGGCCCGACCTTCCCGACCCCCCACGTTCTCCCCTTCGGCCTTCCTGAGGACTGATCGCGGCACGCAGCCCGCATCAGCGACCCAACACCGCGCGCCACCGCCTCCCGGCGTCACGGCCGGTATGGATATCGGCCACCTTTTCGGCCGCGAGCAGCAGCGACGCCGGGTCGCCGTGCGCGGCCAGCCCACGCGCCACCGCATACTCGGCGCCATTCGGCTTGACGAACGAGATCCGGTAAGGTGCCCCACCGGCGCGCAGCTTCATGCCGCCGCCGAAGTAGTACCAGGGGAAGGTGATGGCGGTGACCTCGCTGAGCGGCGACTCGAAGACCACCTCATCGGGCGTCGTGAATCGCAGCCGGCCCCCCTGCAGGTCGAGCCAGCCGGGGATCGACTGGGTCAGGCCCTGCAGGAGCCAGGCATCGGAGGCAAAATCCGGTGGGGTCATCTGGGGCTCGAGGTGGGTGGTGCTACCGCTTGCGCTGGACCGAGGATTCCTTCGGCCAGTAGACGAACTCCGGTTCGTAGCAGGTGGCCTCCAGGTCCGCCAGGCGGTCGCGAAGGAAGGTCTGGGCGTCCGACACCCCGGCGTTGTACACCGAAGGACCAACCTCCTTCAGGAAGTACGCCAGCAGCAGTCTGGCCTGGATGTCGCTGATGTCCGCCTCGAGTGCCTGGGCGCAGAAGCGCTGGATCGAGGCCAGTGCCTGCTTCTGCGCGTCGGGTGACAGGGTCACGGCCATGACGGGATTCCGGATGGATGGGTGCGCTGGAACGGACGGGGCACAGGCTATCTCGGCCCGTACCCCCACGGCGGCGGTGGCGCCGGGACGGGGGTGGAGAGATCAAACTCGTACCGGATGGAGTGCCCCATCTTGGGCCAGTGGACACCGTACTGCAGCGTTTCGGGGGTCACGAAATCGAAGAACCAGAAGTTGTCCGCTCGGAGGGGAAGAATGCTGGCGGTGTGGACGTCGGCTGGGAAGATCTGCCGGGTGGCCAGGCCGGGGACCGAGGCATCTCCACCATACTGGGTCACCGAGTCCTCGGTGCCGTCGGCGTGCCGGTGGTCATGCTTGAGCCGGATGGTGCCGTTCACGCGGGTCAGGATCCAGTTGCGGGAGCGGTCGTCGTCCAGGTGCAGGGGGATGTGGATCCGGTTGGCGTCGCAGTCGAAGAAGTGGATCACCGCTGCGCGGCCCACGTTGCCCTGGTAGTGCGGCGTGACGTCTGACAATTTGCCGCCGTAGGCCCGGCCGCAGTGTGCCGTGAGCGCCGCCCAGAAGGCCTCCTGCTCGGCTGCCGGAACCGGGGGGACGGCATCGAGCGGGGCATCCTCCGGTGGTGCCGCGGGGCTGCAGGCGGCGATCACCACGAGGAAGGCCGCCGGGATCGAGCGGCGGATCGCTGCCGGATATGCACGCGTCGGAATGCTCATGGGCACCAAGTTATCGCCGGAGGAGCGTCCGCGCGAGGGCCGGTTGGGGAGCGGGGCGGCTGTCACGGAGGGACCCTGCCGGGGCAGCCGGGAGATCTACAAGATCGAGGGGTGACCCGGTGCGGCGTGCCGCGGCGTACTTGGCCGCGTCACGCCAGCAACGCCGCCGCTGCGGTTCGGGGCGCTTGAGGACCGGGTCCTCCCCCCATCAAGCCGCCCCCGGCGAGTCGGGCCATGCCGGTGGGACTCAACGGCCCTGCTTCCGGCTCACCGATGCTGGTCCACCAGGACCGGGTTCCCGTCGGGGTCCACCGTGGTGAAGCTTGCCGGACCAGAGGTGGACTCATCGGCTTCGGTCGTGAGCGTCACACCCTGGGCCTTCAGTTGGCGCTGCAGTTCACGCACGTCGGTGAAAGGGTCCACGTTCTGCGCGTTGGTGTCCCACCCAGGGTTGAACGTCAGGATATTCTTGTCGAACATGCCCTGGAAGAGGCCGATGATCGTGTCACCGTTCTTAAGGATCAGCCAGCCCTGCTCGGCGTTGCCGCCAAAGATCGTGAAGCCGAACTTCTCGTAGAAGGCCCGGGATGCGGCAATGTCCTTGACCGCCAGGCTGATGGAAAACACGGCGAGCTGCATGGTTGCTCCGTTGAATGGAATGCCGTGGCCCGGGTGAGCCCGGCGCGGATCATGAGGCGGGCGAGGCAGGCCTCGCCCCTACCGTTTTCATCTGACCTCTCACTCCCCCGCCGTCACCTCTTCGTACGCGCAGGTCAGCGCGTCGCGGACGCCGGGCTGGCCGAACCGTCCCCAGGACTCGAAGCCGGGGAGTGGATCACGCATGGCCAGGATCTCCTCGCGGCAGCCCGGTGTTGACGTGGCCGAAGATATAGATGGTGTCGGAGACGTGGTCGGCCGCCACCTGGTCCAGGACCCGCATCCAGTTGCACATCAGTGCACCGGCGGCGCGATCCACCACCGGGTGTCGCTGGTGGAACATCAGGTCACCCATGTGGGCCACGTTGGCGCGCTCGAAGGTGATCACGACATCGCCACTGGTATGGGCCCGGCCATGGTGGCGGGCGACGACCCGCTCGTCGCCCACCTCGGCCGACCAGCTGTTGATAGAGGTCGTGTCGGGGTACAGCTGGTCGGACGGGGGCTGGGCGCCCGGGGGGCCGACGCATGTGCTGGTCTGCCATGCTGTGC
>JAWXBA010000372.1:0-6836 GCA_034439775.1 Gemmatimonadota bacterium | reverse complement strand
CGCGGCGGGCAGGTCGCCGGCCGGCGGAGCGACTTCCTCACCATCCTCCACGAGGTCGGTCAGGAACGCCAGCAACTGGTCGCCGGCTTCCTCGGTCATCCCCCCGACCTTCATGACGTCCTCCCGCTCCATGTCGAGGATGTCGTTGAGCATCTTGAAGCCGGCCTGATCAAGGATCGCCACGAGTTCGGTGGAAAGCCCCTTCATCTCGCCGAGCGGCACCTGGGTCACGACCTCTTCCTCCAGCGGCGGCAGGGCAAAGAGCGGCCCCTCCCCGCCCCGATCCAGCCATTCGCGGCTGGAGTAGAGATCGATCTTCCAGCCGGTCAGTTCCGAGGCCAGGCGCACATTCTGGCCGTTCCGGCCAATGGCCAGCGAGAGCTGGTCTTCATCCACCACGGCCTGGATCGTCTTGGAATCAGGGTCCGAGAAGACCTTGGCCACCCGGGCCGGCGCCAGCGCCAGCCGGGAGAACCGCTCCGGGTCGGGAGACCACGGCACGATGTCGATCCGCTCGCCACCGAGTTCATTGACCACCGCCTGCACCCGCGAGCCCTTGAGCCCGACACAGGCACCCACCGGGTCAATGGCATCGTCGCGGCTGATGACCGCGACCTTGGTGCGGCTGCCCACCTCGCGGGCGATGGCCTTGATCTCCACCACGCCCTGCGCGATCTCCGGCACCTCGAGCTTGAACAGCGCCGCCACGAACATGGCGTCGGCGCGGCTCAGCACCAGGCGGGGTCCCTTGGGCGTCTCTTCGAGTTTCTTGAGCACAGCCCGGATCGTGTCACCCTGGTGGAAGTGCTCGCGGTGATTCTGGTCCCGGTAGGGGATGATCGCTTCCGCCTCACGGAACTTGTTGAGGATCAGGACGATCTTGCCCCGTTCGATCTGCTGGATCTCGCCGGAGAGCAGCTCGCCGATCCGGTCGCCAAACTCATCGCGAATCTTGGTGCGCTCGCCTTCGCGGACCCGCTGGATGATCCGCTGCTTGGCCGCCTGGACCGCCAGCCGCCCGAACTTGTCAAAGGGCACCTGCTCCTCGAGCATGTCCCCCACCTCGAACTCCGGGTCCTCGAAGCGAGCCTCTTCCAGCCCGATCTCGGCGCTGGGATCCTCCACTGCCGCCACCACCTGGCGGAGGCGCGTGATCTCGATCGAGCCCTGCAGCTCGTCGACGCTCATTTCAAAACGGACGTTCGGCCCGAACTTCTTGATCAGCGCGGCGTGGATGCCGTCGCGCAGGAGGTCGAGAAGCTCGTTCCGGTCGATTTGCTTGGTGGTGGTGAGCTCGCGGATCGCCGCGAGCATCTCTGCCGATCCTGCCATGCGTGGTCGCTCCGAGAACTCGGGATGCCGGCTCCAGAACCCCAACGGGGTCCCGCTGGCCGGCGGGGTACAGGGTACTCACGATTCCAGGGAAGAGGCCGGTGCGCGACAACCGGCAGGGGGGGAACAAAAAATGTGGGGAATTCCCCACATCGTCAGCCAACCCAACTCCGGCAGGCACCACAATCCCCAGTCCAGCCTTTTAAATATAGCTCCAGCGACCGCCTCGCGTCAATTACCCGCAGCTCCCCTCATTGGGGGCCGTTGTTGACAGTCACCGCCCGCCGGTCCTCCCCGGTGTTCCCCGAGAAGTCCACGGCGATTACCTGGATCTGGACCGCCCCGGCCGATTGGGCCGAGGTATTCCAGAGCCAGTCATAGGGTGCGATCCCGTCCTCGCCCAGCAGGGTGGTTCCGGCATAGAACCGGACGACCTCGATGCCATCATTGTCGGTCACCCGGGCGCTGATCGTCACCACCCCGGCCACCGTGGCACTGACGGCGGGACTGGTGATCTCCACAGTCGGCGGCGAGGCGTCGGCCGACGGGTCGCTGACACACCCGGCCAGGAGGATGGCGAGGATCGTCCCCGCGCCGAGATTGCTTCGTGAATGCACCGGTGTCCTCCTCAGAGTGGAACCGCCGTGGAGCCGGCCACCGGACGACCCAGATAGGCCACCTGCCTTCCGTCCGCCCCACCCGAACGCCGATGGCTGAAGAAGTCTGCCGGCTGCGAGGCGGTACAGTGAGCGGAGACGGTCACCTCCCCGAGGCCCAACACAGCCGCCTGATCGGCAAGCCGGTGGCGCAGGTCCAGGTGCAGCTTCGTCCCCGGGTCGGCCAGCTTTCCGCATGCCGAGGCCACCTCACCTGCAACCTCATAGCAAGGGCCTGAAATGGCGACCCCACAATGCATTACAATATCCTCGGGAGAACTTCCTCCAGCCTCGACCATCAGGCGGACCCCCGCCGCCAGGATCCCGCCAGCCACACCCCGCCATCCGGCGTGGATCAGGGCCAGGTTCAAACGGGCTGGATCCACCAGGTATACCGGAACGCAGTCCGCCACCGTAACCAGGAGCAGGAGGCCAGCGGCACCGGTGGCGTGGCCGTCGAGCCCGGCCCGGATCGTCCAGCCCTCCGAGGCGCCCTGGTGCCAGGCCACGGCGGTGCCATGTACCTGATGCGAAAGCACGGCGCCCCCGAAGCCGGGGCCGGCCCGCAGCAACTCCCGCCAGCGGGTGGAGACCTGACCCACCGGTTCCCCGGTCCAGAGCCCCAGGTCGAATCCGGGACCGGGCTCATCCCCGCGGCCGGTAATCCCGGCTGCCACTCCGAACCGTTCCCGCCAGCCGGGGATCTCCCAGCGTGGCACGACTCCCGGCAGCCGGACCTCCCGGCATCGGATCGGTTCAGTCATCCAGTCGCTGGATGTCCGCCCCGAGGGCTCGGAGGCGCTCGTCGATCCGTTCGTAGCCCCGCTCGATCTGGCCAATGTTGTAGATGGTGCTCTGTCCCTCGGCGGCGAGGGCGGCCAGGAGCATGGCCATGCCGGCCCGGATATCGGGAGACTCGACGGTGCCGCCCCGCAAGCGGGCCGGCCCGGAAATGACCGCGCGGTGCGGGTCGCAGAGGACAATCTTGGCGCCCATCCCGATCAGCTTGTCCACGAAGAAGAGCCGGGACTCGAACATCTTCTCGTGGATGAGAATCATCCCTTCACACTGGGTGGCCGCCACGATGGCGATCGACATGACATCGGCGGGAAAGGCGGGCCAGGGACCGTCTTCGAGCTTCGGGACATGGCCACCGAGGTCAGGGCGGATCCGCCGCTCCTGGTGGGCATCGACGATCAGGTGCCCCTCACGCAGTCGCGGGCGAATGCCAAGGCGGTCAAAGCCGAGCAGAGTGCTGCGGAGGTCGGGACCGCGAACACCCTCGATGGTGAGGGCGCTGTCAGTGACCGCAGCCAGCCCGATGAACGAGGCGATCTCGATGTGGTCGGGGCCGATGGTGTATTCGGCGCCCGTGAGGCTGGCAACGCCTTCGAGCGTGTAGGCGTTGGAGCCGATTCCCCCGATGCGGGCCCCCATGGCCACCAGGAAGTTGGCAAGGTCCTGCACATGCGGTTCGGCGGCGGCGTTGCGGAGGATGGTATGCCCCTTGGCGGCGGTAGCAGCCATCAGGGCATTCTCGGTCCCCGTGACGCTGGGCTCGTCGAGGAAGATGTCCGCCCCGACGAGTCCCGGGGACTCAATCTCGTACCGGTCGCCGACCAGGACGGTCGCGCCGAGCGCCTCGAGCGCCAGGAAATGAGTATCCACCCGTCGGCGGCCGATGACATCGCCCCCGGGGGGAGGCAGGACGACCTTGCCGAACCGGGCCAGGAGCGGCCCGGCCAGGAGGATCGAGGCCCGGATCCGCGCGCAGAGCCCAGGGTCGAGTGGCTTGGCGGTTACCCCGGCCGGGTCGATCCGGACACTGTTCGGGGCGGTCCACTCCACCGTTGCCCCGAGCCCGGCAATCAGCTCGGCCATCGCCTCGACATCGCGAATCCGGGGGACGTTGTGCAGCGTGGAGGGGCCATCGCCGAGCAGGGTCGCGGCGAGGATGGGCAGGGCAGCATTCTTGTTGCCGGCCGGGACGATGACACCGTGGAGCGGCTGGCCGCCGCGAACGACAAAACGTGGGGGCATGCGGCAAACCTCGCGTGGCCGGTGCGGAGCGTCAAGCGGGCGGGCCGGTTCCGGGATTATATTCAAGCCATGGCTTTCCCCTTCGAGAGCGCCGCATGACCCTTCTGTTTGCGCTGCAAGCCGCCCCCGCCGGGTGGGTGGGCACCACGGTGGCCCTGGCTATGGTTGTGATTGCCATCTGCTTCATCGGGATGGCATTCGCCGGGTTCCAGATTCAACGAGACGGTGCAGAATTGCGGAAGGATCTCCACGCCCTGACCTCCGAACTGGAGCCCACGATCAAGGCCGTCAACCGGCTGGCGGTCAAGGGCGAGGCGCTCTCCGAGCAGATCAGTGGCGAGGTCCGGGAGGTCTTGGAGACCAGTCGCCGGACCCGGTTCACCTTTGAGCGCGGGATCAAGCGGGCACGCCGGCGGCTCCAGGACTTCGATGCTCTGATCGAGGTGGTGCAGGAGGAAGTGGAGGAGACGGCACTGGACGCCTCCGCGGCGATGCGCCGGGTCCGCACAGCCGGTGGAGCGATCGGGTTCGTCCGCAAACTCCTGGTGCGAGGGCGTCGGTGAGCGGTTGGCCCCGGGTTGGGCTGGGTTTGGGTCTCGGTGTCGTCCTGCTGTTGCTGCTTCCTGCTGACGCCCACGCCTGGACCCCGGGCACCCACATCTTCCTGAGCGAAACCGTCCTGGCCAACCTGCGGCTGCTGCCGCCGGTCATTGCCGACCTGCTGCACCACTATCCCTGGGATTTCCTGTACGGCAGCATCGCCGCCGACACCTCGATTGCCAAGAAGTACGTCCCCCCTGGCCGGCACTCCCATTTCTGGGCGGTGGGACAGGAAGTCCACGACCGCGCCGGGTCGGAGCGGCTCCGGGCGTTCGGATTGGGCTACCTGTCCCACCTCGCCGCGGACACCGTGGCGCACAACTACTTCGTGCCGCGCCAGCTGCTGCTGACCAGCAGCGGCCGCTCGATGGGGCATTCCTACTGGGAAAGCCGGGTCGAGGCGTACCTGACTGCGGCCTACGCCCGCAAGGCGAAGCAGCTGATCGTCCTGGACCATTCCCCGGCCGACCGGCACCTCGAAACGATCATCTCTCCCACCCTGTTCAGCATCCGCACCAACCGGAAGATTTTCCGGGGGCTGGTGCACCTGGCGGACATGAAGGGGTGGCAGGAGACGATGCGAATGGCGCGCGAGCGCAGCCGCTGGATGCTGACCGATGACGAGGTGGAACGGCACCTGGCCGTGGCATACGACTATGTGATGGAGACGCTCCGGGCGGAGGGGGCCCGGGCCCGGGAGCTGGACCCGACCGGCCACCGGCCATTGGAGCAGGCCAAGCGGCTGCGCCGCCGGGAGCTGGTCAAGGGATCGTGGGGAAACAAGGAACGGATGCTGGAGGCCGCGGGCCAGCACTTCGGGCTGCCGAGCCATCCGCTGGAGTACTGGCTGGACAGCACCGTGACGAGACCGTGGCTGTCACCGACCCCTCCCGCCCTGATCAGCGTCCCGGAGTCGATCGTGATCGGGGCAGAGAAAGACCGTTCAGCGGGGTGACGCCGCCGGGGGATTGGTCGGGGGTGGGTCGTTGACCCTGGTGGTGCTCACCTCGATCACGCCGGCCTCGTGACCCATCCCGTACCGCAGGTGGGCGTCCCGGGGGGAGAGGTACTTGACCTCCTTGACCCGGTCCGGCGGAATGCTGTTCATCAACTGATGGGAATCCATCCGAACGCCATCGATGTAGAGCACCGGGGTGGTGGTGGTTCCCGAGGTCCCGCTGCCCGACATCTGTCGGGCGCCGCTGGCGCGGAACCACTGGGGCCGCAGCACCTTGACGATTTCATAGAGGATACTCTGCGACTTTTCCGCCGCGATCTCCTCGGCGGTGATCAAATTGCGATCGCGGCGCTGGGCCTCGGCGGTGGCAGTGGTGACCAACGCCAAGGTGGCGAACATGACAGCGGTGCGAATGAGGTGGCGCATCTTCCCTCCCGGAAGGAGTCCGGTACAGCCTGAAGCTACCGGGTCCCAGCCGCTACCGCCAGCAGAGGGCCAGCCAACAACCGCCACCAGTCCCCCCTCGCCATGACTGCCCCGCGGGCCCACTCCTCGAAGAACCGGACGCCGCCGCGATCGGTCAGACTCGGCCCTTCTTGAAGACCCCGACCCTGGTCAAGAGGAAGATCAACAGCACCGCGCCACCGAGGGAAATCGCAAGGCTGACGAGGCTCCCAGCGGCCACAACACCGAGCATTCCCGCGATCCAGGATCCCAGCATCGCGCCGACGATGCCCACCAGGATGTTGGCGATGGCCCCCATCTGGTCGTTGGTCTTCATGATGATGCTCGCCAACCAGCCAACCAGCGCGCCCACCAACAGTGTCATGATCAAGCCCATCGCTACCTCCCAGGGTAAATGAGGACCTGCTACGCCGCGCGCCCTCCCGCGTCGTGCCTAATGCATGGCCTTCCCTTCCGTTGCGCGGTATGCTGGCGGGTCAGCCGAGCAGTTCCTTGGGTACATTGCCGCCATTGGTGGCGATGCGCAGGAGCACGTTCTGGTGCAACCAGGTGTTCATCTTTGCGGAATCGCCCATCAGCACCTCCGGACAGTTCATCTCCCCTGCCAATTCCTTGCGCGAGGCAAAGCTGCTGTCCATGTCCAGAAGCTTGAGCAGGTCCACGATCGAGGTGCGCCAGTTGAGCTTCTGCGGGTTGGCCGCGGCGCGCTGCTCCAGCTGCGACACGACGTCCACCAGGGGCATCACCTTGGGCCGTAGCGGGGCCGTGGGCGCGAGGGGTGCGGT
>JAWXBA010000371.1:0-11420 GCA_034439775.1 Gemmatimonadota bacterium | reverse complement strand
GCGGCGATCGCCGCCGTCGTCAGGGGGCCGGTCCAGGAAGTCTCGCGCACGATTGCGGTCCCGGAGCCGCCCGATGTGGTCTGGCACGTCATTACCGACCTCGACAACCTGGCAACCTGGCGTCGCGGGCTGACCCGGGTGGAGCGACTCCCGGATTTCGGGGGGAGGCCGGCCTGGATGGAATACCGCGGGGAGGTTCAGGAAGCGGTCCGGGTGGCAGAGGCACAACCACCGCTTCGGCTGGTGACCGAGCGGATGAGTTCCTCCGGCCGCCGGGCCTCGTGGAGCTGGGAGATGGCGCGGACCGTCCGGGGGAGCAGGCTCACGCTGACCAGGCGCGTCAGCGAGGATCCGCTCTACCTGCGGATCGTCAACGGGCTGACCGGCCGGATCGGCCGCGAGGTGGAACAGGCGCTGGCCGACCTGAGCTTCCGGTTGAGCACCGGGTCCCGGCTCCGGACCACCGCCCTCAATCGCTGAGTCAGCCCTGCCGGGGGTCCATCGTGGCCGCCCGCACGATGCGATCCCGGACGCCGGCCCAGAGGATCTGGTCCGGCACCATCTCGATCACGATCAGGTGGCAGCGGAGGTCGTCGAGCTGGTGCAGGGCAGCGTAGAGGGCACGGGCGTACCCGGCAGGTTCATCGGGCATGCGGAGCATGTGCTTCCCGGGCAGGTCATCGCCCAGCAGCATGCCACCGACGATGCGGCCCTCCGCCTCCAGCCCCCGGAGCTCGGCGGCGAGCATCGGCCGCTCTGCCGGGTCGAAGAGACGCACCCGGGCAGCCGGGGCGTAGTGCCGGTCGAGCAGCCCGGGGGAGAGCAGGGAACCCTCGCCCTGGCGGGGGACCGCCCGCCGGTCGAGCGGACCAACGAGGGCCTCGATTTCCGCCTGGCCGATGGGGCCGGGCCGGAGGATGCGTGGCGCCGATCCCGTCAGGTCCACGACGGTCGACTCGATGCCGACTCCCGTCGGCCCGGCATCCAGGATCAGGTCCACACGGCTGCCGAGGCTCCGCGCCACATGCTGCGCGGTGGTGGGCGAAACCGCCGACGAGCGATTGGCGCTCGGGGCGGCGACGGGCAGCCCGGCCGCGGCGATCAAGCCGAGCGCCACCGGATGCGAGGGCAGCCGGACCGCCACGGCGGGAGCGCCGGCGGTCAAGGTGTCCGGGACATGCGGCTGCTTGGGAAGCACCAGGGTCAGCGGGCCGGGCCAGAACGCGGCCGCCAGCGTTTCGGCCGCCAATGGCCAGTCGCTGACCAGCGCCTTGGCTGCGAGGATCGTGTGGACATGCGCGATGACCGGATTGAACCCGGGTCGCCCCTTGGCCGAAAAGATCCGGGCCACCGCGCAAGGATCCAGGGCGTTGGCGCCGAGGCCATAGACGGTTTCGGTGGGGAAGGCCACGAGGCCGCCGTCCCGGAGAACCTGAGCCGCGGACCGCAGGATATCGGGATCAGGGTGCTCGGCGGAGACCGCCAGGATTCGTGGTGCCGACATAGCCTCCAAGATACGATCCCGACGCCTCCGCCGCAGGCGTTCCCGACCGCCGCCGTGCGCCGTGAGGCCCTTGGGGCGTCTCCCCAACCATACACTTCCGACCCGGAGCCCGTCATGCGTTCGTTGTTCCTGCTTGCCGTTTTCGCCGTGCCTTGCGCCGCCCAGACCACCTCGTCCGGTGCCTTCATGGTCACCCTGGGCCGCGATACCCTCGCGGTCGAGCGGTTTGAGCGGTCCGCTGAGACCCTGCGCGGGGAACTGGTGGCGTTCAGTCCCACGACCCGAGTCATTCGCTACACCCTGAATTTGACCCTGGCCGGGACCGTCGTCAGTGGCGAGTATCTCGTCCTCCCGGGCGAAGGGAAGGCAGGGACGGCCCCGACCATGCTGGCCCGCTTTGATCGCCGCGACACCCTCATGACGACTGTCATTCAGCGCCCGCAGCGGACCGACACCCTGGTCGTCGTGGTCCCGCCGGGCACCGTCCCGATGATGTCCCCCTCCATTGCCCCCTACGAACAAATGGTGATCCAGGCCTTCCGCCAGGGCGGCGACAGCGTCGGGATTGCGTTCTATTCGGTGGGTGGCCGGTCGGCGACGCCCAATCATGTCGTCCGTCGCACCGCCGATTCAGTGGGCGTGGAATATTTCGGGGCCGACCACTACCTCGCGGTGGATTTCGAGGGGCGCCTGCTCGGCCTGAATGGCGCCCGCACCACCAACAAGATGACGGTGGAACGGGTGAGTGGTCCGGTGGACATTGGCGCGCTGGCGGCTGCGGGAGTGGCTCGGGAGAAGGCGGGCGCCGCCGCCGGTGCCCTGAGCACCCGTGACACCCTCCGGGCAAACGTCTCCGGTGCCGACCTGCTGGTCGACTATGGCCGACCCTCTGCCCGTGGTCGCGAGATCCTGGGCGAGGTCGTCCCTTTCGGTGAGGTGTGGCGGACCGGCGCGAATCAGGCCACGCATTTCTCCACCACCCGGGACCTCCAGGTTGGGGGGGCCATGATCCCCGCCGGGAGCTACACCCCTCTGGACCCTGCCGACCGAGGGGGGCGCCCAGCTGATCGTCAATGCCCAGACCGGGCAGTGGGGGACGATCTATGACCCGGCCAGGGACGTGGCCCGGGTTCCGCTCGAGGTGCAGGGAGCTCGAACGCCGGTGGAGCGATTCACCATCGGCATGGAGCCGAGGCAGGGGGGCGGGGTGCTGCTGTTCGCCTGGCACACCTTCGAGTGGCGGCTGCCGTTCATCGTGCGTTGAGGATGCCGCAGCGCACCAGCGCCAGGCTGAGGTGAGGGTCCACCAGGTCAAAGTGAACGGTGCGGGTGCGCTGGATCCACCAATCCTCGCACCCGACCGCGCGGGCCGCCGCCAGCAGGGAACGCTCGTCCTCCGCCAGGAGGTGGGCGGTGCGGCGGCCCCGCGACTTCCAGATGTTCTCATGCACCGCGACCCCCCCGCCCGCCGCCCAGGCACGGGCCTCCCGCACCTCGCGGGTGCCGAAGTACCGCCACCTCATCCTCGCTGCGCCTGCTTCATGTCCAGCAACTCATCCCTGGCCGCCCGACCGGCGCGGGTGGCGGGGTAGGTTGCCGCGAACCGGGACAGCGCCGTCATCAACCGGCCCCGCTGGCCGCTGGCGCGGTAGAGGTCGATCAACCCATTCAGGATCGCGGCCTGCTGGCGACCATCACAGACACCGGATCGGGCCTCCTGGTACCAGCGCTCTGCCGCCGGCAGGTTCCGGAGGATCCGGGCGTGCAAGTCTGCCAGTCGAAGGCGAACCGCCGTGTCCTCGTGGCCCCCGGTGATTCTGGCCTCGAGAGTGGCGCGAGCCGTCTCGGTCTGGCCCCGCGCGATCAGGGCGTCCTCAAGCGAGAACGACGGATCCGGCTTGAGGTTGCCCGCCCCGGTCAGCACCTGCGTCAGCCCCTGGGCGGCGCGACTCACGAGGTGGTTTACCCCGAGGACTGCCCCGCCAGCGAGCGGGATGTTGACCACGAGGGCGACCTTGAACGTGAGGGCGCTGATCAGGCCCTGCTCCCGCAGCCAGAACGCGAGGACGCCGAGCATGATGAGCGCGGTCGGATAAAGCCAGAAGGCGGTGCGAATCAGCTGGGCCTGCTCGGCGCTGTCCCGGTCCTGCAATCGCCGCGGCTTCACTCGTCTCCCCGGATTCGGCGGTCGCGCTTGGTGGCGGCCCGCTCCTTCTTGGCCTTGAGCCGCCGCTCCTTCGAGGCGCGGGTTGGGCGGGTGGCGCGGCGGACCTTGGGGATCTTGAGCGCGGCCGCGATCACCGTCTGGAGGCGTTTCGTCACCGCCTCCCGATTCTGGGCCTGGCTGCGGTGGGCGGCCGAGACGAGCCGTAGCCGACCGGCGGTGTCGAGGCGGCTGGCGAGGCGATCGAGGAGCCGGGCCCGCTGCGCCTCATCCAGGGCGGGGCTCTCGGCAATGTCCCACCAGAGCTCGATTCGAGTGGACGAGGTGTTCACGTGCTGCCCGCCGGGCCCGCCGGATCGACTGGCCTGGTACCGGAGCTCGGCCCGCGGAATCGCCAGGGCCGGGGTGATCGGCAGTGCCGATGGATCGTCCATGGCTAGGAAACTGCCTCCGGGGCTTGCCCACCGCAATCGCTTCCACTCCGGCCTGATGCCGTTACACTTCCCGGAGATGAGACTCTTTGCTGCGGTACCGCTTCCGGAACAGGCACTGGCCGACGCCGGGGCAATTCTGGACAGTTTGCGAGCCTCCTCCTGGCCGGTGAGATGGGTGCGTCCGGAGGGGCTCCATATCACGCTCAAGTTCTTCGGAGAGGTCGTGCCGGAGCGGTTGGATACCATCGCCGAGATGCTCGGCTTCGCTGTCGAAGGGGTGCCTCGTCTGAAATTGTCACTGGCCGGGGCCGGGGTCTTTCCCGATCTCCAGCGCCCCCGGGTGGTGCGCCTGGAACTCAGGGGGAACACCGAGGGAGTGGAGCTGCTTCAGGATCGGTTGGAGCGCGGTGGCCTGCGGATCGGTTTCCCGCCGGAGGGTCGTCCGTTCCGGCCCCACATTACCCTGGGCCGAGTCCAGGAGGGCCAGCGACTCCCTGCCGAGGCCGCCGCCGTCCTGACCGCCGTCGGTGCCCGACCTGAGTTCGAGGCCGACCGGGTTGTCCTCTATGAGAGCTTTCAGACCCCGCACGGGCCCGTTTATGACCCCCGCGCGGAGATGGTCCTCGGCGCATGACCGGGTGCCTGACCTTTCCCCTGCGGGTGCTCTTCTCCTTGCTGCTCATTGCCGGGCTGGCGGCAGGCTGGATCTTTCGCGACGAGTTGCTCCGCGTCGGGCGGCAGCAGCTGGGAATGGCCGAGCCGCCCAGCCCGATCGGTGCCCCTGATCCCGCCCGACTGGCGTCAGGCCGCGCCCGGATGGACTCACTGGCGCGAGCGGCGACCGACTCAATCGTCCTCACCCCAGCGGAAGTGGCGTCGCTGGTGGGCGACCAGCTGGCGCGCAGTCCTGCGGGGGCGCCCGAGTCGCTCACGGTGGAGCTGGGAGATCGCGAACTGACCATCCGGGCACGGGTCGCCACGGCGCCGATTCCCGAGGCGATTCGTGATCTCCTCGGCAGTGCCCTCGGCGAGCGGGAGACGGTGGAGGTCGGCGGGGTGCTGGGGCTCCGCCGGCAAGGGGAGGGCGAGTTCGAAGTGCGCCGCGTGCGGGTCAAAGGCTTTCCGGTGCCGCGGGAGCTGGTCAATCGCCTTATCGGCCGATACCTCCCCCAGGTGGATGGCGCTGTGGCGGTCTTTGCGGTGCCCGCAGGGATCACGGGGATACGGATCACCCCGGGCGGGGCAATTCTCCATGGGCGAGGCCGGCGATGACCCATCGGATCCTGATCATTGACGACGAGCCTGGCATCCGTGAGGCACTGCGCCAGGTCCTGGAGTATGAGGGGCTGGAGGTCCGCCTGGCAGGATCTGGAGGGGAGGGGCTGACCCTCTATCCCGAGGTTCGTCCCGACCTGGTCTTCCTTGACGTCAAGATGGCCGGCCTCGACGGCCTGGAAACCCTTCAACGCCTGCGGGACCTCGATGCCGATGCACTGATCGTGATGATCTCCGGGCATGGGACGATTGCCACCGCCGTGGAGGCGACCCGCCGGGGGGCGTTCGATTTCCTCGAAAAGCCATTGGATACCGACCGGTTGCTGGTGACGCTGCGGAATGCCCTGGCCCAGGCCGACCTGCGGGGGGAGAACGATCGGTTGCGGGGCTCCGGCCGAGGTGGACGCTACCAGATGATTGGCGAGAGTGCGGCCCTTGGCGAGGTCCGGGATGTCATCGCCCGGGTCGGGCCGACCGCCGCACGGGTCCTGATCACCGGGGACAACGGGAGCGGCAAGGAGCTGGTGGCGAGGGCGCTGCACGAGTCCTCCCCGCGGCGGGAACGTCCCTTCGTCGAGGTGAACTGTGCCGCCATTCCGTCGGAGTTGATCGAGAGCGAGCTGTTCGGGCACATGAAGGGCTCCTTTACCGGGGCCTTTGCGGACCGGGCCGGCAAGTTCGAGCTGGCCGATGGCGGCACCCTGTTCCTCGACGAGGTCGGGGACATGTCCCTCGCCGCGCAGGCCAAGGTCCTGCGCGCGCTTCAGGAGGGAGTGGTGACCCGGATCGGGGGCGCCCGTGCGGTGCAGGTCGATGTCCGGATCCTGGCCGCCACCAACAAGGACCTGGCGTTCGAGATCGAGGCAGGGCGGTTCCGCGAGGACCTGTTCTATCGACTGAACGTGGTGCCGATCGAGGTCCCGGCGCTCCGGGACCGGCGCGAGGACATTCCCGCCCTGGTGGAGCACTTTTCGAACGAACTGGCCGGGGCCACTGGCCCGGGGCCTCGCCGCTTTGGTGACGACGCCGTCCGGCTCCTCAAGACCCGTCCGTGGCCGGGCAATATCCGGGAACTGCGCAATGCGGTGGAGCGGCTCCTGATCCTCTCCACGGGGCGCGTGGTCACCGCTGCCGATGTGGAACGCCTGCTCCCGGGTCCAGGACTTGGCAGCGCCGGCGTGGCGCTCGAAGAGGCGGCGGGCGCCGCCAGTTTCGAGGGTTTTCGACAGGATTCCGAGCGGGCCTTCATCCTGGCCAAGCTGCGCGACCACGACTGGAATATTTCTGAAACCGCCCGGGAGCTGGGACTGCCACGGTCGAGTGTGTACAAGAAGATCGAGAAGTATGGGATGACGCGGGAGGAAGCATGACCGACCAGTCCAGGGACTGGGACAAGGAGCTTGCCGAAATCGACAAGCTCATGGGCAAGGCTCCAGCGCCCGCTCCTGCCCCCCCAGCCAAGGCGATCTCCCCCGGGCGGCCAGCCTCGCCGCCCGCCGCCGCGCCGGGTCCCGGCACGCCCGCGCGCGCGACCGCCGGGCCGGTGGCGGTGTCGCGTCGCGATCGCGTCGGCACCTGGTCGCGTGCCATCGCCGGTGCGGTCCTCGCGGGGGCCATGACCCAGTGGCCCTACGCCCATGGCTGCGGTGGTGGCTTGATTCTCTACTCGCTGGCCGCCGCCGCCGTGGTGGTCGTGGGCATCTGGGGCGCCGCTGCATCCTGGCGGAGCCGCAGTGCCACCGCACAAATCCTCTCGCTGGTGATTACCGGATGGGGGATAGGGCTGGTGGCTGCGGTGGTGCTGCCGCGGATCGGCTATGCGGCGGTCGCGCAGACCTGGCTCTGCCCGTAGGGCAATGTGCCTGAGCGGTCGTTCTCCCTGCCGGGGTTGATGGCCGCACCTCGTGTTTCTTTTCTCCTGGACTGGACCTGATACCGATGGCCAAGAACTATCAGAATTTCATCGGGGGGCAGTGGGTGTCCCCCTCGACCGAACGCTGGTTCGAGAATCGCAACCCCGCCGACACCAGCGACCTGATCGGCCGGTTCCCCGACTCCGGCCCGAGGGATGTGGCGGCCGCGGTGGCCAGCGCCAAGCGCGGCTTCGCGCAGTGGCGCGCCACCCCGGCTCCGGCCCGCGGTGATGTGCTTCGCCGCCTCGGCGAACTGCTGGTCAAGAACAAGGAGGCCCTCGCCGACGGGATGACCCGCGAGATGGGCAAGGTGCTGGCCGAGACCCGTGGCGATGTCCAGGAGGGAATCGACACCGCCTGGTACGCCGCCACCGAGGGACGCCGACTCTTTGGGCACACGGTTCCCAGCGAGCTTCGGGACAAGTGGGCCATGAGCTATCGTCGCCCGATCGGAATCGCCGGGCTGATCACCCCGTTCAATTTTCCGCTCGCCATTCCCACCTGGAAGATGTTTCCGGCGCTGGTCTGCGGCAATGCCGTCATCATCAAGCCGAGCGAGGATGTTCCCCACGCCACGCATCGTCTGGTGGAGCTGCTCCTGGAGGCGGGACTGCCACCCGAAGTGATCCAACTGGTGCACGGTCGCGGCGCCTCCGCCGGCAAGGCGCTGGTCGAGCATCCCGACGTCCCGGTGATGTCGTTCACCGGTTCCACCGCCACCGGGTCGTTCATCGGCGAAACCTGCGGCCGGATGCACAAGCGGCTCTCGCTCGAGATGGGCGGCAAGAACGCCATGGTCGTCATGGACGATGCCGACCTGGATCTGGCGCTCGACGGCGTGCTCTGGGGTGCCTTCGGCACCACCGGGCAGCGCTGCACCGCCACCAGCCGCCTGATCCTCCACAAAGGGATTCATGATCGCTTCCTCCGCCGCCTGCGGGAGGCCACCGAGGCCCTCACGCTCGGCGATGGCCGGGTGGCCGGCAGCGATGTCGGGCCGCTGATCCACGAGCGGGCGCGGGCCAAGGTGGAGGACTACGTCCGGATCGGGCAGCAAGAGGGGCTGACGCTGGTGACCGGCGGCAAGCGACCCGGCGGTGCCCGCCTGGGCAAGGGTTGGTTCTATCGCCCGACGATTTTTGCGGGGGCCACCACCCGCCATCGCCTGGCCCAGGAGGAGGTGTTCGGGCCGGTGCTGACGGTCCTCAAGGTGGCGTCGCTGAAGGCGGCGGTGCGCGCCAACAACTCGGTCAAGTACGGACTCTCGAGCTCGCTCTACACCCGGGACGTGAACGCGGCGTTTCGCGCCATGCAGGATCTCGACAACGGGATCACCTACATCAACGCACCGACCATCGGTGCGGAGGCCCACCTGCCGTTTGGTGGCGTCAAGCAAACCGGCAACGGACACCGCGAGGGTGGCTGGGAAGTGTACGAGTTCTATTCTGAGACCAAGGTGTGCTACGTGGACTACTCCGGTACCCTGCAGCGCGCGCAGATCGACAACTACGCGGAGTGATGCAGATCACGCCTGCCGCGCACCCTGTTGCGCGGCATCGTGACTCCGGGTAAGGTTCGGCACTCAGGGTGGAGGCGAATGCAGATGCAGCCAATCCAGGTCGGCGTCGGACGGCGGGCGCCAGCCTTCGAGGAAGGCTCTCTCGATCAATATCTCCGGGAGATCAGCCGGTACCCACTCATCAAGCAGGAGGAGGAAGTCACCCTTGCCTGCGGCATTCGCGCCGGCGATGAGGAGGCCCTCGACAAGCTGGTTCGCAGCAACCTGCGCTTCGTGGTTTCGGTGGCAAAAAAGTACCAGAATCAGGGTGTCTCCCTCTCCGACCTGATCAACGAGGGCAACCTCGGACTGATTCGTGCTGCTCACAAGTTTGACGAGACCAAGGGCATCAAGTTCATCTCCTATGCGGTCTGGTGGATCCGGCAGTCGATCCTCCAGGCGCTGGCGGAGCAGAGCCGGATTGTGCGGGTCCCGCTCAACCGGGCCGGCACCCTGCATCGGATTACCCGCCGCAGTTCCACGCTGCTCCAGGAACTGGGCCGGGAGCCCACCCCGGCCGAGATCGCCGAGGGGATGGATATCGAGATCGAGGAGGTCCAGAAGACCCTCTCCATCTCCCAGAACCACCTGAGCCTTGATGCCCCGATGACCCCGGGCAAGGACAACCGGCTCATGGACTACCTGGCGGACAGCCAGAACCGCGGGCCCGACGCCGAGACGTTTGAGCACGCCCTGTCCCAGTCGATCGAAGAGGTCCTGACCACCCTGAAGGAGCGCGAGGCCAAGATCCTCCGGCTCTACTTCGGCTTGGACAGCCCTGAACCGATGACCCTCGAGGAGATCGGCAGCCTCCTCGGCATTACCCGCGAACGGGTCCGGCAGATCAAGGAGAAGGCGCTCAGCCGCCTGCGCCATGTCAGCCGGGCCAAGGCCCTCGAAAGCTTCCTGACCTGAGTCCACCATGGCCACCACGAATTCCTTCGACATCTCCACCGGCGCCGACCTCCAGGAGGTCGACAACGCCGTCAATCAGGCCCAGAAGGAAATCGCCCAGCGATACGACTTCAAGGGGACCGACTGCACCATCGACTTCGACCGCGAGAAGGCCGTCATCAAGCTGCACGCCGATGACGACTTCCGGATGGACCAGCTGCTCGACGTGCTCCGCACCAAGATGATCAAGCGCGGGGTACCGGTGAAGAATCTCAAGATCGGCGAGAATGAGGCAGCCACCGGGCAGTCGGTGCGGCGCACCGTCACCCTGACCCAGGGGATTCCCACCGAGACCGCCAAGAAGATCCAGCGCGCCATCAAGGATCACGGCTTCAAGAAGGTCCAGGCCTCCATCCAGGGTGACGAAGTCCGGGTCTCTTCCCCCTCTCGCGATGAGCTCCAGGCGGTCATGGCGTTCATTCGCGGCGAGGACTTCGAACTCGAACTCACCTTTGGCAATTACCGCAGCTGAACCGCGGTTCCGGGTGCGGCGCGGTGCCGCCATCTCCCTGCTTGGCACGCTGCTGCTCTCCTGTGCCCACCTGGAACGGGCCGGGCCGATTGCCGTAGCCCTGCCCTCCGAAGCGCTGCCGCGGATTCGGGTGGGGCTGGTGGTCAACCAGTCCCGCGCCGTGATTGGCGGCGGGGCCGCGCTGCTGCTCTCCTCGCCCGATGGGTCTCCCCTTGGCCGGATTCCGGCCGGAACCACCGCCCTCGTGACGCGGCAGGGCGCCGGCGTGCGGGTGGAGGTGGCGGGCGCTTCCCTGGGCACGATGGAAGCTGCGGTCGTCTCTCCGGAGGACGCGGGTTTCGTGCGCGTCGGCGAGCGCGACTATCGGGGTGTACTCGACCTGGTGCCCATCGGGGATGGGCTCGTGGTTGCCAACCGGGTCGCGGTCGAGGATTACCTCGTCGGGGTCGTCAATGCCGAGATGGGCCGGCGGGCGCCGGGGGAACTCGAGGCGTTGGCTGCCCAGGCGGTGATTTCGCGCACCGTGGCGGTCCGCGCCATCGATCGGGCCCCGCAGCGCGGCTTCGATCTGTTCGCCACGGTGGCCGATCAGGCGTACCTGGGGGTTTCCTCCGAGTTGCCCCAGGGCGCCGAGGCGGTCAACAGCACCCGCGGAATGGTACTGGCGCACGGCGGGGCCCCGATTGACGCGTTCTTCCATTCCACCTGCGGTGGCAGGACCGCGGATCCCACCGAGATTTTTTCCGGGGCCGGCGGCCGCGCCTATTTGCGGACTGTGAGCGATCAGGCGCCGGACGGGACGGACTACTGCGCCATCTCCCCGCGCTATCGGTGGCGCGAGGAATGGACTGGTCCCCAGCTTACGGCCACGCTCCGTGAGACCCTCCAGCGACCGGCACTCGGCCGCGTCGACGCGGTGGATGTGGCGAGTCGCGGCAGCACCGGCCGGGTCCTGACGGTGCTGGTCCGACACCCGGGCGGCCGCGAGCTGGCCGAGGGCGCCAATGCCGTGCGTCAGGCGCTCCGTCCGCCGGCGGGAGGGCTCCTGCGGAGCAGTGACTTCACCTTGAAGGCTGCAGCGGCCGGGGGTGGGGGGCTCCTGGCCGAGGGACGTGGAGCGGGACACGGCGTGGGGATGTGCCAGTG
>JAWXBA010000370.1:0-4534 GCA_034439775.1 Gemmatimonadota bacterium | reverse complement strand
CTCAGCCGCCGCCTGGGGATGGAGCCTCGGATGGTGGCGGGTCGGCGGGTAACCGATGCCGACGCCCTGGAAGTGGTGAAGATGGTCTATGCCGGGGTCCTCAATACCGATGTGGTCAGCGCACTCAGGGAAAACGGGATCCACGCCGTCGGACTCACCGGGGTGGACGGCGACCTGATCCAGGCGCGGCGCCGGCCGCCGGTGGAGGTTCGCACCGATGAGGGCACCGTGGAAACGGTCGACTATGGCCATGTCGGGGACATCGAGGCGGTGGACCCGCGGGTGCTGAACACCCTCCTCGATGGCCGCTTCGTGCCGGTGGTGGCCAGTCTGGCGGGAGACGGCGAGGGCAACATCTACAACGTCAACGCCGACACGGTGGCCGAGGCGATCGCGGTGGCGCTCAAGGCTCACAAGCTGATCTACATGACCGGGGTCACCGGGGTGCTCCGCGACCGCAACGACCCCTCCTCGCTGGTGACCTTTGCCGACCCGGACGACCTCGAAGGATTGATGGCCAGCGGGGCGCTGGCCGGCGGGATGCGCCCCAAGGTCGAAGCGTGCATCCGGGCGGCGACCAATGGTGTGGAGCGCACCCACATCATCGATGGACGGGCACCGGATGCGCTCCTCCTGGAAGTGTTTACCGGTTCCGGCACCGGGACCATGATCGTGGGACGAAAGGAAAAGGCGACCTACCTTGGCGTCGACCTGGCCGACTGAAGTCGAGCTCCTCCGGGAGCTGGTGAGCATCTCCTCGGTCAGCGGCGACGAGGAGCCGCTGGCGCGTTTCGTGGCGGAGCGGGTCCGGAGCTGGGGCCTGGAGGTGGTGCGCGATGCCACCGGCGTCAAGGTGACCGTGACAGGCGCCCGCCCCGGGAAGACCCTGCTGCTGCTCTCCCACCTCGATGTGGTGCCCCCGGGGGAAGGGTGGACTCGCGATCCGTTCGTGCCGGTCATCGAGGGCAGGAAACTCTACGGCCGCGGATCCGGCGACGCCAAGGCGTCGGTGGCCACGATGCTGCTGGCCGCCAAGGACCTCGCCGGGAAGCGAGATGCCTTTGCCGGCCGGTTGGTCGTGATCCTTGGCTACGGCGAGGAGACCAAGGACACCACTATGGGACGCGCGGTGGAAACGGTGGGCCCGATCGATGCGGCCGTGGTGGGCGAACCCACCAACCTGAACGTCGCGGTAGCCCAGCGAGGCCTGATGATGGCCGACCTGGTGGCCCGAGGCGACCAGCGACACGCCGGCTATGCCGCGCAGGATGGCCAGTTCACCAACGCCATTACCGCCATGGCGGCCGACCTGGTCCGGCTCGAGGGAATTGTGGCCGAGCGCACCCACCCGATCCTGGGCGTTACCACGGTGACACCGACGATGATCACCGCGGGAGTCAGTCGCAACGTCACCCCACCGGTGGCGCGTACCGTGCTCGATATCCGCAGCACCCCGGCATGGACCCACGAAGAGCTGGAGCAGGAGCTGACCGCCCGACTCGACTCCGAGGTGGTGGTTACCTCCAGCCGACTGGTTCCCTGCGAGACTCCGGCAAACTCCGCAGTGCTTGCCGCTGCACAAGTGGCCCGTCCCGCGCTGACCACCTTCGGCAGCCCCACCTGCAGCGACTGGGTCTTTGTGCGTCACCTCGATGCGATCAAGTGCGGGCCCGGTACCAGCCGGCGCTCGCACACGCCGGATGAATCGGTGGACCTGGACGAAGTGATCGCCGCCCGACCGTTCTATGCCGCACTGGCACTGGAGTACCTGCGATGACCCCACGCCGTCCCGACACGCTCTGGTCACCCTCGGCCAAGGTGGACGAGGCGATGCTGCGTTACACCGTGGGCAACGACCGCGAGGTCGATCGCGAGCTGCTGCCCTGGGACGTGCTCGGCAGCCTCGGCCACATCGACGGCCTGCAGCGCTCGCGGTTGCTCTCGGATGGCGAGCATCGCCGATTGCGCTCCGGGCTCCGGGCCGCGTGGAAGGCGGTCCACGACGGCTCGCTGGTCATCGGCCAGGAGCACGAGGACGCCCACAGCGCGGTCGAGGTCTGGCTCACCAATCGTGTCGGCACGGTGGGGCAGAAGCTGCACACCGGGCGGTCGCGGAACGACCAGGTAACCGTGGACCTCCGGCTCTGGCTCAAGGAACGTGTGCTGGCCCTGCATGGCGCGGCGGCCGAATGCGCCGAGGCACTGGTTGCCCTCGCCTCGGCTCACCAGCGGACCCTCATGCCGGGGTATACCCACACCCGCCGCGCCATGCCGTCGTCGATCGGACTCTGGGCGGCCGCCTACGCGGAGGGCCTCCTCGACAGCCTGGAGTCCCTGCCGGGGCTGTGGGCCCGGATTGACCGTTCGCCGCTGGGGAGTGCGGCGGGGTACGGGGTCCCCCTGCCACTCAATCGGGAGGCGACCGCCAAGGCGCTTGGATTTGCGGGGTTGGATCACAACGTCGGCACGGTCCAGAATGGCCGGGGCAAGCTCGAGGCGGCCACTTTGTTCTGGTGTACCGAGCTGGCACATGAGTTGAGTCGGTTGTCGGCCGATGTCATCCTCTTCAGCGCGGCCGAATACGGCTACCTGATCCTTCCCCCGGAGCTCGCGACCGGCTCCAGCATCATGCCGCAGAAGCGGAACCCAGACCTCTTCGAGCTGACGCGGGCCCGGGCCGCGGGAGTGGAGGGCGACCTCGCCACCGTGATGGCACTCAAGGCCAAGCTCTCGGGCGGCTACCACCGGGATTTCCAGCTCCTCAAGGAGCCGCTGTTCCGCGGGGTGGCCAGCACCCGCGCCATGCTGGGCATGGTGGCGCTGGCGGTCCCGCGCCTCGGTGTGGACGCTGAACGGTGCCGAGCCGCGCTGAGCGGCGATGCGCTGGTGACCGACGAGGCGTTGCGCCGGACCGAAATGGGGCAGCCGTTCCGGGCCGCCTACCGCGACGTGGCCGCCGAGTTCAAGAGCGGAGCTACTTTTCCAGAGCCGTCGGTGGCGGCGCTGCTGGCCCGGCGACGGTCCACTGGCGGGGTGGGCAACCTCGAGCTCCCGGTGGTGCGGGGGCGGCTCCGCACGGCGCGCGCCTGGCAGCGCCGCGAAGCCACCCGGTTTACCCGGGCCATGGCGCGGCTGGCTGGTCGGTCCCCCGCATGAAGGGAGACCGGCGCCAGCGGCAGCTCAAGATCCTCGAGTTGATCAGCACCCACCTGATCCACACCCAGGAGGAGCTGGCCGACGCGCTGGCCCGCGAGGGGTGGGAGGTTACCCAGTCGTCGGTCAGTCGGGATGTGGCGTCGCTTCGGCTCGCCAAGGTGGACGGTGCCTACCAGCGCCCCGTCCCAGCAGCGGCCCCGGTGGCCTCGCCGGATGAACTCCGGATCGTCGAAGGGGTGTTGACGGTGGAAGTGGCCGGTGAAGCATTGATCGTGCTTCATACGCCACCCGGAGAAGCCAACCGGGTGGGGGTGGCGCTCGATCGACTGGCGTGGCCCGATCTGCTCGGCACCATTGCCGGCGACGATACCCTCTTCCTGGCGGTGCGCAATCGCGCCGCGCAGCAGCGGGTGGCCCGCGAGGTGAGGCGGCTGGTGGGGGCGGGCAGTGAGTAGGGGCGCCCTATAGGGCGCCCGATGTACCGGATGCCGACCGGCGCCCGTTGTATCGGATGGTGCCCTGGGCGTGTCCGGCCCGCGGTGGCTGGTTCGGACGCCAAACCCGTCGGGCCATTCGCAGGAGGCCCACCCTCACGGGTGGGCCTCTCCGTTGTTTCAACCATAGGGGTGTCCGCGTCGTAGCGACGCACAGCTGTGCGTCGCTACAGGTGTCCACGGTAGGACGGGGGCGTGGTATTGGGGCGTGCCGATGCAATGATGGTTGTCACAACGGGCAGGGCCGGTCGTGTAGGGGCGCCCTAAAGGGCGCCCCTGAACGGGTATGACCCGACCATCAATGGGCCGGACACGTCCGGCCCCTACTGGATCGTTGCGTGCCGCTCCCCTCGATTTACGGACCGACCGCCGACGTCGGCTGAGCCCCGGGCTTCACCGGACGCCCATACCGCACCGCAGTGATCTCCGCCAGGATGGCGAGCGCGATTTCGGCCGGCTCCCGCCCTCCGAGATCGAGGCCGATCGGACCATGCAACCTGGCCACCTCCGCCTCGGTGAACCCCGAGGCGCGGAGCCGCGCCCGCCGCTCGGCCTGGGTCTTCTTGCTCCCGATCGCGCCGATGTAGCCGGCGGGTGAGCGGAGCGCCAGCTCCAGTGCTGGTTCATCAAACTTGGGATCGTGGGACAACACGCAGATCGCGGTGGCGCTGGTGACCTCCACCGCCGCAAACGCCTCTGCGGGCCAGAGCGGGAGCAGCGAGTCGGCATTCGGGAACCGCTCCCGGGTCAGGAATCCCTCCCGCCCGTCGGCCACGACGATTCGGTATCCCATCGGGTGAGCAAGTCGGGTCAGTTCCGCCGCGATGTGCACCCCACCAATCAGGAACAGTACCGGACGGCGGGGCAACACCTCGAGAAACAGT
>JAWXBA010000369.1:0-5026 GCA_034439775.1 Gemmatimonadota bacterium | reverse complement strand
CGTCAGCGCCGCCGTCAGCGACGTCTTGCCGTGGTCGACGTGGCCGATGGTGCCCACGTTGACGTGCGGCTTGGTGCGGTCAAACTTTGCCTTTGCCATGAGCGGCTTCCCCTGCCCTGCCAAGAGTCGAGATCAGAGGGAAAGGGGGAACACCGTCGCCGCTGGGGCGCCAGGTTCCCTCGTTCCGGTTTGCGTCCTGCGTTCCTGCTGCGCGGTGGCGTCCAGCCAGCCCCGGCGTGGCACCTATTGATGTGCCGATCGACCCGCGACCGCTGTGCGCCGAGCCGCGCAGTGTTCCAGAGCTCGCGACCGGGATTGAACCGGTGACCTCATCCTTACCAAGGATGTGCTCTACCAACTGAGCTACGCGAGCGCACCACTGGTCCAACGTGTTGGACTGCCGGCCGCACCTGCTGGTCGGCGAAGCGGGCGACGGGGCTCGAACCCGCGACCCTCAGCTTGGAAGGCTGATGCTCTACCAACTGAGCTACACCCGCGTGCCCGTCTGCCATGGTGGGGGTAGGATTCGAACCTACGTAGGGCAGAGCCCGGCAGATTTACAGTCTGCTGCCATTAGCCACTCGGCCACCCCACCGCGCGCCGCCTGCCCTTCCGCCTGGCAACTGACCCAAGCTGACGAAGGGAATCGAACCCTTAACCTCCCGCTTACAAGGCGGGTGCTCTGCCAATTGAGCTACGCCAGCGACGCATTTGCCGCTGAATCAAGACAGACACGTATGATACATGGGGATTTACGGGGAGTCAACGGTCCGGTTCCGCTCACGCTTCTGGGCCCGGGCGTCGGGGAACTGTCTGGATTTGACCCGTGCCTGGGACACCCAGCATGGCGAGAGGGAACTGTCGGTGTCCGACCCACATCCAGGGCTCCCAGCGTGGTGAGCGGGAACTGCCTCCTCCCTGAGCTACGCCCCAAGGATTGACGGGCGCCAAATGTAGGACAACATTTGTGGGACAACATTCCTGGTGAGGTTCCAGTGGCCAAATCGAAGCCCAAATCCAAACGGCGGAAAGTTCGGGAGGCGACCACGGGATATGGCCCGGTGGAGGTGGCAGCGAGCGAGCTCAAGAACGACTGGCACCATTGGCTCGACCGGGTCATGCGGGGCCGGGAGACGGTGGTGGTGACCCGGTACGGCAAGCCGGTGGCAACATTGGCGCCCGTGCCTGCCACCGAGGCACCGGTCCCGTTTTTCGGGTCGATGCGAGGCTCGGTTCTCTCCTATGGCGACCTGATTTCGCCGACTGGCGAAATCTGGAATGCCATGAAGGATGACGCGGACCCCGACGACCCGTTTGATCTCAAATGAACGATCAGCCGATCCTGTTGCTCGACACCCATTTCTGGATCTGGGGTCGAGCGGGGGATGTCCGCCGGGTCCCACCGGCGTTGATCCCTGTCCTCAACCAAGCAGCGGCCGAGGGTCGCCTCCTGGTTCACCCCATCTCGGCTTGGGAGGTGGCCACACTGGTACGGAAGGGCCGCCTCACGCTGGATGTCCCGGTTGAGGAATGGGTCAGGACCGGGATGCAATTGCCGGGAGTTCAAACGGCCGTATTCACTGCGGCGATCGCGACGGCGGCGGGCAAGCTCGATGCGAGGGGGATCTCCGACCCCGCCGATCGGATCCTGATTGCCACGGCGCAGGTGGAAGGGGTAACACTGGTGACGATGGACCGGGAGATCATTCGGTTCGCCGAGTCGGGTAGAGTGCGGGTGCTGTCGGGGTAGCCGGGTGTTTTTCCTGCGGCCAACCTACTCCACTCGGATTGCTTCCGCGGGCGCAAGTCGGGCCGCGCGACCCGCCGGATACCAACCGGCGATGGCACCAGCGCCGACCGAGAGTGCCAAGACACCGATCAGCGCCAATGGAGGGAGGGCGGCCCGAACCGGGGCGGTTCCTTCAATTGTGCGGGAAAGGACTGTCGCAACAATCATGGCCAGGCCGAATCCGGTCATGATCCCCACCACGGCGCCAGCCAGAGATACCACGATCGACTCCAATAAGAACTGCCGGCGGATGTCCCGCCGGCGCGCTCCACATGCCATCCGGATCCCAATTTCGCGGGTCCGCTCCAGCACCGACGCCAGCATGATATTCATGACCCCGATGGCGCCCGCAATGATGGCGATCCCAGCGATCGCGCCCACCCCGGCCTTGACCATTCGGATCTGGCCAATGGTCCGGTCATACGATTGGCCAGCCCCAGAGACGGTCGCCGCGCCGGGCCAAAAGCTCGTCTCGACCCAAGTCTGAGCAGCACGAATAACAGCCTCACGGTTCGTCGAATCTGCCACCCGGAGGACGATGACAGCGGGAACGTTGTCGCCGGCCGCATCGGCAGAATCCTCCAGCGGGACCAGAATGCGTGGCGGTGCGCCAGGCCGGTCGGAGGCGACAACGCCAGCAATTTCGTACCGAGATTCGCCTCGACTCACAATCCGACCGAGGGCGGCGGATGGGGTCAGCCCGAGGGTCGATACGAAGCTCTCGTTGACGACCGCTTTAGCCGGATCGACGTGCCCGGCCACCAAGCTAACCGGCTCGACTTCGTAATAGGTTGGAGAAACACGACGGATCTGTGCGGCAACCCGAGCCCGGATACCTTCGACTTCGACTCGCTCGGTAGAGGCGACCCGAAGCGCTGCCGATGCCTTACCGCGCACCATACCGGCAATAGAATCGAGGTGCGCCAGATTCGGACGCATCATCGAGTCAGGCGGAACTATGAGACCATTAACGAGCTCGATCCTCTCAGGAGAGACGAGTACAATATTAGGATCCTGGGTTCGAGCTTGTTCCTCGGCCATCACCAATTCGAGTCCACTGCCCAGGGAAAGAATCGCCACCAGGGCACCGATACCGACCAGAACGCCAAAGGCCGACAGCAGACTCCGCACGGGGCTGTTGCGCAGCGTCGTCAGGGCGACTCGTGCAGCAACCGACCACGAATTACTCACGATACCCCTGGCAATATGACCTGTACAATAGGTTCAACCGAGTGGGGGCAGCCCGCGCCGCTCAGGGAGTGCGAGGAAGCGTGACGTTCCAGATCTGTACCTGCTGGTCCCCACTCGGCTGTGGCACGATCCCGTAGATCTGGCCGGAGCGGAGCGGGAAGACGAGATGATCGACCCGGGCATGGGCAACCAGTGCTCCCGATCGGGGGTCGAACACCTCGATGAGGGTATCGTAGATCGCCGAGGGATCTGGTGGCCCCGCCTGCGGCTGGAGCGGGCGCCAATTGGCATCGGGAACGACGGCGAAAACCCAGACCAATCCGGCATCGTCAACAGCCAGTGCACCAATCTGGCCCGGGGGTCGTCTGGTCAGATCCCATCTGGTGGGGAGCGGCTCCCCGGAGATCCAATCCCGGATGCCACGATATGTCCGGCGCAGATTCCCTTGACTATCATACGACCGGATCTCATAGCGATTCGGCCGCACCGTCCACACGCCCCCCTCGCGATCGAGAGCGACATGGCGACGGCCGGCTCCGGAAGCCGCGTTTTCGCCAGCAGGGACCTCCTCAAAGGCAAGCAGACGTTCGCCGGATGGCGAGAAGACCTGAATCCCGAATTGGCGGCCCTCAGCCGCCGAGGGAGCTGCCGCGACCACTTGGCCCGACCTGCCGAGCGCGAAACTGAAGGCTCGGCCGGCAAGCGTCACACTCCGAGCATGCTCCAATGCCGGGGTGAAAACGGTGAACCGACCGGTTCCCTCCTCGAGCACGTGCAGGGAATCCCCCGGGCCGAATCGCAGCTTTACTGGGTGCTCGAACTCGCCGGGTCCGCCTCCCCGGCGGCCGATCGTCCGGACGAAACGGCCCGATGCCTCGTAGATCAGGATCTCGCCGACCGTCATTGGCGAGGCGACCGCGAAGCGGCCACGCGTGTCTACCGCCGCCTCAGCGAGAATGGCGACACCGACGGCATCGCCCTCGCTGCCTAGCCGCGTGGAAGGGGTCACTCGAATGGTGCATTCCAAGCAAGTGGAAGGACTTGCGATGGAAAAAACGCTCTGGCCGGACAGGATCACCGGGTAGAGCAGGAGGAATGTCGATGGGATAGCCACCGTCAGCCAGGATGGGCGGGTGGCGGCTATCCTCCTCAAAGAACCGGAATCCGGGGACCCATCGTTTCGCGGCCGGGGCCCCCATGTAAATTTGTCTCGCACTCTACGATCCCTCGTCATTGTGGGGGCTCTCGGCGTTCACGGCGATAGACAGGTCACTGACAGTTCACATCGCGCCGTCCCAGCATAGTCCGTTGCAGGAGTACAGCAAGAAGGTTCCGCAACCCAGTGAGGTCGCGTCACAGGGCCCTGAATAGCAATCGTAGTTACCCCCGCACCAATCGCTCGACGTTGAGCACGAGCACTTGATCCCAGCGGCCCGCCCCAGATTCTCGATAACGGCCGACTTCGGCTCCACCGGGCCAAGGTTTCCGAACACTTGGGTCGCGAGACCGGAGCCCAGTATCTCCTTGGACCGGGCCTGAAGGTCGTCAAGTGCTTCGTCATCGCGCGCGTCGGCGAAGAACTCGTCCAGGCGATCCAGCACGGACTCGATGAAGCGCCGCTGGTCCGGCTCCAAAGCCTCTCCACCGGACAGGAAAGTCCGAAGGTGTTCACGCCATACGGCGATCTTTTGATCGTTCGTCAGCGCGCCGACGATGGCTCTACGATACGAAACAGGGTACATCGAGAGCGCCACGAGCGTTGTGGGAAGACGACCGCGCATCGCCTCAACCCAGCCGGCGATCTCTTCGCAACTTGCGCCCGGGTTCAGCGACCCAAAGAGTAAGGGGGTAGACGCGGCGAATGCCACGGGTGTGAACGATCCGGTCGAATCGTCACTGAAGGACCTCAGTGCTGCAGTTGCAATGACGCCCGCTAACGCGAACGCCACCACTCGGAAAAGCAGGGGGGGGGGGGGGATGAAAAACGGGCCAACCCCGCCCCCGGGCCAGGGGAATGGAAAAATGGGGCACGAAAAGCTCAACCCT
>JAWXBA010000368.1:0-7828 GCA_034439775.1 Gemmatimonadota bacterium | reverse complement strand
CCGCCGGCCAGGGCATGATGCAGGAGGACCACGCCGGGACGAATGCGTTCCGCGGTGAGCAGGCCGGCATCCCCATTCAGTTCGCGGGTCACATCGTAGCCGAGCTGCTCCAGGTGGCTGCCGGCGGTGCGGAGGGTCTCCGCATCGCCATGGATCAGCAGGATCGAATCGGTCATGCCAGTGGCCTCCGGTTCCGCCCCTCGGGCGGGAGGGTAAAATACGATTGAGACATCTCAACGCTCCCCGAGCATGATGCGAATGGCGCCGGGCACGACGGTCGCCGTGAACGGGGTTTCCCCGCAGCCATCACCATCGAGCTGGACCGGCATGGGCTCGGCGGATTCCACCTTGATCTCGGTGCCGCGCGCAAAGCCGAGCATGGCCGGGTTGGCAGTGTGCTCGGCGCGGGACCGCAGCGCCTCGCGAAACACCCGGATCCCCTGCCAGACCGAATCGGCGCGGGCCACCGTCACATCGAGCAGTCCGTCCTCCGGGGAGGTGTCGCTTCGCAGCCGGAAGAAGGGAGGAATCACCTCGCCGCAATTGGACACCAGCACCACCACCGCCTCGGCGCTGAACGGCTCCCCGTCCACCGTAATGACACACGATATGCTGCGGATCTCGGGCAGCACCCGCATCAGGGTTCCCCAGTAGGCGCCAATGCCCCAGCGCCGCTTGTGGGCGGCGTTGGTCTCGGTCATTACCCGCGCATCCATGCCGGCCCCGGCCGCGACCGCAAAGTAGTGCACCCCGTCGGGGCGCTCCACGCGCCCGAGATCCAGGCGGCGCGAGTACCCCTTGACGACGATCTCGGCGGCGCGGGTTGGCGACTTGGGCAGCCGCAGGTTGCCGGCCAGGATGTTGCCGGTGCCGCCCGGAATCAGGGCCAGCGCCACGTCAGTGCCCACCAGGGCCGAGGCGGCCTGCATGGTGGTGCCGTCGCCGCCAAAGACTGCCACCACATCGACGCCCTGCTCCCGGCCGTACTCGGCCAGCCGGCGAGCGTCGCCGCTGCCGCCAGTGGCCAGCACCTCGGTCTGCCACCCCGCTCGACGCAGCACCGCCTCGGCGGTCTGAATCGCCGCCGGCGTGGTCCGCGCGGCAGCGGGGTTCATGATCAGCAGGGCCCGCGCCATCTCAGAATTCTCGTTCCCAGCGCAGGTCGGCGCCGAATTGATACCGTTGCAGCGCCAATGCGGCGCTTGAAATCCCGGCCACACTGCAGATCTGGCCCGGCTCCGCGCTGACCTGCAGGCGCCATTCTCGGTTGAGGCGATACTCCAGACTGGCCCCGAAATTGTGGGCGGCGAACGCGAAGTCGCTGCAGAACCCGGCGTTCAGGGTCACGAACCACTTGCGCCCCAGCGCCCGACCGGCCACCAGCTGGGTCGGGCCACCGGCCCAGGAGTCGCGCCCGGCATCGAAGGGGGCCCGGATCTCGATCATGTCCAGCGGCAGCCCGCCCTCGGCAATCAGCGCCCGGCTCAGCTCACTGGAGAGCACCCCGGACAGCACGGCCAGCCCGGACTGGATGCTGAGCGCATCGGCGGTAGTCCCCACCCCACCACCCAGCCGGCCCAGCACCAGCAGCGCGATGATATCCCGCTCCGGAATGGCCGGCCGGATGTCCGTCTCGAGGCTCAGCCGGGGCACCAGGATCGTGCCCCCGATCCGGGCGGTGACTGTCACGTCCTCGGTGCCCACCGCGGTACTTCGCAACTGGTGGGTGGCGTTGATCTCCACGTCGGCGTTGAGGTCGGGGGTCCCGAAATACCGCACACTCCCCGACTGGACCACGAACTCGCGCACCACAGGGCCCACCTTGAGCGAGTAGGTTCCCCGTGGCGTATTGAGGGCGCCATCCAGCCGGTATCGGGTGCGCACCTTGTTCACGATCACGTTGCCCACCAGCTGCACATTGGCCTCGTTCGACCGGAGCCAGAAGTCCTGCTCCACCGTGAAGTTCAGGGCATCGATCCGGAGCGAATCGAGGAATCGGCTCTGAAACGCCGCCCCCAACCGGAGGCGCCTGAGTTCCAGGGTATCCACCAGGTCGGCCACGGCGGGATCCCAGAGGTTCACCACCGACTTGGTCACCAGATCGGAGAAATACAGCACCCCGCTGGTCGCCCTGGCGGCCCCGGTCAGCACCGGCCGCCACAGCGGGCCAGTGAGCTGCACGTTGCCCTGCACCCGGGCGGTGAGGAAGTCCCGCACATCCAGCATCAGAAAGTCGGTGGCGGCCAGCCGGAGTCGAAGTTCCGGGGTGCCGAGCCGGGGGAAGCCGATCGCGCCGCGAATGGCCAGCGACCCGCTGAGGTTGGGTCGCTCGAATAATCCAAGGTTGAGACTGGTGCTGCCGTTGACCTGGACCGCATCGAACCAGAGCGAGTCGCCGCTCAGCCGCACGGTGCCGGTCACCGGCTCGTAGCGGACCCCGAGACTCGGCACCGACAGCCCCACCCGCCGCAGCTCCACCTGGCCCGACAGCTCCGGCGACGCCCAGGTCCCGGCGGCCCGGACATCGGCGGAGAGCGTGCCCGTCACCCGGCGAACGTTGGGCGTCAGCGCCTCCACGACCGCCATGTCCAGGCTGTCGGCAAAGGCCCGGATCTCCAGCGCCCCCGGCAGGAAGCGGTCCGCCGCCGCCGCCTCGAAAGCCAGGTCAATCGGCAGTCGCGCCTCGACCTCCAGGATCGGCTCGCCGGTGCGCCAGAAGGTGACGTTGGATTCGAGCAGGCGATTCTCGTAGTTCAGCACGGCGCGGGCCAGCGGGGCCTGCACATCGCCGAAGACGGGACCGCGCACCGAAAGACTCCCCCGCAACCGGGGCGCGCGTGAGGTGCCGCTGATCCGGAGGTCGAGCGACAGCTCGCCGCCGACCCCGGCCGTGTCCTGCTGGAGGAGCCCGTAGAGATCCTGGACGGCAAAACCGTGCAGGCGAACTTCCAGGTTGCCTTCCGAGCGCCCCGGCAGGTCGCCGGTGAGTTCCAGGATTCCGGAGCCATCCGCCGCCGTCACGGCCAGGGATCCGATGGTGATCACCGAGTCGGCCAGGGTGATCATGGCGGGTTCCCGTAGCGTCCAGGTGTTCCGCCCCAGATCCAGGAAGACCGTATCGAGGGCCATCTGGCGACCGGCATGGGTCATCCAGCGCCCGGAGGCGGTCAGCCCGGTGGTCGGCCCGCCACGGAGCCCCCCGGACCAGGAAAGGGAATCCAAAGGACCGCTGGCTGCCGCACGGATGGCATTGAACTTCACCCCGCCGCGGCGCACCGAGTCGGCCACCATCTGCACGATGATTCGCGGTTCCGCTCCGCCCTGCCACACCAGGTCGGCTTCGGCCCGCGGCATCGACCAGCCATCCAGTCCGATCGAATCGGCTTCCGCGGTCAGCTCCGCTCGGAGTTGGTCCAGCGCACCGGTCAATTGGCCACCCACCCAGAGCCGCCCCGAGAGGGGCTGCCGGAGCAGCGTGTCGCTGATCCAGCCGGTGGCCACCCGGACCAGGGAGTCCAGGCTCGACAGGTCGTCCGATTCAAACCAGAATTGTACCGTGCCGGAATCCGGCGCCTGCCACCCGAGGGTGCCGTCGGCCCGCGCCCGCCCTCCCCGCCAGCTGATCTGGGCGCTGTCAATCACCAGCATCCCGGCCGGCACCTGCAGGTGAGCCTGCGCCGAATCGATCTGGAATTCCTGGATCGACCCCGCGCCGAGACTGATGACCAGGTCGCCCCGGGGCGTCCCCGTGGTGTCGACAAGTCCGTCCACCAGCAGCGATCCCTGGAGCACCGTCCTCGACGCCGCGGCGCCGAGCGCGTTCAGGTCGAGTTGCTCAAACACCAGCAACAGTCCCTCGGCGACGGGGACCTCCCCGTCGAGGCGGATCACCCCCCGAGCCTGGACATGGCCAATCGGCCCGGTCAGGTCGGCATCGAGGAGCAGCGAGTCGGTCGGCCCCTCGATCCAGACCCGTCCGGTCAGCGTCGGCTGGTGCTCGAGTTGCGGAAAGGTGGCCGCCAGTCCCGCCAGGGAGAGCGGATTGAACATCAGGTCGGCCGCAACCCGGGTTCGCGAAGTCCGGGTATCGAGGTGGAAGCTCCCCTCGGCCTGGGTGGGCGCAAGCTCGCCGTCCCGGTGTTCCATGAGCCCGGTGAATGTCGCGTCGGTCCAGGCGCCGTCCAGCCGGCCGCTCAGCGCCAGGCGACCGTCCAGGAGGACCGCCGGGGCCAGGTTTCGGAGCGTCCCCATGTCCAGGTCGGCCGCCGGAAGTGCCACATCGTGAAAGGTGAAGCCGGCGGCGCCTCCGGTGCTGACTCGCCCCTCGAGCGCCACCCGACTGAGCGGCTCCCCCGCCACCGCCGCATCGTGGAAAAGCCAGTCGAGCTTGACCCGCATGTTGTCGAAGTACCCGTCCGACTCCAGCGCTCCCGACAGCCGGCCGCGCATCGGCAGGGTGTCGAGATAGGGGCGGACCACCTCCAGGTCCAGGTCGCGCAGCCGCAGGGAAAGTCCCTCGAAGCCGAGCCCTCGCTGGGTATGGGCCAGGGCCACGAGTTGGCCTTCGACCCCGCTGGTGGCATCGCCGACGGAAAGTTCCAGCACTTCGGTGCGCAGCAGGGTACCATTGCTCGCCGACAACCTGGCGCGGGCGTGGCCGGTAAAGTCGGGAAAGTCGGGATTGATGAACCGGAGGTCGGCCAGAGCCAGCCGTGGGGCGACGAATTCGGCATTGAAGAGCAGGGTATCCAGGGGCCAGTTGACCCGGCCCCGGCCGGTGGCGGAGGTCCCCGGGAGTTCCAGCCGAGCCAGGGCAAATTGGAGGCTGTCCCCGGCGGTCTCGAGGGTGCCGCTGAGGGCCCGGATGTCGAGCGCCGGGTCGCTGACGCGGCCCGAGAAGGTGTTCACCACGGCCCGGATCGGCAGCTGGTCGGGGGTGCTGAGGCGCAGCAGGGGAATGTGGGTGTTGAGTGCCGCGATGGTACGGATGGCGGTCAGTCCTTCGGGACCCGCAACGACCTGACGGCCCGCCACGGCCCGGTTGGCCGCCAACGCGGAATCGCGCGCCCGGGCGGTGGTGAGCTGACCGGGGTAGTTCCAGGGCAGGGAGATCTGGACCTGCCCATTCTCCACGCGTAGTTGGCGGAGTTCCAGCCAGATCGGACCGCCAGTGCCAGTCCCTTCCCCGCTCTTGAGGATCTCGTCGAGGTTGAGCCGCCCGCCGCGGTGCTGCACCACCTCGATCCGGGGCCGCTCGAGCCTGACGGCGTCGAACACCAGACGTCCGCGGAGCAGCGACAGCAACCGGAAGTTGACTTGCCCTGCTGGCACGGCGATCAGCAAGGCGCCGGTGGTATCCCGCACCTCGAGATCGGTAAACCCGACCTGCGAAATGAAGTTCCCCGAGAGCCCCGCCACGGTCATTCGGCCCCGGATCAGTCGGCCGGATTCCTGGCTCACCACCCGCGCCAGCAGGGCGTGCCCCGGCCCCGTCCAGGTCAGCGCCGACATGGCGCCGAGCGCGGCCGCGACGCCCCCCGCGATCAGCAGGCCCAGGAGGTACAGGGCACGGCGGGTCATCAGAACGGATATCCGACGCTGAAGTGCCAGGTCAGCCGACCGCGGTCCCGATCGCTCCGGCGGTAGTCGGTTTTCAGGATCTCGAGGCCACCATCCGGGGTGGTGCGAAAGAGGGTGCCGCGCTCCAGCTCATAGGGGTTGTAAGCCACGTCCAGGCGGGCGGGCCCGAGCGGCGTGGTGGCCCGGATCCCGATGCCCGGCGTCACCCGCATCGCGGCGGACAGCAGACCAGTCCCGCCCCGCTGCCAGAGTGTGCCAGCGTCCACAAAGGCCGCGAACCGCAGTTGATGGCTGAACAGCGGCGAGGGGAGACGCAACTCGACGTTGGCCACCACCAGGGTATTGCCGCCGGTGGGCACCACTCGCACCTCGCCGTCGGGCACCTCCCCGTCGATGATGGCCTCGCCCCGGACCACGTAGACCACCGGGCCGAGCTCGTTCCGGGCAAAGCCCCGCACGTCATCCGAGCCGCCGGCATAGAACCGTTGCTCCGGTGGGAGGAAGCTCGCGGCATCGGACGCGAGGGAGACCCGGGGAGAAAACACCAGCCCACCTCGGAGCCGGGTGGCCAGGACGGCATCGCCACCGAGCGACCGATAGACGGAGCCCTCCACGATGAACCGGGTGAACTCCGTGAGCGAAGACGATCCCAGCACCCGGGAGCTCACGGTGGCCTCACCGCTGAAGAGGTGTCCCCGGGTCGGATCCAGCAGATTGTTGACCCGCTGCCGGCTGGCGCTCGCGGTGACGGTGCCGAGGAGCCGCTTCTCCCGCAGCCGACTGATGTCCTCCAGCGCGCAGGCGTTGAAGTAGGCGCAGAACGAGGCATCATTGGCCTCGGTGCCGCCGTAGGCCAGTCGATAGGTGAAGTTGAGGAGCGTGGAGCGCAGCGTCTCGCGGGAGAGGGTGACGCTCCCGCCGAGTTCTTCGCGCAGGTAGGTCCGGTACTCTGATCGCCGCTCGGCGAACAGCGACACCGACAGCCGGTTGTCCGGTGAGATGAACGTGGGCTTCCGGAAGGTGGCGCCCAGACTGTAATTGACCTTCCGGGAACCGATCGAATCGGTGGCCAACTGGTTGCAGATCCAGCGATCGCCGGCGCCCCAGTCGAACGGCTTCCCGACGCCAAGCTTCGAGAGGTTGGCCTGGAGGTCCAAGGCTCGGCCGTCGCCGAACAGATTCCGGGCGGTCCAGCCGGCCGAGGTGCGAAAGCAGTCGGTTGTACCGTAGCCCGCCGAGGCCCTGGCCCGGTAGAACCGGCCCTCATTGACCTGGATCAGCAGCGGAACCACCGGGTCGCCCGTCCGGAACTGGGTGGTGTCGATGCCGACATTGGCGAACCGGAAGAGATCGGTCCGGTACAGGTTGCGCTGGCTGGCCACCAGGTCCCGGAACCGGTATGGCCGACCCAGGTCGGTGGCGGCCAGGGAGCGGACGAAGGCGGTGTCCAGGGAGGTGGTGCCGGTCACCCGGATGCTGCCGATGATCGCCGCAGCGCCGGCCTCCACTCGCAGTGACAGGTCTGCCGCCCGGTTGACCGAGTCGACCGCGTTCCGGTCGAGGTAGACCGTCGCGGTGGGGTAGCCGCGGTCGCGGAGCCGTTCGGAGATGGTGTCGGCGGTGGCGGTGATCGCGACCCGGGAGTGCGGGTCCCCGACCTGGAGCGGCAGGTCCTCCAGCAGGGCTCGTCCACCGGGAACCGCGTCCAGGCCGGATATCTCGAGGCTGCTGACCCGCACCGGCTCACCCTCGTGAATCCGGAAGGTGATATAGACATCCTCCGTCGTCCGCCGGACGAGGGTGTCGACCTGCGCCTCAAGGAATCCATGGATCCGGTACAGCAGCCGGAGCCGGAGCAGATCGCGGAGAAACTCCTGCTCGTCGAAGCGGCGCTTTTCGCCCAACCCCAGGATCCGGATGACGGGGATGGTGGCAAAGCTGCTGGAGCGGGTCGTGGCGATTGCGGCGCTGAGCTGGAGGTCGTCGAGCGCGCGGTTCCCCTCGAAGCTCAACTTTCGGACGACCAGGGCTTGCTGTGCCAGCAACGGCGTGGCACCAACACCACACCCAAAGAGCGCCAGGAGCCCGCCAAGCAGCGTGCCGCGAACCGAATACTTTTCAGACACCTTGCACCATTGACGGCCTCGGAGTCGCGGCATTGACCACATCGTTTAAATCTAGTAGTGTGAAGGCGTTACGCCACTCCCTGTGGCCCTATGCCACCCGCCCCCTCCGGACCCCTGTCATG
>JAWXBA010000367.1:0-8741 GCA_034439775.1 Gemmatimonadota bacterium | reverse complement strand
GCGCCGACCCAATCGGCAAGGAGGGAGGAGAACGTCCCTGCCCCGTAGCCGTTGATCGCTGCGACCCCGGCCCCCGCCCCGCCGACCCGTTGGGCCAGCAGCGTGATAGCGGCATCCCACTCGATCGGATCAAACCCGCCGGAAGCGTTCCGCTGCATCGGGCTGGTCAGCCGGCCCGGATTGTAGAGTCCCTGCAGTCCGGCTTGGCCACGGGCGCAGAGGGTCCCGGCATTGACGGGATGCTCCGGGTTGCCCTCGAGCTTGATGGCCCGACCCTCACGGGTCTTGACGTGCAATCCGCATCCGGCCGAACACTCGGTGCAGGTGCTGGCGTAATAGGTGGGAAGCCCCGGCACCTGGTCTTCAGACTGCACCAGGTAGGGGATCAGCTTCTCGACCTTGTCGGTGGAGCAGCCCGAGAGGACGGCAGTCCCGGCGCCGGAAACTCCCAGCACCGTCAGGAACCTGCGGCGATCCATCTCGCGTGGCCGTTCGTCAGGCATCGACACTCCCGGTCCGCTCAGTAGTGGCACACCGTGCAATCACGCGAGACATTGCGCTCGACGTGACAGCTGATGCACCAGCCCATGTTGTTGACGTTGTTGACCTTGAACACCTGGGGCATGCGCGCCACGTCGCCGTGGCAGGTGGCGCAGGCGTTGGGCCCCATGGCCTTGATGTGCCGCATGTGCGGGAAGTGCGCATGCTTGCCCAGGGTGTGGATCCTCACCCATTCCACCGGTTGCTTCTCGTTCCAGGCGGTCCGCACCTTGGCAATCTCGTTGCGGGTCGCGGTATCCGCCGAGGCGCCACCGATCACCGTGTGGCAGGTCATGCAGGTCTCGAGGGAGGGGATCCCCGGTTCACTCGCGACGCTGACCGAGTAGTGGCAGTACTGGCAGGAGATCTTGTACTGGCCGGCGTGGATGTCATGCCGGAAGAAGATCGGCTGACGGGGGCCCTGGAGCTGGGCGGTGTCGGTGGCGGCCAGCACGTAGGCGGTGGCCGAATCGCGCACCACCGCCTCCTGGGCGGTGATGCCAGGGCGATCACCGGCAACGACCAGCGCCGCCACCGCCACGAGTGCCGATCCGACGCCGAGAATGATGAGCTTGCGCATGCCTGCCTTCCGCCGCGATTTCAGGTAGAGCGGGCCACAGCCGCACCAGTGCCACCCGGCGAACGCAACCGCTCAGGGTAGACCCCGGTTCTCTGGGCAGGAATCGGATAAAAATAGCCGAGTCGCAACTTGATACAAGTCATTCAGTTTGGGTCGAATCGGGAACGCCAAGGTCGGGATCGGTCCGCCCTGCCCCGTTTCGGTCCTCACCGTGTGCCTCGGGCGGGAGTTCGACGCCATTTCGCTCCAGAAATCGCCGCACCTCGATCCCGATGGCACGGAGCAGCGCCGCCTCCCGGGCATCCGGTTCGGCCCGGAAAACCAGCTCCCGGAAGCCCCGCATGACGCGATCAGGCTGGCGTGTCTTGAAGAAATCGATGGCCCACATCGAGCGTTCCCAGTCGGCAAACAGGTGCTCCATCTGCTCGCCGGTGGCGGGGTCGGCGCGGTGCCGGGGCGGCTTGAACGGCTGGGTGGAACCGGCCCGCGCCAGGAAACACTCGTAGCAGACGATCGCGACGGCCTGGGCCAGGTTGAGGGATCGGTAGTCCGGATTGGTCGCGATCGTCACCAATGCCTGGCAGCGATCGAGCTCATCGTTGGAGAGCCCCTTGTCCTCGCGCCCGAAGACCACCGCCACCGGTGCCGCCTCGGCCCGCGCGGTCAGCTCCCACGCGGCCTCGTCCGGACGCATGATCGAGCGCTTCTGGGCCCGCCCCCGCGCCGTGAGCGCCACGGCGTATCCCGTGTCCGCCAGCGCTTCCTCGAGCGAATCGACGATGGCAATCTGTTCGATGACATCGGCGGTGTTGTGGGCAATCCCCTCGATCCGCCAGGCATCAAAGACTGCGGGGCGGACCAGCCGCAGCCGGTCCACCCCGAAATTCTTCGCGATCCGCACAGCGCTGGCGATGTTCACCAGATCCTGCGGTTCCACCAGCACCAGGACCGGGGCGGCGGTCACCCCTCGTCCAGGAACGTGGTGGTGAAGCCGCGCTGTTTGAGCGAAGTCAGCAGCGACGCCTTGTCGGAGGACTTGAGATACGCCTCCCTGGGCTCCACTTCCTTCTTCTCCACGAGATCCATGAGGGCGTCGTTGAGCAGGATCATCCCGATCTTGCGATTGGTCTGCATGATCGAGGGGATCTGGAAGGTCTTCCCCTCCCGAATCAGGTTGGAGACTGCCGGGATCGAGAGCAGGACCTCCCGCGCCGCCACCCGGCCGCCACCGATCCGGCGGCAGAGCACCTGGGCCACCACGCCCCGCAGCGACTCCGACAGCATGACCCGGATCTGCGACTGCCGATCGGCCGGGAACTGGTCGATGATCCGGTCCAAGGTCGAGGCGGCGGTGGTGGTGTGCAGGGTCCCGAACACCAGATGGCCGGTCTCGGCCGTCTCGATCGCGATGCTCACCGTCTCGAGATCGCGCATCTCGCCGACCAGGACCACGTCCGGGTCCTCCCGGAGCGCCGCCCGCAACGCCGCCTTGAACGACCGCGTGTGCAACCCCACCTGGCGCTGGGTGACCAGGCACTTCTTGCTCTGGTGCACGAACTCAATCGGGTCCTCGATGGTCAGGACGTGGTCGGTCCGGGTGCGATTGACCAGATCCACCATCGCCGCCAGGGTGGTGGACTTGCCCGACCCGGTGGGCCCGGTGACGAGCACCAGGCCCTTGGTCAGGTCGCAGAGCCGCTGCACTTCACGCGAGATTTTCAGCTGATCGGCGCTGAGGATCTCCGCGGGGATGACCCGAAAGACCGCGATCGGCCCGAAACGATCCCGGCCGGCGTTGCAGCGAAACCGGGAAATCCCCTCGATCTCATAGGCCCAGTCCACGTCATTGTCGGCCCGATAGGTGGCGAGGTCGCGCTCGGACATGATCGCCTGGAGCATGATTTCCAGATGCCGGGCGGCGAACGGTGCCCCATCGAGGCGCACCAGCTGCCCATCCTTGCGGACAATGGCCGGTTCGCCGGCGCGCAGGTGGAGGTCGGATCCCCCGGAGGAGAACAACGACTTGAGCATCTCGTCGAGCTCAGCGCGCGCACCGGCCAGCTCGGCGGCCGCCGGCTCGGCAGCGCGGGCCGCCACCCGGCCATTCACGAACCGGAGCACTGCACCGAGGCCACTGGCGGCTGGCGCGACGGCGACCTCTACCTCCCCCACCGGCGACTGGTACCGAAAGGTGACCTCCACGGTGGGGCCGAGTTCGGCCGCCATCTCGGCAGGCGCCACTTCCTTGAGAAGCCCGGCGAGGGTGTCCTCGTCCAAGAGCTCCTTGGTGGCCGGCCGCAAGGTGCCCCCGATCGACAGGCGCGCGGGGGTGCCCGTGGCGAGATGCAGGCTGTCGGCGCCGTGTTCCTTCATCGCCGACAGGAATCGGTCAAGTCGTGCCATCGGGAATCACTCCAGGGGACGAGCCATGCGGATGCATGCCCGATTGATGTACATGGCGGCGCCGTCGTTCCACAGCACCATGAAGTCACCGGGGGCGTTGAGGCAGTCGATCGGACGGTGCCGGGTCGGGGGGAGCGTCACCCCGGCACGACCACGACAAATCGTGCCGTCGACCAGGGCAAGCTCCATTTCGACAAACTGGGTGATCCCCAGGCGATCGAGCTCCGACTCGGGCGGCATCGGGTCGCAGATGATCATCGCCACCTGGGCCTTGCCGATGAACCGGATGGAATCGTCCGGAAAGGCCATCGGGAAGAACGGTTCCGGCCGGCTCAGCAGATCGAGCGGGGTTTCCGGTCCGTTGTGATGCGACACCCGGGGCTGCAGGTGCAGCTCCCCGGCAATCTGTTCGCCGTTGGCAAGTCGCACGCCCACCCGCAGGCGGGTCGTTGCTCCCCATTCACTCATCCATGTCCCCTCGCCACCGGATCAGCCACGAATCGCCACCCCTGCCTGCTCCTCAATGACCCGGATCGCTTCGAGGTAGTCGGCGGAATCGCCGAGTGCCCGACGAGCCTCAGCATACTGCGCCAATGCCTTCGCGAGGACTGGCCCTTCGATGCCCTGCTCGGCCAGCAGCCCCGCGGCAATGCCGATGTCCTTGTGGAGAAGCGCCAACCGGAAGGTGTTGGGCCAGAGGCCGGTCAGCACCCGCTCCGGCACCAGCACCTCGCTGACAAACGATCGTCCGCTCGAACCGTTCAAGACGTCGAGGGCAAGACGAGGGTCTATCCCGGCCTTGGTCAGGCCGGCCAGGCCCTCGCCCACCGCCAGGATGTTCACCGCCAGGAGCGCGTTGTTGACCGCCTTCATGGCCGTCCCTGCCCCGACCGGCCCCATCCGGACCACACGGCCGGCAAAGGGAGCCACGACCGCCTCGATCCGGGGGAACAACTCGGCGGGGCAACCGACCATCACCGTCAGGGTGCCGGCCGCCGCGCCGTTGGTACCGCCGCTGACGGGGGCGTCCACGTAGTCCACGCCGCGCGCCGCCAGATGCCCGGCCAGTCGGCGTGCGGCAGCCGGCTCCCCGGAAGTGCAGTCGATGACCAGCGATCCGGGTTGCAGCCCTGCTTCGAGCCCATCGGGCCCGCCGAGGACCGCTTCGACATCGCTCGAGGTGGAGAGACAGAGGAGAACGACTTCGCACGCCACGGCCAGTTCCCGGGGCGTGGCCGCGGCGGCCATTCCCGGGTGCGCGGAGAGGGCGGCGGTTGCCCTGGCCGGGGTGCGGTTCCAGACCAGGAGCGGGTGGACCTCGGCGAGCCTGACGGCCATCGGGGTTCCGATGGCACCCAGGCCCACGAACCCGAGCCGTGGTGCGCTCAGGCCGAGGCTCCCCGGCGGCCGAGTTCCTTGTCAAACATGTAGAGGCCGTTGGCGTTGTCACCGACCATTTCCAGGGTCTCGACGATCTGGCTGCTGGTCTTCTCCTCTTCGACCTGCTCGGTGATGAACCACTGGAGCATCGCCTGGGAGGCGTAGTCCTTTTCCTTGATGGCCAGTTCATAGAGCGCAATGATCGACGCCGAAACCTTGGACTCATGGTCGCGCGCCGCCGTGAAGGTCTCCAGCGGGCTGGCAAAGTCATGCTGGGGCTCGTCGAGGGGGCCGAGCTTGACGCGGCCGCCCCGGTCCTCGATGTAGACGAAGATCTTCATGGCATGCGCCTGCTCTTCGGTGGCCTGGGCGCGCATCCAACTGGCGAACCCCTCGTAGTTGCGATGGCCGAGGTAGGCCGCCATCGAGAGATAGAGGTAATAGGCGTTAAGCTCCTTGCGGAGCTGGTCGTTCATGGCGGATTGGATCGCGGCGCTGAGCTGCATGGGGGCTTCTCCCGGTGGGTGGAACGGCACTTGAAGGGTATAAGTTACACCGATGCAACCTGTGTCGTCTCCCCCCACCCGGCCAGGCGGCCTGGTTGCCGCATTCCTCGCAAGCCTGCTGATCCTGTTCATTGCGGGACCGGTGCTCCGCCTCCTGCTCGATGCCACCCCGACCAGCCTGGCCGGCGCCGCCCGGGATCCGGAGCTGCGGGCCTCGATCCTCCTCACGGTCCTCACCGCGACCGCCGCGACCGGGCTGGCTCTGTTGCTGGGGGTGCCGCTGGCATGGTTCCTGGTCCGGGCGCGGTTCCCGGGACGACGCCTCGTGGCCGGGCTGATCGAGCTGCCGGTGGTGATCCCCCACCCGGTGGCCGGCATCGCCCTGCTGCTCTTCCTCGGCCGGCGATCGGCAGTCGGCGGGGTGCTGGCCAACGCGGGACTGGAGTTTGTCAGTCATGTGCCCGGCATCGTGGCCGGCATGCTCTTCGTCAGCGCGCCGATCCTGGTCAGCGGGGCCCGTGAGGCGTTTCACGGCGTCGATCCCCGCCTGGAGCGGGTGGCACGGTCGCTGGGCGACAGCGGGTTCCAGGCGTTCCGAAGCGTCACGCTGCCGCTGGCCGGTCGCGGCATCCTGGCAGCGGCCCTGCTCTCATGGGCCCGGGCGGTGAGTGAGTTCGGGTCGATCGTGATCCTGACCTACAATCCGAAAGTGGCCAGCATCCTGATCTACGATCGCTTTACGCTCTACGGCCTGGAGGCGGCGGTGCCGGCGGCGGTGGTCCTGCTCCTGGTGGCGGTGGCCGTGTTCCTCCTGGTGCGCCTGCTGCAGCGCGGGCACGAGACGGCATGATCCGCCTCGAGCAGCTCACGGTGCCGGCGGGCGCCTTCACCCTGCACAACGTCTCCCTGGAGATTCCGGAGGGTGCCTACACCCTGGTCATCGGGCCGACCGGATCCGGCAAGACCACCCTGCTCGAAGCGATTGCGGGGCATGTCCCGGTGCGGGATGGCAGGGTGTTTCTTCGCGGGGTGGACGTAACCCACCTGCCGCCGGAGCAGCGCGGCGTTGGCTTCGTCTATCAGCAGTACCACCTGTTTCCACACCTGCGCGTCCGTGACAACATCCGCTACGGACTCCGACATGGCACCCAGAGCCCAGCGGAGCAGGACGCCCGGGTCGAATCACTGGCGGGCATGCTCGGGATCGAGGCGCTGCTCGATCGCGGCGTTGGGCGGCTGAGCGGCGGGGAGCAGCAGCGGGTGGCGCTGGCCCGCGCCCTGGCCCCGCGACCTTCGATCCTCCTGCTGGACGAGCCCTTCGCAGCGGTGGACCCGTCGATGCGCCACCTCCTGCGCCGCGAGCTCCGCACGCTGCACGAGCGCGAGGGGACCACCACCCTGCAGGTGACCCACGACTTTGACGACGCCCTGCGCCTCGGCGACCAGGTGGCGGTGCTCTCCGAGGGGAGGGTCGCCCAGGCCGGACCACCAGACCAGGTGTTCCGGTTTCCCAACTCACCGTTCGTGGCGCGGTTCATCGGCGCGGGCACGGTGCTCGCTGGGGTCCTGGAGCGAAGCCAGGCCGGCACCGAAGGAGATCCGTTCGCTGCCAGATTCCAGAGCGGGGCGCTCAGCCTGGAGGTCATCGCATCGCATGAGGGACCGGCGCATGCCGTGATCCGCCCGGAGGACATCCTGCTGAGCCGGGACCCATTCCCGGGAACCCCGCGGAATCGGTTCCCCGCCCGCATTACCCGGGTGGAGCGCACCGGTGCCCTGGCCTACGTCCACCTCGATGCCGGAGTCCAGCTGGTGGCGGTCATCACTTCCGCCACCGCCGACGAGATGCAGCCGGCGGTTGGAGAGGTGCTCCATGCGGCGCTCAAGGCGACGGCGGTGCACTTGGTGTAAGGGACGGGGAATGGGGTGCCGGGTGCCGGGTGTCGGGTGTCGGGTGCCGGGTGCCGGAGCATATGACTCGCTATCGGCCAGACTCAACCCTCCGTCTTGTCCGCCCTATCCGCCTTGTCCGCCAAAGCCCCAGGCACGATCCCGTCCCGGCCATAGCGCTCGTTGATCCGATCGACGAGCTGCGCCACCTGACGGTCGCGGGGCGATTCGATCGTCGCCGACCGGGGCGGCGCGAAGAGACCCAGCTGCTGCGCCGCGTCGCCGGCGCCAAACTGCGACAACCCCACGCCCAACAGGCGCGCCGGGGCCCCGCGGGCCTGCCTCAGCTTTTGGAAGAGTTCATGGGACACCCGATGGATGGCCCGATCCGAATCGACCGGCGCGGCAAGGGTCCGGCTGGCCTGCCTGGTCCGGAAGTCGAAGTCCCTGATCTTGACCGTGATGGTTCGGGCCACCAGCCCGTGGCTGCGCAGGTCATGCGCCACCCGCACCGCCAGCCGGAGCAGTTCGACCTTCAGTTCGGCGGTGCTGGCCAAATCCTCGGAGAAGGTCTCCTCACGGCTGACCGACTTGGCCTCCCCTTGCCCCGAGTCCACCACGTCGCTGCCCATACCCCGGATCCGGGTGTGCAGCCACTGACCGGTGCGGGTGCCGAACCACGCCTGCAAGGAGGGCAGTTCGACCCGAAGCGCATCGTCCACCCGAGACAATCCATACCGCGCCAGTCGCTCCACCATCCGGGGGCCCACCCCGGGAATGGCGGCGAGGTCCAGGGTCCGAAGGAAGGCGCCCTCTTCCCCGGTGGGGACGATGTGCACACCGGGAATCGGGCCGCCGGCGCTGGGCTTGGCCCGTTCCACCGCCAGCTTGGCCACCAGCCGATTAGTGCCGCCTCCGATCGAGACGGCGAGCCCGGTGCGCCCCAGCACGTCGGCTCGGATCCGACTTGCTGTCACCGCCAGGGACTCGTCTCGATACACCGCCTCGGTGCCGGTCATGGCGAGATAGAACTCGTCGATGCTCGCGGGTTCCACGATCGGCGACCAATCCTGCAGCACCGCGTGCACCTCTCGGCTTTTCTCCCCGCAAACGCCTCGTGGCACCGGAACGAACATCGCGTCGGGACAGAGCCGCTCCGCCTGCGAAATCGGCATGCCGGACCGGACCCCAAAGGCACGCGCCTCATAGGAAGCGGAACAGACCACACCGCGGCCACCACGCCTGCCGCCCACCACCAGGAGCGGCGACTGCCCCGCCCCGTCCGGATCGACCAGGCGCGCCACGGCGCAGAACATCGCGTCGCAGTCGGCCAGGAGGATGCGGGGAATGGGGATCATGGCAGGGAATGGGGAATGGGGAATGGGGAACTGGGTTTCGGGTTTCTGGTTTCTGGTTTCTGGTTTCTGGTTTCGGGTTTCGGG
>JAWXBA010000366.1:0-7943 GCA_034439775.1 Gemmatimonadota bacterium | reverse complement strand
CCCCGAACGACCCCCAAGCCGCCACCCTCCTCCGCACCCACCGTTGCGGATCGCTCGACGCCACCGTGGTGGGGCAGCGGGTCCGGCTCGGCGGCTGGATCCATCGCCGGCGCGACCTCGGCGGGCTGGTCTTCATTGACCTGCGCGACCGCGACGGGTTGGTGCAGCTCTCCTGCGACCCGCGATGGACCCCGGCCGATGTCCTGGCCCGGGCCGCCCAGCCGGGAGTGGAGTCGGTCATCCTGGTCGAGGGTATCGTGGCGCTCCGGCCCACCCCGGCCCGGGACGACACTATGCATTCCCGAGAAGTCGAGGTGCAGGTCGATACCCTGACCGTGGTCGGGCCCGCCGAGACACCGGTCATTCCCGTCTCGCTGCGGGAAGGCGCCGAGCTTCCCGCCGAGGAGTTGCGGCTTCGGCACCGGGTACTCGACCTCCGCCGTCCCGAACTCCAGGCCAACCTGATCCTCCGCCACAAGCTGATGCAGGCCACTCGGCGGTATTTCGACGCGCTGGGTTTCCTGGAAATCGAAACCCCGATCCTGACCAAGCCCACCCCGGAAGGCGCCCGCGATTACCTGGTGCCCAGCCGAGTCCATCGGGGGGAGTTCTTCGCGTTGCCGCAGTCGCCGCAGCTGTACAAACAGTTGCTGATGGTGGCGGGACTCGATCGCTACATCCAGATCGCGCGGTGCTTCCGCGACGAGGATCTCCGCGCCGACCGGCAGCCGGAATTCACCCAGATCGACATGGAAGCGTCGTTTGTCGGAATCGAGGATATCCTCGGATTTGGGGAAGGGCTGGTCCACGCGCTGTGGACGGCGGCGGGGCAGTCGATCGAGACCCCGATTTCGCGGATGAGGTACGCCGAGGCCATGGAGCGGTACGGCAGCGACAAGCCCGACCTGCGGTTCGGGCTGGAGCTCTTCGACGCCAGCGCGGTCTTTGCCGACGCCGACTTCGGCATCACCCGGGACGCCCTGGCGGCCGGCGGTCGGGTTCGTGGCATCCGAGTGCCGGGTGGAGCAGCGCTCAGCCGGAAGCAGGTGGACGAGATCGAAGCCGCGGCCAAGACGCTGGGCGCCAGGGGCCTGATCCGCCTCAAGTGCGTCGGCGGTGCCCTTGAGGGCGGCGCTGCCAAGTTCCTCCCGGCCGATGCGGCGGGCCGGCTCGGTTTGGCGGACGGCGACCTCTGCCTCCTCGTGGCGGGGCCGGATGCGGTCAGCAGTCCGTCGCTCGATCGGACCCGGCACGAGGTGGCCGAACGGCTCAACCTGATCCCGGCAGGGGTGAACCGATTCGTCTGGATCATCGACTTTCCGCTCTTCCACAAGGATGCCGCCACCGGGCGGCTCGATGCCGTGAACCATCCGTTCACCGCGCCCCACCCCGATGACCTGCCCCTGCTGGGCGCCGCGCCGGAGCGGGCGCGGTCGCTGGCGTACGACATGGTGCTCAACGGCACGGAGCTGGGTGGCGGTAGCCTCCGGATTGCCGATCCCGCCATCCAGCAGCAGGTTTTCGGCCTCCTGGGACTGACCGAGGAAGTGGCCAGACAGCGATTCGGGTTCCTGCTCGAAGGGCTCCGGGCTGGCGCTCCGCCCCATGGCGGGTTTGCCTTCGGGATGGATCGCATCGTCATGCTGCTCTCGGGCGCGCCCTCCCTGCGCGACGTGATCGCCTTTCCCAAGACGACCGCCCAGCGGGCCCTCTTCGAGGGGGCGCCGACCACGGTGGACCCTGCCGACCTGCGGGAACTCGGCCTGGCCGGGAGCGAGGCCCCATGAACGACGAAGCCAACAACAAGCTCTCGATCGAGGGCGCCGACCCGCTCCTCGTAGCCGGCGTCAACGATGCCAACATCACCGAGCTGCAGCGGGTGTTGGGGATCCGTGCCTCGCTGCGCGGCGATGCCCTGACGCTCCACGGCACCATCGAGCAGCTGGAGCGGGCCACGCCAGTGGTGCAGGGGATGATCGACCTGGCCAGGATTGGGGAGGCGGTGACCCCCGACGACGTGAACCGCCTGGCCACCGATGGTCCGCCGCCCGAGCTGACCAGTGGCGATGGCAAGATCGTGCTGCCCGGGCTCCGCAAGGCGATCGTGCCCAAGACCGCTGGCCAGCGCGAGTACCTCGGCGTCATTGCTGCGCACGACATCGTCATCGGCATCGGCCCGGCGGGCACCGGCAAGACCTACCTCGCCGTGGCCATGGCGGTGCAGGCCCTGGCTCGCAAGCGGGTCAAGCGCATCGTCCTGGCCCGGCCGGCGGTCGAGGCGGGCGAATCGCTCGGCTTCCTGCCCGGAGATCTGCAGGCCAAGGTCGATCCGTACCTGCGCCCCCTGTACGACGCCCTCGAGGACATGATGCCGGGCGACAAGGTCCAGCGCGCCATCGAAACTCGAACCATTGAAATCGCGCCGCTGGCCTACATGCGAGGCCGTACCCTCTCCGATGCGTTCATCATCCTGGATGAGGCACAGAACGCCACCGGTGCCCAGATGAAGATGTTTCTCACCCGGTTGGGGGTGAACAGCAAGGTGGTGGTGACGGGCGACAAGACCCAGATCGACTTGCCGCATCGCGAGGATTCCGGCCTGATCCAGATTGAGCGGATCTTGCCGGGCATCGACGGCGTGGCGTTCCAGTACCTGACCGAGGCGGATGTGGTGCGTCACCGCCTGGTACGGGAAATCATCCTGGCGTACGCCGCAGACCAGACCGGGTGAGCCGTGCTCCCGCGGTGGCGGCCAGCGGAATCCAGGTTGGCGGGCGGCTGCGCCCGCTCCCCGAGGCGCGGGTGCGGCAGGTCGTCGCTGCAGTCCTCAAGGGCGAGCGCCGACAGGCGGAGATCTCGGTGACCTTCCTGGGCCGCGATGCCATGCGGCGTCTCAACGCCTCTGCCCTTGGCCGCCACTACCCGACCGATGTCATGGCCTTCCCGCTGCCGGCTCCGGACGGAGCACTGATGGGAGATGTCTACCTCTGTCCCTGGGTGGCGGCTCGCTCCGCCAGGCGGCACCGCATTCCCGTGCGGCAGGAGCTGGTCCGCCTGATCGTGCATGGCACCCTGCATGTCCTCGGTTGGGATCATCCTGAGGATGCCGCTGCCCGGACCTCCAGCTCGATGTGGACCCGCCAGGAACGGTACGTGGCGGAGCTGGCATGACCGAAGCCCTCCAGCTTGGTGCCCTCCTCACGGCAGCCATCTTCACGCTCTGGGCCGGGCTGGTGTCGCTGGCGGCCCAGGGCGAAGCGGAATTGCCCCGGGTCCTGGCCACCGAAGTAGGTGGGGATTGGGCCAGCCTGGCCGCGCCGCGGGTCCTCCATGTGGTCCACCTGGCCCTGCTGGTGCTGGCCGCTGCCTTGGCGTCATTCGCCGGGACCTGGTGGGCGTGGCCGGGCGCCGGGGCGTGGATCCGCCTCCTCCTGGTGGTGTCGCTGCTCTGGCTGGTCGGCGATCTCCTGCCGCGGCTCCTGGCGGTCCTGTCCCCGGAGTCGGTGCCGGTGGCGCGCCGGCTGGCCCAACCGACCCTTGCCGCCTTCCGACCCCTCATGGCCCTGGTGGCCTTTGCCGACCGCGGCAAGCGTTCCACCGAAACCGCCCTGGCCGCCGCGGTGGATCGGGAGATGCTTCACGGTGTCTTTGCCCTGGGGGCGATGACCGTCGCCGAAGTGATGACGCCGCGAATTGACATTGCCTCGGTGGACCTTACCGCGTCCACCTCCGAGATCATGACCGCCTTCCAGCGGGCGCGCCATTCGCGCCTGCTGGTCGTGGACAGTGACCCCGATTCGGTGATTGGCGTGCTCTACGCCAAGGACTGCCTCTCCGCCCTGGAGCCCGACACCCCCGCCGACCACTGGCGCAGCCTGATCCGCCCGGCCCAGTATGTCCCCGAGGCCAAGACCCTTCGCCATCAGTTGCGTGATTTCCAGCACGGACCGAGTCACCTGATGGTGGTGGTGGACGAGTTCGGCGGCACCGCCGGGCTGGTGACCCTGGAGGACATCGTCGAGCAGATCGTCGGCGAGATTCAGGATGAGCACGACCTGGAGGAGGGCGACCCGATCCAGCTGCTGGCGCCGGGCCAGTGGGCGGTGCAGGGCGGGGTGGCGCTCTCCGAGCTCGAGGCCTCGCTCCAGGTCGAGTTTGATCGCGAGGACGTGAACACGGTGGGTGGGCTGGTCCTAGCGCTGCTCGGCCGGGTGCCCCGGCCGGGCGATGCGGTGGAGCTTGTCGGCTATCGCCTGCAGGTGGAGCAGGTGGCGCGGCGGCGCATCCGGCGCGTCCTGGTCCGTCCCATCGCAGAAGAAGTCCCCCCTCAGGAGCCCGCCGAATGATCTGGGTCCTGGCACTCCTGGCGCTGGCGCTGGCGCTCTTCGGCGCCACCGCCCAGGCCTCACTGCTGCTCACCAGTCGCTCGGCACTGGCCGATGCCGTGTCCCGGCGGTTGCGCGGCGGCACCGAATCGCTGGCCTGGCTCGACGACGTGGAGCGCGACCTGGCTGCCGCCTCGGTGACCACGTCGCTGGCGGTCATCCTGTTCGGCGCGATCCTCAGCGCGCTCGTGGCCGGCACCTCCCTGCTTGAACTCGGCATCCTTCTCGTGGTCGGTGTCGTGCCGGCCATCCTCTTCAGCGGCTTCATGCTGCCGCGCTGGCTCACCGCCGCGCGGGCCGAATCGCTGGCCGCCTCCCTGGGCCCGATCCTCCGCCCGTGGGGCCGAGTAGTCGGGGTCTTTCTGCCTCATCGCGAGGGCGTGCCTGCCACAGATTTGGGCAGCATCTGGCGGGGCAGTGCCCAGAGTGGGCTCCCCGCCGACCAGGAACTGGTCACCATCGGCGGAGTGCTGGCGTTTGCCGAGCGGAAGGTCCGCGAGGTCATGACCCCGCGCACCGAGGTGGTGGCAGTGTCGGAGACCGCCGGAATCGTGGAAATCCGCCAGCTCTTTCGGGAAAGCGGCTACACCAGGCTCCCAGTCTATCGGGGCACCCTCGACGAGATTGTCGGGATGATCCACGCCTTTGACCTCTTCCGCCTGCAGCCCGGCGATCCGCTGCCGATCCGCCCGGTGGCACTAGCACCGGAGGGACGATCCTGTGCCGACCTCCTGGTGGACATGCAGCGCGAACGCCGCCACATGACCGTCGTGATCGATGAGTTTGGCGGCACCCTCGGCCTGGCCACCCTCGAGGACCTCCTGGAGCTGATGGTCGGCGAGATCTTCGACGAGGACTCCGCGCCCCACCTTCAGACGGTGCCGGGGCCAGGCCTCCTCGAAGCCGATGGGACCACCCCGGTGGACGAGATCGAGGAGCGACTCGGTGTCTCGCTCCCCGAGGGTCACGCCGTTTCGCTGGCTGGCCGGCTGGTGGAACATCTCGGCCGCATCCCGAAGGCGGGGGAGCGGTTTCGTCTCGGCGGGCTGGAGGTCGATGTGCTCCATGCATCGCCGCTCCGGGTGGAGCGCCTCGTGGTGCGGCGTCGTCCCCCCGTCACCGTCACCCTCGGTCCAGTCGGCCCATGAGCGGCGGGGAGCCGACGCTGGAGGGAATGGTGGAGCTGGTCCGCGCCGGCCGGCTCGACGATTTCGTGCGGTTGGCTCACGACCTGGAGCCGGTGGACCTCGGTGACATCCTCGCCGCCCTTGGGGACGACGAGCGCCTCGAGGTGGTGCGCCGCCTGCCACCCTCGCTTTCCGGCGAGGCGATGGTCGAGATGCCCGAGGAGGCGCACGCCGAGGAGATGCTGGCGGCGCTCGATGCCGAGACGGCGGCCGATATCGTCGAGGAAATGGAGGACGACGATGCGGCCGACCTCCTCGGCGACATGGAGCCCGCGGACCAGCTTCGCATCCTGGCCGCGGTCGAGGACCGTGAGGATGTCGAGCACCTCCTCCGCTATGACGAGGAGTCCGCCGGCGGACTGATGACCACCCAGATGGTCACCGTCCACGACAGCTCCTCCTCGGCCGACACCCTGGCCGCGGTCCGTCAGCAGGCCGAGGAGGTGGATGATTTCCACCAGGTCTTCGTGGTGGATGACCAGCGCCGCCTGGTCGGGATTCTCTCCTTCAAGGCGCTGGTCCTGGCCGCGCCGGACCGTTTGATTCGCGAGATCATGGAGGAGCCGGAGGTTACCGTGCTCCCCACCGAGGACCAGGAGCAGGTGGCGCGCCTGATGGCGCGCTACAATGTCCCTGCCATCGGGGTCGTCGATCCCGACGGCCGGCTCCTGGGCCGGATCACCTTCGACGACGTCACCGACGTGGTCGAGGAAGAGGCCACCGAGGACCTGCTGCGATTTGGCGGCGTCTCCGCCGACGAGGAACTGGCGGCCACCTGGCGCGGCGCGGTCCGCAGCCGGTTGCCGTGGCTCTTCCTCAACCTGGTCACCGCGTTCCTGGCGGCCAGTGTCGTGGTCTTCTTTGAGGACACCCTGACGCAGCTGGTCTCCCTGGCCATCTTCATGCCGGTCATTGCCGGCATGGGGGGGAATACCGGCACCCAGGCGCTGGCGGTGACGATTCGACGGCTGGCCCTGGGACTCATTCCGGCCCGGCAGCGGTTTCAGGTCATCACCAAGGAACTCCTGGTCGGGCTGACCAACGGGATCGCGGTCGCCGCCGTGGCGGGAGTCGTGGCGGTGGTGGCGGGGTTGTCCCCCCAATTCGGCCTCGTGGTCTTCCTGGCCATGAGCGGCAACCTCTGCGTGGCCGGGTTTGCCGGGGCGTTCATCCCCATCCTGCTGAGCCGGGTGGGGATCGATCCAGCCATCGCCAGTTCCGTCTTTGTCACCACCTTTACCGACATGGTTGGCTTTGCACTCCTGCTCGGATTGGCCGGGCTCCTCCTCCTTTAGGCCAGCGGGCCGTATTTCCTTCTCCAGCCATAACTTGCTCTCGATCACGTGTGGGGTGATTTTTCCCACATGGACCTTGCCCGCCTGGTCGCCGACATCACTACTGGCCAGACCGCCCCGATCGCCAGGGCGGTATCCATCGTCGAGAACGGCCGGGCCGGGTTCGAGCCGCTGCTGGCGGCGCTGCACCCGCACCTCGGTCGGGCCCAGCGGATCGGCCTGACCGGGCCGCCGGGTGCCGGCAAGAGCACCGTGACCGAGCAGCTGGTGCGCCGGTGCCGCCAGCGGGGTGAACGGGTGGCGGTGGTCGCAGTCGATCCCTCCAGCCCGTTCAGCGGTGGCGCCCTCCTCGGAGACCGGATCCGAATGGAATCGGTGGCGCTCGACCCTGGCGTCTTCATCCGCTCGATGGCCACCCGAGGGTCGCTCGGCGGACTCGCCACCAGCACCGGCGAGGTCTGCGATGTCCTCGACGCTGGTGGTTTTGACCGGATCCTGATCGAGACCGTCGGGGTGGGGCAGTCGGAGCTGGACGTGGCCACCATGGCGGATACCACCGTCCTGCTGCTGGTACCGGAATCGGGAGATGGGATCCAGGCGCTCAAGTCCGGTGTGATGGAGATCGCCGACATCTTTGTTATCAACAAGGCCGACCGCCCCGGCGCCGACCGCCTGGCGCGGGAAATCGAGATCACCCTCGGCATCCGGCGGGGCAATGCCTTTGCGAAGATCCCGGCCCATCACGGGGTGCGGCACGATGGTCAGCCCAAACCGACGCTGAAGCCAGAAGACCCCGGCGTGTGGCGGCAGCCGGTACTCCTGGCCACCGCGGTCCGGGGAGAGGGCATGGAGGCGGTGGTAGCCGCGCTCGGTGCCCATCGAGGGTGGATGGACACCCACGGGGAACTCGCCTTGCGGCGCCGTCGGCGATTGGCCCGCCGTACCCGGGCAGTGGTGGACCGGGCCATGCACCGCTGGGTCTGGGAGGAAGCCCGCGCCGAGGAGCAGATTGCGGCCCGGATCGATGCGGTCGCTGCAGCACAACTCAGCCCCTACGATCTGGCCGGCCAGATCGT
>JAWXBA010000365.1:0-15535 GCA_034439775.1 Gemmatimonadota bacterium | reverse complement strand
TCCTGGATAGCCTCCGAGAACTGTGCCACCGGGTTGAACCGGTCGGCGGGAGTCTTGGCCAGCGCCCGCTGCAAGGCTGCCGCCACCGACGCTGGCACGGCGGGCCGCAGGTTGGTGACCGGCGGCGCGTCTACCATGATGTGCTGCCGCACCAATGACTCGGCGGTGGGCCCAGTGAACGGCGGCTGTCCGGCCAGCATCTCGTACAGCACACAGGCCAGGGCGTAGAGATCGCTCCGGCCATCCAAATCCTGTCCACCCGCCGCCTGCTCCGGGCTCATGTACGCCGGCGTGCCGACCGCCATGCCGGTCTCGGTGAGCTGGCCGCCGCCAGCGGCGTCCACCGCCTTGGCAATCCCGAAATCGGCAACGACCGCGTGCTTGCCCTCCAGCAGGATGTTTTCCGGCTTGATGTCGCGGTGCACCACCCCGCGGGCGTGGGCATAGCTCAGCGCGTCGGCCACCTCGCGGGCAATCTGCAGGGCATCGTCCAGCGGCAGCTGGCGGTCGCGCTCCAATCGGTCGCGGAGCGACTCACCCTCCACGTACGGCATGACATAGAACAGGAGGTCGGCAGCCTCGCCCGAGTCATACAGCGGCAGGATGTGGGGGTGACGGAGGTTGGCGGTGGTGGCAATCTCGCGCAGGAACCGTTCGGCGCCGATGGCCCGGGCCAGCTCCGGCCGGAGCACCTTGATGGCCACCGGGCGCTCGTGCTTGAGGTCCTGGGCCAGGTAGACGGTGGCCATGCCGCCGGCGCCGAGCTCGCGCTCAATGCGATAGCGATCCCGAAGGGCGGCAACGAGTTCGGTGGGGAGGGGCATCTGGGAGGGGAATATGCTGCGGAGAATGCTGGATGGCGAGGCAGGCGGTTCGAGAGGCCGCCGCGGGTTCAGGCCCAGATGTCGTTCGGCGCCGTTCGCTCCCCGCCAGCATCGCCGGTGTTGATCACCCCGCGCGGCTCGACCAGGAGGATGTGGCACTCCTCCGGGGCCACCGGTCGGTGCTCCACGCCCTTGGGCACCACGAAGAGCTCACCGGGGCCTAGGTCCACCTGACCATCGCGCAGCTCGATGGTCAGGTGCCCTTCCACCACGAAGAACGCCTCGTCGGTGTCCGGGTGGCTGTGCCAGACGAACTCGCCGTGGAGCTTGGCCACCTTGAACTGATAGTCATTGAGTTCCGCGACCACCCGCGGCGACCAGAGGTCGCCGAAGGAGGCCAGCTTGCTGCGAAGGTTGATGGAGGTCTGGGGCATGGGGATTCCAGAAACGAATCAGCCCTTGGCGTCCTTGACGATCTGTTTGCAGACCGTGGCAGACTCGTCGTCCGTCATCACCGGCGAGACGTCGATATCCATGTACGGGGTCCACTGGCCGATGTAGCGGTTCAACGCGGCGAGATTGGAGGTCTCCACGATCAGGACACCATTGCCAGCAGCCATGTTGTGCCAACGGCCGATCAGCTTGACGCCCTTGCCCAGATCGGCGCGCTGCGCCCGGGTGGTGGATGCCCAGCCGCCGACCACATCGGCCACCTTGTCGGAATGCGTCTGCCACGAGACCATGAACTTCATGGGGTTTCCTTTCAAGAGAAAAAATCGGTGACCGCTCGGGGGATCGAGCCGTCGGAATGCATCGGCTTACCTGCCGCCAGCAGTCGCATCCCACCCTGTAACCTACCACCCCCGGTGACTGTGCCGGTCCGCCGAGACCTGGAGGCGGCTCCAGCTCAGGGGTTGGGGTTGTCCATATCGGACACGATCTGCCAGGGCCCACCCGGCGCGCGGTGCAGCACCAGCGTGAACTTGCCGATGTCGGGATTCCCTGGCTCGATGGCATACGCCCCGATGATGTACCCCACCGTCGCTTCGGTGGCAAACGCCAGGGCCCCGAGCGACACCGACAGCAGCGACGCCGCCGGACGATCCTGGGCAGCACCGGGCGTAGGCAGGTACGGCATCGCCAGCAGCAGGCACAGCAGGCGAAGGATCCGTCTCGGCATGGGAGTCATCCTTGAAGGGGCTGCGTGCCCGCGTCGCGCGCGGCGGCGGCCAGCTCATCCGCCACCCGCTCCACGTCGCGGGCATTGCGCCGTGCCATCACGGTCCAGATCGAGCGGCCGATGCCGACGCCGAGCCCAACCGACGTCAGGGCCAGTCCGACCGCGGTCGCGGTGGAGATGCCTCCGGCGGAGGCAGCCACCGCTCCCCCGATAATCCCCCCCAGAGCCCGGGGATCAGGTGCAGTACCGCCCGGATTCCCGCGGGGTAACGCTGCACGACCTGGATCTGGGTCTCGTCGGCCTTGGCCATGAACGACACCTGGGTGGTGCGATCGAACTTGTGGCCGCGTCCAACGCTGGTCCACCGAACGGTGCCGAGCGCCTCGGTCACCGTCCCGGTGGCCTCCACCCGGTCTTCGGGGACACGCACCAGGCCCTGCATCGCCGCTTCGTCCAGGCGCCCCGGCACCCCACGCATCACCTTGCTGGCAAGCGGGGCACCGAGCAGCGAGCCGCTCGACGCCCGGCTCCGGGCCTGCATTGTCCGGACCGCCTCGTCGATCACATCCGGACTGAGCCCCACTTCGCGGGCAATGTCCCGCAGCTCGACGATACTCAACCCCCTGGCCGGGGAGACGGTGGCGCGGCGCTCCTCGATTTCGGCGGCACGCTGGAGCACCAGCGCCACCTCCTGGTCGGTAAAGCGGCGATCGGAGTCCGGGGTGAGGCGGGCAGGTCGGGCAACGCGGGGTCCCCGGCTGGAGAGGCTGGCACCACCGCCGGATCGGCGAGGGCTCACCATCTCAAGATCGGTCGTCTGGGGCCGGCGTGCGAACCGACCGGGGCAGCGGCCCGAAGCGGTGCTACAGCTTCCGGGAGTCGTAGGCCCACTGCAGCAGGGCTTGCCGCTGGCGGGGGCGGCACTCCAGGTCCCGGGGCATGCAGCCCTGCTCCACTTGGGCCACGTGGCGGCGCATCGCCCGCCACCGCTTGACCTGCCGCTCGTCGTCCAGGCAGCGACGGCCGAAGTAGTAGCGGCAATACCACTGGAACCAGCCGCGTGGATCCTCGTGGTAAATCCAGCCCTTCTTCCGCCAGACCGACAGCGGTTGGGACGCGCTGACCCGGAAGTGGTTCTGGCCCGGGTCGTGGCCCTCCGGAGAGAGCCGGGCGTGGCGGAACCAACTGCTCGGGAACTCCGCCTGGCAGTCGGTCAGGTACTTGCCACCGAAGACGCCGAGCGCCAGCATTTCCTGCGGAGTCAGCTGGGGCTCGAACCCCGCATCGAAGTTCCGGCCGGTGGGCTCGATCAGGTGGTAGGTGTATCCCTGCTGCATCCGGTCCCGCACCACAATCCGCCTCATGCTCCCTGCCTCGCCGCCCGGGCCACCCCCCGCAGCATCCCGACAAAGACCAGCCGGTGCAGCGGCCAGATCGCGTACCAGTACAGCAACCCCGGGAGTCCCACCGGGTCAAACACCGCGGTCTGGCGGATCCGGGAGCCCGGCCCCTCCACGCTCACCTCGAACTCCAGCCAGGCTCGCCCGGGAAGCTTCATCTCCGCGGCCAGCAGCAGCCGCGACGGCACCTCCCAGGCCTCCACCCGCCAGCAGTCCACCACGTCTCCCACCGCCAGCCGCTCAGGATCCCGCCGCCCCCGCCGCATCCCGACCCCGCCGAGGAGAAGGTCCATCCAGCCCCGTATCCGCCACAGCAGGTTCCAGGCATACCAGCCGGTGCGACCTCCGATCCGCGCGATCGGCTGGAACGCCCGATCCCGCGGCACCTGCACCACCCGGCTGCGCGAATCCACCAGGCGGTTGCCGAACCGGACACCGCCCCACTGCTTCGGGCTCCCCGCCGCCGACATGGCGCTGTGCCACGACGTGTCGGCGAGTTCCTCGTCCTCGTCGCGGAGCGCCTCGGCAATCGCCTCCGCGGTGCTCATCGGCACCACCGAGAATCGCTCCAGAGCCTCCCGGTCATGCACCAGGGTGGGGTGGCGCATGCTGTCGATCAGCCGTCGCCCCACTCGAGCGTAGAGTGGTGTCACCAGCCCAAGCCAGAGGCTCGACAACCGCGGGGTCAGGACCGGCACGGGAATCATGACCCGCCGCAACCCCCGCTGGCGGGCGTACTCCAGCATGAGTTCACGGTAGGAAAGGGTGTCCCGCCCACCCACCTCATACACGCCACCCAGGAGCCCGCTGTACTCGAATCCCTCCACCAGGTACTGCACCACGTCCCGGATGGCGATCGGCTGGGCCCGGACCGAAACCCAGCGCGGTGTCACCATCGCCGGCAGCCGCTCCACCAGCGCCCGGATCATCTCGAACGAGGCGCTGCCGGCGCCGATGATGATCGAGGCGCGGAATTCCACCACTTCGGTGGCACCGGAGTGCTCGCGCAGGATCCGTCCCACCTCCTGCCGACTCTCGAGATGAGGCGAGAGGCCCTCCTTGCGCTCCCCGAGGCCGCCGAGATAGACGATCCGGTGCACCCCCGCATCGCGAGCGGCCAAGGCAAAGTTCCGGGCCGCACCACGGTCGAGCTCCTCGAAGCCCTCGGCGGATCCCATCGAGTGAATCAGGTAGTAGGCGGTGTCGATCCCCTCGAGCGCGGCTGGCAACGTGGCCGGATCGGTCACGTCCCCCCGCACGATCTCGACCCCGGAGTCCACTCGCCCCTCCAGGTGCCCCGGGTGACGCGCCATGCAGCGCACCCGATGGCCACGCGCTCGCAGCGCCTTGAGCAGGCGGCCGCCCACATATCCCGTGGCGCCGGTCACCAGGATCGGCGGAGCGGCCTTCACTGGGCCAACGAGTCGTTGGCTCGGGGAGGACGGATCAGGCGGTCGACGGCAAACCCCTGCGCCCTGGCGGTGGCAACCATGCGCTCGAAGATATCCTCATCCAGTACCGGCGTGCGCGACAGGATCCAGAGGGTTTTGCCTTTGGGGTCGCCCACCAGGGCGGCACGGTAATCATCGGTCAGGTCCAGGATCCAGTAGTCCCCCCAGACCATCGGAAGGAAAGAGAGCCACTTTGGGGCAAAGCGTACCTTGAGCACCGAGGTCGGGCCGCCCGCCCTGGCCAGCTTGGCACGACCCTCGGCCCGGATCATCCCGTCCGTGGTCCGGCACTGGTTCACCACCTGGATCTGGCCATTGGGCAGCAACGCATACTCCGCAGTGGTGCCCCCGATGCAGCGCTCCTGGAACCGGTTGGGCAGCCGGGCCACCTCGTGCCAGAGCCCCGCATACCGGACCAGATCCACCTCGGCCACCGGCCGTGCCAGGACACCTCGGGTGTCCTGGCCAGCCAGCCAGCCCATGGCAAAGATCATGGCGGCGTAGAGGAACATGGTCAGAAGCTCAGCCGGAAGCCGGCGGTGAACGGCCAGACCCAGGCGTTGGTGGTGCCAAGCTCCGCTTCCTTGGTAAAAGCGATGTCACCCTGCGGGCTGATCACGAAGCTCGCCTTGTTGCTCAGGGCGTAGCTCAGCTTGGCCCCGACGTTGATGGCCGGGTAGGTAAAGCTGGGACCGCCGTCGATCGCGAACCGCATGGCGCCCGCTCCGGCGTTCAGGACCACGGTCCACTTGCCGCCCCCGTTACCGAGCTGATAGCCCAGCTTGGCCATGAAATGGGACACGTCGACATCGGCACCAGAACCGCCGGCCGGCAGATCAGCACCCGGATGCATGCCGAAGTCGGCCTCACCCATCAACCATACCCGGTCAGTCGCCTTGAACAGCAGGCTGCCGCCAAACCCGGCGCCGGCCTTGGCGGCGTCGGTAATGTCAAAGGTCGGCACGTTGAGGCCGCCCCGGACCTCGACCGCCACCTGGGCCTCGGCGGCAGCGGCGGTCGCCGCCATCGCCACCACAGCCGCCCCGATCAAACCACGTATGCGAGTCATCATCTGGATCATCCTCTTTCCTGTGGAGTGGTGATGTCACCGCCCTGTCCATCCGGCGTCCAGAAATGATAGCAGTAGAACGGGAAGTTGTCAAGAGATTGTCCATTTAATTTGCTTGACAATAACTGGACATGGTGACATCTTGGATGGAAGACGACCATGCCCGGTCCGTAGCGGAGAGCCAGCAGCTCGATCCGCACCACCGGCTCCACACCGCAAGGAGGGCAGGCGATGACCTACAGGCTCTTTCGGCAACAATTGGTTGGCGGGACCCTGAAGGAGGTATTTTCCTTCTTCAAGAATCCCGCCAACCTCGAGGCGATCACGCCCCCCTGGCTCGGATTCCATGTGGAAGCCACCACCGACCAGGAGGTCCGGAAGGGCAGCCGGATTTCCTATCGGCTCAAGCTCCATGGCATCCCGATGCGCTGGGAATCCCGGATCGCCGAGTATGAGGAGGGGGTGCGCTTTGCGGACGAGATGGTATCCGGGCCGTACCGCCGATGGTACCACGAGCACCGGTTTCGCGCGGTGGCCGGCGGGGTGGAGATTACCGATACGGTGAGCTATGAACTGCCCCTGGGCGCTCTTGGTCGGCTGGCCCATGCCCTGCTGGTGCAGCGACAGCTGGGGACGATTTTCGACCACCGGCAGGCGACCATCGCCGACCGTTTCCCGATGACCACCCCGCCCCCCGAACCAGAGGGAGTACTGACGTGACCACACTGCATTTCCTGAAATTGTTCGGGGTCGGCCTGCTGGTGCTGCTGGTCCTGGACCTGATCTGGCTCGGCGTGGTGGCCAAGGGATTCTACCAGGAGCAGCTGGGACACCTGATGCGTCCCGACGTGCGGTGGCTCCCGGCGGTCCTCTTCTACCTGATCTACGTGGCGGTGGTGGTGGCGATTGTCGTGGTGCCGGCGGTGGAGCAGCAGTCGCTGGGCCGAGCGGTGCTCTTCGGCGCGCTGTTCGGGTTGGCGGCGTATTCGGCCTATGACCTGACCAGTCTGGCGCTGATCCGGGACTTCCCCATCAAGGTCGCGGTGGTGGACCTGGCCTGGGGCACCTTCCTGACCGCAACGGTGAGCGGGGCGGCGTACCTGGCTTCGTAGCGTGGGGTACCGCTTGGGGCCTCGACACAATCGGGACCGCGACGACACCGGCTGCACCAGGATCAGGCCACCGCAGGTGGTAAGTCGATTAACTGACTGGCCAGTCAGTCATGGTGGCGGTGAACGTGGAATGATGCAGATCGGGCACGGTCCCAGCTCCGGGTCACGTCCGAATTCAACCGTCACCGGCCCCTTGGTCACCACCTCTTGGCTCACGGTGTCCTGCACCACCACGGTCAGGGTCAGTTCGCGGCCCCGCAACCGGCCGCTGAAGACGGCCGGCATCGATGGGCCGACCATTACGGGATAGGCTTGCAGCACATAGCTGCCAGCCACTGAAAATCGGCCCTCAGGATCGAGACTCAACCGGCCGGGAATATCCCCGAGCGTACAACCCACATGCACATGGGTCACCGAATCCGTCACGATCACGCCCGCCCCTTTGCCACCCCATGCTCCCAGGGGCAGGAGGCCGTCCGATGGCAGGGAAGGCCCGTCGCCACAACCAAGCGCCAGGAGCAGGGCAGCGCCAAGGCCGACCCAGCGAACGGCCGACCGCCGGCTCATGGCTCGCCACCGCCCTGCGACCCTGCCAACCGCTCCAGCAACGCCATCTGCACCGCCTGCTGCTCCTCCAGGATCCGCAGCCGATCCGCAATGACTGTGTCGAACTTGGCGTGCAGCCCCAGGATCTGCATCTCGGCGTTGAGGTTCACCTGGTAGTCGTTCTGGGCATCGATCCGGTCGCGGACTGACTGCCGGTTCTGGCTCATCATGATCACCGGCGCCTGCAGGGCTGCCATGCAGGAAAGCACCAGGTTGAGCAGGATGAACGGGTACGGGTCGAACGGCACGGCATCGTTGGCATTGAACAGCATCCAGACGGCCATCATCAGGAGGAAGAGGCCAATGAAGGTCCAGCTCCCACCGAACTTGGCCACCTGGTCGGCCACCCGTTGCCCGAAGGTGGCCTGAGCCTCGAATTCCGCGTTCGGATCGGTCACGGCACTCTGCCGTGAGATCAGCTTGTCAAGGACCCGACGCTCCAGCGCCCCCAGCCGGTGAATGGCCGATTCAAGCTCCAACCCCTCCTTCTGGTAGCTCCGATGGGGGCCCACCGCAGCGCGGGCCGCCCGATCCAGGACCCGCACACCGACCACGAACATCACCCCGCCCACCAGCGAGGTCAGAAAGTGCATCGGGAGCGTGCCGTCGCTGGTGACGCCGAGGACACGCTGGAACAGCCAGCCGCCGACGATGCCGCCGGCACTGCCGATCAGGAGGCTGCCAATCACGCCATAGCCTTCGCCCCGCAGGACGCGCCCGGCCAGTGCGCCGGCCAGCAGGCCACTCAGGACCCAGGTGAGTTCGTTCATTGTTCCTCCGGTAGGAATGATGCTGTTACAGCGCGCCCCGCGGCACCAGGATCATCCCCAGCAGCCGAAGATGGTGCCCATGGCCATCAAGTAGACGAATGGATAGCCGCTGTCGATCACAAAGGTGGCCAATTTCTTGTTGGAGTACAGGTTTGCGGTGACGCCCAGCGTCAGCGCAAACCCAACCCACCCATGAAATTGCCAGATCGCGGCCGACGGTATCGTGTCCGTCCCGGGAGCGGCAGACCAGTGACCCAGGGAGACGACGAACCTCCTCCTCAGACCCTTCGATGGACCCGTAACCCCTTGCCCCGTCCCAATTTCGGAGCCACCTTCAAGCTCGCCTTTGCCGCGAGACTGCCATGAAATACCCCGAGGTCCGCAACTTCATCGGTGACGATTTCGTCACCGCCACCCTCCCCGGGCTCGCGGTCTACAATCCCTCGGACGGTGCCGTCATCTCCAAGGTGCCGCTGTCGTCGGCCGCCGAGGTGGATGCCGCCGTCCAGGCCGCCAGGGCGGCGTTCCCGACCTGGTCGGCGCTGCCGATCAAGGAGCGGGTCCAGGTCTTCTATCGGTATCGCACCCTGCTCGAGCGCGACATCGACGAGCTCACCGCCCTGGTCTCCGAGGAGAACGGCAAGGTCGCCCCCGAGGCGCGCGCCGAGATCCTCAAGGCGATCGAGTTGACGGAATTTGCCTGCTCGCTGCCCCAGATGACGGCCGGCGAGGTGATGGAGGTGAGCCGCGGAGTCGAGTGCCGTGTCGAGCGATTTCCGTTGGGAGTGGTGGCGTCGATCACCCCGTTCAACTTCCCCAACATGGTGCCGCACTGGACCCTGCCGAACGCCATAGCGCTGGGCAACTGCATGATCCTCAAGCCCTCCGAGCTGGTGCCGCTGAGCAGCGGCAGGATTGCCGAGCTGCTCCGCGAGGCGGGGCTGCCGGCCGGCGTACTTCAGGTGGTGCATGGCGGCCGCGAGGTGGTCGAGGCGATCTGCGACCATCCCGGCATCGAGGCGGTCAGCTTTGTCGGCTCCACCCGGGTGGCCAAGATCGTCTACCGCCGCGGCACTGCGGCTCTCAAGCGGGTGCTGGCATTGGGCGGCGCCAAGAACCACCTGATCGTGATGCCGGATGCCGATCTGGAAATGACCTCGTCCAACGTGGTGGCCTCGATGTCCGGCTGTGCCGGTCAGCGCTGCATGGCGGCCTCGGTGATGGTGGCGGTCTCGGAGACGGACCACATCATTCAGCGGATGATCGAATACGCCCGCGACATCGTGCCGGGCCGCACCCTGGGGCCGGTCATTTCCGCCGAGGCCCGGCAGCGGATCGAGGGCTACATCACCGAGGCCGAGGCGGCCGGCGCCACCGTGCTGCTGGATGGCCGCCGGACCGTGGTCGCAGGCAAGGAAGGGGGCTACTATGTCGGGCCCACCATCATCGACCATGTGACGCCGTCGATGCGCATTGCCCAGGAGGAAGTGTTCGGGCCGGTCCTGGCGATCATCCGCGCCAAGGATGTCGACGAGGCCCTGCGGGTGGAGCACGCCTCACCCTACGGCAACGCGGCGTCGGTCTTCACCGAAAGCGGCGGCACCGCGCGGTACGTGATGGAGCGCGCCAGTGCCGGCATGGTGGGCGTCAACGTCGGGGTGCCGGTGCCGCGCGAGCCATTCGGCTTCGGTGGCTGGAACGAATCCCGTTTCGGCGTGGGCGACATCACCGGCCGGGGGTCGATCGAGTTCTGGACCCAGTCCAAGAAGATGACCACCAAGTGGAACCGCGAGCACGGCACCAACTGGATGAGTTGACTCAGCGTCCGGGCGTCCGCGTCATCGACGCCCCATTGGAGGGAACCATGGCGGTTGATTGTAGCACCACCTTCACGGGGATCCGCTTCGAGAACCCCTTCCTGCTCTCGTCGGCCCCGCCGACGGAGTCGGAATCCAACATCCTCCGCGCCTTCGAGGCCGGCTGGGGCGGCGTGGTCACCAAGACCATCGGCCTGCACCCGGTGGTCAACGTCTACGGCGCCAAGGCCAAGTTCATGCGCACCTCGGTGGCCGATGCCCGGGTGTCGATGAAGAAGCGCCCCGACGCCGCGCTGCACTCCTCGTGGAACTGGGAACTGATCTCCGACAAGACCCTTGACTGGTGGGAGCCCCGGCTCCGCCGCATCAAGGAAGCCTACCCCGACCGGGCGCTGATCGCCTCGATCATGGCCGGTTCCGGCAATGACAAGGAGCTGTCACACTGGCAGACCCTTGCCCAGGCCTGCCAGGACGCCGGCGCCGACGGCCTGGAGCTCAACTTCTCGTGTCCCCACATGGACCGCAAGGACATGGGATCCAACATCGGCAAGGACCAGGGGCTCTGTTCGGTGGTTACCGAGGCGGTCAAGGAGGTGGCCACCATCCCGGTCTGGTGCAAGCTGACCCCCGCCACCGCCGATATCGTGGTCGAGGCGGCGGCCTGCTTTCGCGGCGGGGCCGACGCCATCGTGTCGTCCAACACCTTCCCCTCCCTGCCAGTGATCGATCCCGACACCCTGGAGTTCGAGATCAACGTCGACGGCCTGGTGTCGAGCGGCGGGCTGGGCGGCCCGGCCATCCTGCCGATGTCACTGGCCAAGATGGCCAGCATGACGGCGGCGTTCCCGGACCGGAGCTTCTCCGGCATCGGCGGGATCTCGGACTTCTCGCAGGCGCTGAGCTACTTCCTGCTCGGCTGCGGCACGGTGCAGGTCTGCACCGCCGCGATGCTCGACCAGGCGGTCGGCCCCAACATCATCAAGCGGCTCAACCAGCAGTACCGGGAGTTCCTCGAGCGGCACGAGGCCAGCGGCTGGCACTGCCTCGACGACTTCCGCGGCGCCCGCCGCGACCGGGTGGTGCTGCAATCCGAGATCCGCCGCCCCGAGGCGTCGGAGTACCATGCCGGCCACGAGGCGGTCGAAGGCTACGCGGGGTCAGCATGAAAATGCCCCCGTGCGAGTACCAGCCGCGCCGCTATGACGGTCCGTCCCGGGCCGACCTCCTGGCAATCCGGAAGCAGTACTGCAACCCGGCCATCTTCACCATGTATCGCGAGCCGCTGCTGATCGTCGAGGGGCACATGCAGTACCTCTTTGACGAGCACGGCACCCGGTACCTGGACCTGCTGGCGGGGATCGCCACGGTGGCGTGCGGACACGGCCATCCGAAGATTACCGCTGCCATCAAGGAGCAGATCGACACGCTGCAGCATGCCACCACGATCTACCTGCATCCCAACATGCCGCTGTTTGCCCAGGCGCTCGCGGCCAGGATGCCGGAGGGGCTGGACACCACCTACTTCGTCAACAGCGGCAGCGAGGCCAACGACCTGGCCATCCAGATGGCCCGGCTCTACACCGGCCACGCCGACGTCATCGCCGTCCGCAACTCGTATCACGGCTCCTCGCCGGGCACCAACACCCTGACCTCCCACAGCACCTGGAAATATCCGGTCAACGTGTCCAGCGGGGTGCATCACACCGTCTGCCCCGATCCCTACCGCAGCCGCTTTGCCGGTACCCCGGAGGAGATTGCCACCCAGAGCGTGGCCGACCTGCGCGAGTTGATCCGCTTCAGCACCTCCGGAGCAATCGCCGCCTTCATCATGGAACCGATCCAGGGGGTGGGCGGGGTAACCCACGGCGCGCCGAACTACCTCAAGGAGGCATATGCCGTCGTCCGCGAGCACGGTGGGCTCTGCATTGCCGACGAGGTGCAGACCGGGTTCGGGCGCACCGGGGCCAATTTCTGGGGCTTCCAGAATTCCGGTGTGGTACCCGATATCGTGGTCATGGCCAAAGGCATCGGCAACGGGGTACCACTCGCGGCGGTCACCACTCGGCGGGAGATCGCCGAGGCGCTGACCCAGCGGATCCATTTCAACACCTTCGGCGGCAACCCGGTCTGCATGGCCGCCGGCCTGGCGGTGCTCGAGGCGATTGATGCCGACGGCCTGCAGGAGAACGCCCGGGTCGTGGGCGGCCGCCTCAAGGCGGGGCTCGAGGCCCTGATGAAGCAGCACCCCCTGATCGGTGACGTGCGCGGCATGGGCCTCATGATCGGAATGGAGCTGGTCAAGGACCGGACCACCAAGGAGCCCGCCAAAGCCGAGACCCTCCAGCTGCTGGAGGAGGCCCGGACCATGGGCGTCCTGCTGGGCAAGGGTGGCATCGACGGCAACGTGATCCGCTTCAAGCCGCCGATGTGCATCACCTCCGCCGACGCCGACTTCGCGCTCGACGTCCTGGACCGCGCGCTGCGCGCCATCGCCTGACCGGGGGAACTCCCGTGCAATTCGACACCATTGTTCGCGGCGGCAGCGTCGTCACCCCGGACGGCACCCGGGTGGCGGACATCGGCATTGCTGGCGAGACGATCGCCGCCATCGGCCCCGACCTGGCGGCGTCCGCCGGCACCACGGTCATTGATGCCGCGGGTCATCACGTGATCCCCGGGGTGCTCGATGTCCACGTCCACCTGGCGCTGCCGTTCTGCGGCACCACCTCGTCCGACGACTACCACAGCGGCACCCGGGCCGGCGCCCGCGGCGGGGTCACCACCCTGATCGATTTCGCGATTCCCTACGCCGGCGAGTCGCTGCAGGATGCCGTCAACAACTGGATGGCCAAGGCCAAGGGAAAGGCGCTGATCGACTACACCTTCCACGTCTGCATTACCCGGTGGGACGACCACAAGGACCAGATCGAGGGAATGGTCAAGCGCGGCTTCACCACCTTCAAGGAGTTCATGATCTATGAATCCGAAGGGTGGCAGTCGGACGACCGGGCGATGTTCGGCACCCTGGAGAAGATGCGCGAATACGGCACCATGCTCCTGGTCCACGCCGAATCGGCACGGGTGCTCGACGAGTTGATCGCGCGGCACCACACCCCGGAACTGATGAAGATGTACGGCGCCCAGCTGCATGCCATGACTCGACCCAACTTCATCGAGGCCGAGGCAATCCAGCGGGCCGTCATGTGGTCCGAGGTTACTGGGGGGCAGCTCTACATCGTCCATATGTCCACTGCCGAGGGCACCGAGATCGTCAAGGCTGCCAAGGCCCGCGGGGTACCGGTCCTGGCCGAGACTTGCGCCCAGTACCTGGTGCTCAACGACGACGTCTTTGGCCGGGAGGACGGCCACCTCTACGCCTGCTGCCCGCAACTCAAGAAGCCGGCCGATTCGGCCCGGCTCTGGCAGGGACTCAAGGACGGCACCGTATCGGTCGTGTCGACCGACACCTGCACCTTTACCCGCGCGCAGAAGGCAATGTGGGAAGGCGACTGGACCAGGATCCCGATGGGAATGCCCGGCCTCGAGACACTGCTGCCGATTGCCTACACCCACGGCGTGCTGGCCGGCAAACTGTCCCTGGAGGAGATGGTCCAGGCGCTCTGCACCAATCCGGCGCGGATCATGGGGCTCCACCCGCGCAAGGGCACCATCAGCGTGGGCAGCGACGCCGACCTGGCCATCCTCCACCCCACCGCCACCCGCAAGGTGTCGCCCGACACGATGGAGACCAACGCCGACTGGTCGCCGTTCGATGGCTGGGACCTGGCCGGCTTTGCCCGTACCACCCTGTCGCGGGGCGAGGTGATCGTGGCCGACTACGCCGTGGTCGGCGCGCCCGGCCGGGGCAAGTGGCTCTCGCGCACCACGGCCGGGCTGCATGCACGCTAGCGACAGTGCCGACGCGGAGCTGGCGGCCAGCCCGCTCTGGAACGCCGACCTGGCACCGACCCCGATGTCGCGGCGCACCTGGTCCACCTACAACATCGCGGCACTGTGGATCGGGATGAGCGTGGTCCTGACCACCTACACCCTGGCCTCCGGCCTGATGCAGCAGGGAATGACCTGGTACCAGGCACTCGGCACCATCCTCCTCGGCAACGCCATCGTACTCGTCCCTATGGTGCTCAACGCCCACGCCGGCACCAAGTACGGCATCTCCTTCCCGGTGCTCTGCCGCGCCAGCTTCGGGGTGCGCGGCGCCAATATCCCGGCACTGCTCCGCGCCATCGTGGCCTGCGGTTGGTTCGGAATCCAGACCTGGATCGGGGGCCTGGCCTTGAACGCCCTGCTCACTGCGGCCTGGCCGAGTTGGGCTGGGGTGGCCAACGGCAGCTGGATTGCGTTTGGCATCTTCTGGCTGGTGCAGGTTGGGATCATCCTCCGGGGAACTGAAGGGATCAAGCACCTGGAAAGTTGGTCTGCTCCCCTGCTGCTTGCCGGCGGGGCGGCATTGCTCTGGTGGGGAGTGCGCAACGGCGGCGGCCTGGGACATGTCCTCGACGAGTCGGCACGACTCCAGCAGGGCACCACCCCGTTCTGGGTGCTCTTCCCCGCCGCGCTGACCGCCAACATCGGTTACTGGGCCACCCTGAGCCTCAACATCCCCGACTTTACCCGCTACGCCCGGAGCCAGAAGTCGCAGATGCTGGGCCAGGCACTCGGCCTGCCGCTGACCATGACCGCCTTCGCCTTCATCGGGGTGGCGGTCACCAGTGCCACCATCGTCATCTTCGGCGAGGCGATCTGGGACCCGGTGGTGCTGATCAGCCGGATCGGATCACCGGCGGTGATCATCGTCGGCGCGGTCATCATCCTGATTGCGCAGGTCACCACCAACATGGCCGCCAACGTGGTGTCGCCATCCAATGATTTTTCCAACCTGAGCCCCAAGCGGATCAGCTACGTCACCGGCGGGCTGATTACCGCGGTGCTGGGCATCGCGATGATGCCCTGGCGGCTCTACGCCGACGCCGCGGCCTACATCTTTACCTGGCTGATCGGCTATTCCAGCCTGATGGGCGCGCTCGGCGGGATCCTGATCGCCGACTACTGGATCCTCCGGCGCCAGCGGCTCTCCATTCCCGACCTCTTCCGGCTACAGGGCCGCTACACCTACCGCAGCGGGTTCAACTGGCGGGCCGTGGCGGCGCTGGTGCTCTCCGTCCTGCCGGTCCTCCCCGGATTTCTCCGCGCAGCGCTGACCCCCGGGGGGCAAGTGGCCGACGCGAACTTCTTCGATACCGTCTATACCTATGCCTGGTTCGTCACCTTCGGCCTGAGCATGG
>JAWXBA010000364.1:0-6206 GCA_034439775.1 Gemmatimonadota bacterium | reverse complement strand
GGATGCTGGAATCCATGCAGTCCTCAGAGAAAAAGGGAGCAGCCACCAGCCGCTCCTCCGTCAGTACCTGGTGGGTGGCGCGGCCCACCGCGTGGCTCACCCGGCCAACCTCTCACCGCCCGCTGCTTCCTGCTTGCCTATCTCTGGCTTCCCACTTCTCGCTTCTCACTTCACTAGTGCCGAAACATCCGCTTCCCGGTAAAGACCATGGCCATGCCAGCCGCATCGGCGGCGGTAATCACCTCGGCATCACGGACGCTGCCTCCGGGCTGGATCACGGCAGCGACCCCGGCCTGGGCCGCGTGCTCCAGCCCGTCGGCAAAGGGGAAGAATGCGTCGGAGGCGAGCACGCACCCCGCGGTGTCATGGCCCTGCTGCCGAGCCTTGTGCACGGCCAGGAATGCGGCATCGACCCGGCTCATCTGGCCGGCGCCGATGCCGATGGCGCGGGAGTCGCGCGCCAGCAGGATCGCGTTGGACTTGACCGACGACACCGCCGCCCAGGCGAACCGGAGATCGTCCAGTTCCAACTCGGTCGGCTTCCGCACGGTCGGAAAACGCCACTCCGACTCGGAGGGGTCGAAGGTGAACCGGTCCTGGATCAGGAACCCGCCGCGGACCCGCTTCCAGTCCAGGGTGCCGGCGCCGGCTGACACTGGCAGCTCGATGACCCGGAGGTTTTTCCGCGCGGCAAACACCTCCAGCGCTTCCTGCTGGATCGATGGTGCCACGACCACCTCGACGAAGAGGTTGGCGATGGCCTCGGCGGCGGCGCGATCCACCACGGTATTGAAGGCAATGACCGAGCCGAACGCGGAGACGGGGTCGGTGGCGCGGGCCCGCTGGAACGCGTCAGCCGCATTCCGGCCCAGGGCAATGCCACATGGTGTGGTGTGCTTGATGATGGCACAGGCGGGGCGGTTGGTCCACACTGAGACGGCGGTGGTCGCCGCCTCCACGTCGAGCAGGTTGTTGAATGAGAGTTCCTTGCCCTGCCGGCGCACCATGTCGTGGATGCCGCGCGGTTCCTCGGTGGTGTACAGCGCCGCGCGCTGGTCCGGATTCTCGCCGTACCGGAGGACCAGCATCTGCTCGATCGCCAGGTTGAGCCGCTTGGGCAGGCCGTCCTCCGGGGCGGTGAGCCAGCCGCTCACCGCCGAGTCGTAATCGGCGGTGTGGGTAAAGACTTTGGCGGCGAGGGAACGCCGGGCGCTGATCGGGAGGCCGCCATCGCGCAGCATCGCGAGGACGGTGTCGTAGTCGCGGGGATCCACCACCGGGATGACGTACTGGTGGTTCTTGGCGGCGGAACGCAGCATCGACGGCCCACCGATATCGATGTTCTCGATTGCGTCCTCGTCGGCCACATCGGGCCGGGCCACCGTCTCCTGGAACGGATAGAGGTTCACCGCCACCAGTTCAAACGGCTTGATCCCGTGGGCGGCCATCGCCTCGCGATGGCTCGGCTCGTCCGGCCGCCCCAGCAGGCCCCCGTGCACGGCAGGGTGCAGGGTCTTGACCCGGCCGTCGAGGATTTCGGGGAACCCGGTCACCTCCTCGACCGGGACGACCGGCACCCCGGCCTTGCGGAGTGACGCAGCCGTCCCGCCGGTGGAGACCAACTCCCAACCGAGGGCCACGAGCCCCTGGGCAAAGCCGACGATACCGCGCTTGTCGCTGACGGAAATCAGGGCGCGGGGCATGGCACGTTTCTCACGGCAGATCCTTGCGGTGTCAGACTGAATGGCACGGGGTGGCCGGCGGCCCCGGCGGCCAGCACCGCCGCCGGCAGGAGCCGATGCTCCACGCCCAGGACGCGTGCGGCCAGCGATTCGGGGGTGTCACCTTCCAGCACTGGCACGGCCGCTTGCCCCAGAATCTGGCCGCGATCGTATTCCTCGGTGACCAGGTGCACGGTGGCCCCGGTTTCGGTGTCGCCGGCTGCGAGGACCGCGGCATGCACCCGCCGGCCATACATCCCCCGACCACCGTGGCGCGGCAGCAGAGCCGGGTGGATGTTGATCATCCGGTCGCGGTAGGCCTCGACCACGCCGGCCGGAACCAAGGCCAGGAATCCTGCCAGCACGATCAGGTCCACCTCATGGCGACGCAGGACGGCGAGCCACGCCGACGCATCGCCCGGCTCCGCCAGGACGCGGGTTGGAATACCGTGGCCGGCTGCGAGTTCCAGGCCGGCGGCGTTCTCGCGATTGCTGATGACCAGCGACACGACGACGTCGCCCCCGGCGGGGAGCGCGTCCAGGAGGGCGGAGAGGTTGCTGCCCCGACCCGAAAGGCAGACAGCGATGCGAACGGCCATAACCTCTAATTATAACTGATCGGGGTCTTCCGGACCCAGGATCAGCGCCACCGCGGCGGCCAGGTCATCGCAGATGCGGAATCCGGCCCGGGCCGCGGCACCGATGTGGTGCCGGCCCTCCCCGGTACGCACGAGGGCCGCGGTCCCACCCAGCGCCAGCGCTGGCTCCACATCGCTGAGGCGGTCCCCGATGCACCAGCTTCCCCGAACGGTGCGGTCCAAATCCATCGCCAGCTGTCGGTGGTTGCCGGTCGCCGGCTTGCGGCAATCGCAGGGGCCGCTGATTTCCGGGGCATGGGGGCACATCGCCGTCGCGTCAATCTGCGCCCCGGCCTCGGCCAGGAGCTGGTCTACCCGCGTGGCCACCGCCCGATAGGCTGCCTCGTCGAAGCAGCCCCGGGCAATGCCGGACTGGTTGGTCACCACGGCCACTGCGATCCCGGCGCGGTTGAGGCGAGCCACCGCCGCGGCTGCCCCGGGGAGCAGGATCACCTCGGCAGGATCGCGCAGGTACCCGGAGTCGACGATGATCGTACCGTCCCGGTCCAGGAAGACAATCGGTGGATGCGCCGTCATCACTCGACCCCTCCCGCCAGCGCCTGCTCCGTCGCCGCAACCACCCCGGCGATCTCCTCGTCGGCGATGGTGCGTGGGTCCAGCAGGACCTGGCCACCCCGGACCCGGCCCACGACGGCCGGCGACGCCAATCGCAATCGGTGGGAAAGTTCGTCGGCGCCAAGCGGACCGGGGTCCAGGCCCACGACAGTGGTGGGGAGTTCCGTGCCCGGAAAGGAGCCGCCGCCCGGGGTGCTGAAATCGGCCAGAAGTGTTGGCGGGGTGGCGGGCCAGGGGAGTGGCAGGAGCTGCTCCTGAAGCCGGCCGGCCCGCCCTGCCAACTCGGCCGCGCCGGCGGTCAGCATGCGGAGGACCGGAACCTCTGCCAGGGCGGTGGCCGGGTCCCGGTACAGCGCCAGGGTGGCCTCGAGCGCGGCGAGGGTCATCTTGTCGGCGCGCATGGCCCGGGCCAGCGGATTCCGCCGGCAGGTTGCCACCGCATCGACGGACCCGCAGAGGCAGCCGGCCTGCGGCCCGCCCAGCAACTTGTCGCCGCTGAAGATGACGAGGTCTGCGCCGCCCGCCACCGCCACCGGCACGATCGGCTCGCCCTGCAGTCCCCAAGGTGTCAGGTCCAGCATCAAGCCGCTGCCGACATCGTGGATATACGGGACCCCGCGTTGCCGGGCCAGCTCGGCCAGCTGCCGGGCATCCGGCGACGCGACGAACCCCACCTGCTCGAAGTTGGAGCGATGCACGGTGAGGATGGCCCCCGTCTGGGGGGTGATGGCGCTGGCATAGTCGGCCAGGTGGGTCCGGTTGGTGGTGCCGACCTCGCGCAGGATGGCACCACTCCGTGCCAGAATGTCGGGGATGCGGAACGATCCGCCGATCTCAATCAGTTCCCCGCGGGAGATGATCACTTCCCGCCCGGTGGCGAGCGCGTTGAGGCCAAGCACCAGGGCACCCGCGGCGTTGTTCACGACCATCGCCGCCGCGGCGCCGCTCAGCCGGGCGAGGCTGCCCGCGATGTGGTCCTGCCGACTGCCCCGGTTGCCGGTGGCCAGGTCGAATTCCAGGGTGCCATACCGGGCGACGTTCACGGCGGCCGCGATGGCGGATGGAGCCAGGGGAGCGCGACCGAGATTGGTGTGGAGCACCACCCCCGTCGCGTTGATGACCGCGCGGAGCGAGGGGAGGTTTCCGCTGGCGAGCACTGCGGCCACCGCGACCGGCCAATCCTCCGGTACGGCCTGGTGTCCGTCGCGCACCGCCTCGAGGATCTGCCGCAGCGCCTGCACCACCAGGAGGCGCGGGTGGCGCTCCTGCAGGGCAGCCATCCCCTCCTCGCGAAGCAGCCGGTCAACCGATGGCAGGCCGCGCCGCGGATCGGTCATCGGCGGGTGCGGCTCGGAGGGATGGTGCCGGGCGGCCGGACCGCCCCGGTATCCGGGCGGACCGCCGTGGAGTCGGCCGGGGGAACAACTGGCGGCGGGTCGGGCACGACCAGGACCAGAAGGCCCGGCGCGGACGCGCCATTGGGATTCCGGATCCCGTTGATCTCGACGATATAGCGTCCGCCGGGCGCCAGGATCGAGTCCACCCGAAGCTGCAATCGATCGACCAGGGCGGGGCGGCTGGTGAGCGGCTCAAGCTGACGCGTGGGGGTCGGGATGTCCGAACGCCGGACGATGCCGCGCCGGGCATCGAGGGCCTGCCGCTGTGCTTCGCGCTCCCCGGCCAGCGCCAGGCTGTCGGCCCGGACGGAGTCGGCGCGGGCCCGGACTCGCGCCACGGAGTCGGCGCGCACCGAGTCGGCGCCGGTCAGCAGGGCCTGGCTGGGAAAGAGGCTATCAAAGATGGCTGGCGGGTGGATGGCCACCACACCAATTTCGGTGGAATCCGGGAGCCGTCGCACCCGCGCCATGCTGGGAAGGAAGGTCTGGCGCGGGTCGATCATCTGGTTCATGGTCAGGATGATGGTGACGGAATCCCGGAGGGCCAAGGTCTGGATCCGCGGTCCCACCGAATCATGCCGGAAGGCCCAGATCTCGCCCACCGAAACCTCCCCTTGTCCCACGCGCACGCTGTCGAAGACCTCGCGGGGCTCCACCCGGAAGTTCCGGTTCTGGTCCACGCCGGCGTACACCAGGTACTCGCCGGCGGGGAGCGGGCCGAGCCTGAAGGTGCCGGTGGAGTCGGCCAATCCGCGATAGGACAGGCTGTCCGGCATCAGGATCGCCTCCACCATACCGCCGGCCTGCGGACGCCGAGTGGTCCAGTCCACGACCATGCCGGTGAGCGTGGTCCGCGGCTGCACGGCCCCCGTGCTGAAGGTGATCACCGTGCCCGATTCCAGGCGGTTGGTCCGGAGGTCGGCAATGCCGGGTCGGAGTTCAATCCGGTAGACCAGACCGTTGCGCCAGCCCCCGCGGGGCCGCACGGTGATCTTGTCACGCCGCCACCGGACGACCGGGACTTCGTTGGACGGGGAGAGCAGGATCAGCGTCTCCAGGGTGCCGTTGCCGAGGCCGAAATTGGGGGCGGTCCCCTCGGAGATCACCTCGTCGAAGGTGAACTCGGCGTCCTGGTCAAAATTGGGGAGGACTTCGCTGGAGTCTGGGAATCGGGCCAGAAGGACCGGGGCGATCAGGTCGGGCGGCCCCCCCGGTGGCGGCCCCATCTTGGCGCAGGAAACGGCGGCGAGCACGCCGGCGAGTGACCACCGCCATGCCAGGTGCCTCACCCCTGGCAACCGAGTCGCTCGCGCTTGGTGGCCAGTACGGTGGCCTGCTCGCGCCAGGCGGCCAGCTTTTCCCGCTCCTTGGCGACCACCGCCTCCGGGGCGCGGGCCACGAACTGTTCGTTGCCAAGCTTCCGTTCCTGCGACTCCACCTGGGCCGTCAGGCGGGTGAGTTCCTCGCCCAGCCGACGACACTCGCGCGCCACATCCACCAGGTCTCCAAGTGGCACCGTCACGGACGTTCCATCGTCGAGGACGGCATGGCCTCCGCCTTCCGCCGCCGCGACGATCTGGTCCTCGATGGTCAGGGTCGAGACCCGGGCCAGCCGCCGGACTGTCCCCTCCTCCACCCGGAGTGCCGCACGCAGGCTCTGGCCCACATTGCCGAGCGTCACGGAAACGGTGGCGCCGGGTTGCACACCGTATTCGGACCGGATGGAGCGCACCGCACCGCAGAGCGATTGCAGGGCCGCGAACTCTCGCAACGCGGTGGCGTCGATAGCCCGATGATCCGGAAGCGGCCACGGGGCGGTGACCAACGAGGCGTGGGCGGCCCGGCCAGGGAAGCGCCGCCACAACGTCTCGGTG
>JAWXBA010000363.1:0-26972 GCA_034439775.1 Gemmatimonadota bacterium | reverse complement strand
GCGCGGGCCGGAGCAGCATGGGAGGAGATTCTCGCCGCCTATTATCCCGGGGCCGAACTCTCTCGCCTATATTGAGACGAGGAGAAACGATACCATGAGTGAGCCCATCCGACTCGGAATCATTGGCGCTGGCGCCATTGTGCAAGTGGCCCACCTGCCGGTGCTCAAGCGCCTGAAGGGGATCGAGGTCGTGGCCATCTGCGATAGCGACCTCCCCAAGGCCCGCGCCCTGGCGGAGCGCTACCAGATTCGGGGTGTCTTCGACGACCTCCAGGACCTCCTGGCCAATGAAACCGTCGACGCGCTCCTGCTCTGCACCCCCAACCACATGCACGAACCCCATATCCTGGCCGGACTCTCGGCCGGGCTCCACATCCTGGTCGAGAAGCCGCTGGCCATGACCACCGCGAGTGCCCAAAAGCTGGTGCGCGCCGCCGAGAAGCGCGATCGGGTGGTGATGGTGGGGATGAGTCATCGCTACCGCCCCGACGCCCAGGCCATCCGCCAGTTCGTCCTCAACGGCGAACTCGGCGAGATCGACAGCGTGCGCGGCAGTTGGCATGTGGCCCGCCCGTCGCGGGCGCAGTTCGGCTGGCGCCAGCGGAAGGAACAGGCGGGAGGCGGAGTCATGCTCGATCTCGGCCTGACCGTGCTGGACCTGTCGCTCTGGTTGCTCGGCAATCCCCGCCCGATCCGGGTCAGTGCCTCGCTGAGTCGCGCCGGGCGTGGCGACCGGGCCATCGAGCAATCCGGGAGTGCGTTCGTGGTCTGCGAGAACGACCTGTCCATCTTTCTCGATGTGACCTGGCGCAATATCGGAGATGGTGAGCGCTTTGGAGTCGGAATTCGCGGTAGCAAGGGCAGCGCCGGGATCAACCCGCTCCAGGTCTGGAAAGAGATGCATGGGATGGCCCACGACGTGTCGCCCACCGGGTCGGGGAGCCGGGAGAATCCCTATACCGCCTCGTTTCGGGCGCAGTGGGCGCATTTCATGGCGGCAGTGGCGGGAGGCGTGCCCCAGCCCTCATTGCAGGACCACGTGGTCCTCCACGAGGTGCTTGAGGCCATTTACAAGTCCGCCGAGTCCGGCCGGGATGTCCTGCTTTGATGGCGCGGCATGCACCCTTGGCATCGCTGTGGCTCGCCTTCACTCTGGCCTCGGTGGCGGCCGCTCAATCGTCCCAGGAAACTGAGTCCCCGCTCGCGATTTCGCTGGTGACGATCGGTCCCGGCGGGGCGGTCTGGGAACGCTTCGGGCACAACATGCTGCGAGTCCGGGGTGGGGAAGAGCAGCTGGATCGGGTCTGGGACTGGGGACGGTTCAGCTTCGATACCGAACGCTTCTTCGTCCGCTTTGCGCAAGGAGACCTTCGGTACTGGATGCAGGGCGCCGATGGCGAGGGCGTGGTTGGATGGTACGCCAACACCGGCCGGACCGTCGCGGAACAACGGCTGGCGCTCTCGCCCGCGCAGGCCGGGCAACTGCTGGAGTTCCTCCGGTGGAACGACACCGACGAGCACCGCTACTACCAGTATCACTATTACAACGACAACTGCTCCACCCGCATTCGCGATGCCCTTGACGCGGTCCTTGGGGGTGCCCTGCGGGCGCGCACCGACACGGTGGTGACCCGCTGGAGCTACCGCGAAGCCACCAAGCGGCTCAATCAGCACAACCCGATCCTCTATTTCGGCCTGACCACCCTTCTGGCATCCTCCACCGACAAGAAGATGACCGGTTGGGAGGAGATGTTCCTACCCGGCGGCCTGGCGCATTGGGTCCGGGAACTCACGGTCATCGGTCCCGACGGGGGCACTCGACCGCTCGTGGAGGCGGAGACCGTGATTGCCGCCGGGGGGAGCTTCCCCATACCGGGCGAGCCCAGTCGCTGGTGGCCGGGGTTTCTCGTACTGGGGGTACTGATCGGCGGACTGCTGACGGCGACGGGGAGGAGCCGGTCCGGAGCCCGGCGGCTGTTCCTCCCGGCCGCGGTTCTCTACGCCCTGGGGGCCGGGGTGCTGGGGCTGGTGATGGCCCTGCTCTGGGTAGTCTCGGGCCACGAAGTGGCGTGGCGGAACGAAAACCTCTGGCAGTTCAATCTCGTGGCCCTGGCCCTGGTGCCGATGCTCCCGGCTGCCATGCGAGGCGGCGGCCCACGAGCCGGGGCAGCCCTTTCCCTGGCAAGGATCATCGTGGGCTGCTCGGTGCTCGGTGTCCTGCTCAAGCTCCTGCCGGTGTTCAATCAAGCCAACTGGGACGTTATTGTCCTGGCCTTGCCGGCGAACGTCGGCTTGCTGCTCGGGGTGCTCGGAGCGAGAAGCGAGAAGTGAGCTGCGAGAAGGGGCCGGCCAGAACGGTTCGATGAACTTCGAGGGGGAGCCGGCGCACCGAGGAGAACCATCTCCAGACGGGCACCAGTTCCCCCTCAATTCAAGTCGCTTGTCCCCCCAGCCAGTCCTTGCTTGGTACTACTTACTTCTCACTTCTTACTTTTCGCGCAGTTTCCGCAGCCCCTCGCTGGCCTCGGTATAGGCCGGGAATGCCCGCAGCGCCCGCTCGTAGAATTCGATCGCCTGCAGAGGCTCCCCGCGGTCTTCATGGTAGAGGCCGCGGCTGTAGAACGAGAGCGCCTCAGTCGGGATGTCACGGATGGCTCTGGTGCCCGCCTCGGCGCTCACGGTTGGGAGCTTGGGATCGGCCGCGATCCGCTCGGCCACCGACTGGATCAGCCGAAAGAGGTCCTTGCGGTCCCGGAAGCGCGGATCGCTGCGGTGCACGCTCAGGATCTCGCCGGTCTCGACATCAATGAGCCGGGCATCCAGCCGGAAGTCGCCGTAGAGATCGATGTACGTTCCGGCAATCATGTACCGGGCGCCGACCAGCCTTCCCACTCGGGCGGCAGTGGCAGCATCGACCCGCCCCGAGGCGGCCAGGTTCTGTTCATCGAGTACGCGCTGCGTCTCGGCGCGGTCCACCAGCCGCACCCCGGGGCGTCCGGAGAGCTCGCTGATCAGCATCCCCGCTATGCCACGACGCAGCGCTTCGAGGTCTTCCTTGTCCCGGCCGTAGGAGCCGCCGTTCTCGAACGGGAGCACCGCCACGCCCGGCGCCCCGGCTTGGGCCGAGACGGGCTGGACCGGAGTGGCCAGCAGGGCGGTGGTCGCCGCGAGTGTGAGTATCAGTCGTCCCGTCATGTCTACTCCTGCTCAGAGATCCAGAATCATTCCGTCTGCCGCCGCCACCACCACCGATCCCCCGTGTTCCGCCGCCTGTCGTCGCGCCGACTCCACCTGTCGGTCCAGCGCCGCATCGTCGGCGTCGGGATCGTGATGGAACAATACCACCGTTCGGCATCCGGCATCGAGTCCCAGCGCCACCGCTTCGCTGCCGCTGGAGTGTCCCCACCCGGAGCGCTCGGGGAGGAGTGCATCGTTCCAGGTGGCGTCATGGACAAGGACGTCCGAGCCTGCCACCAGTTGGACAAGTGCTTGGCGCAGTGCAGGATGCATCGCCGCCAGCTCATTGTCGGTGACGTAGGACACAATTGGTCCTGATGGGCATGTGATCCGGTAGCCGAGGGTCAGGCCGGCGTGGGCCAGCTGGCAGGCATTTACCGCGAACCCGCCGGCCTGGAACTCGCCGGCCTGTACCGGCGTGACCGTCAGGGCTGCCAGGGGACTGAGCGGCCAGACCGCCGGCGCCATCAGTCCCGCCACCACGGACTTGAGGGTTGCGGTCGGTTGGTTCGGTCCCAGGATCTCGACGGCGGCGGACGATTGATACAGCGGTGGGAAGAACGGCAACCCGGCAATGTGATCCCAGTGGAGGTGACTGAGCAGGATGGTGTGGTGCTGGTCTGGCTCGGTGGATGTGAGGGACTTGCCGTACTCCCGGAGTCCACTGCCGGCATCCACGACGATCCGGCGACCCTGATCTGTCAACGAGATACAGGCCGTGGCCCCGCCGTACCGCACCCTGGCCGGGCCACCGACGGGGATGGAACCCCGGCTTCCCCAGAAGGTCAGCCGCGGCGCCTGAAGCTCAGCCACGTTGCGCGGCGAGCCGGAGTGCCTCCCGATCGAGGAGCAGGATCTCCTTCCGGCTGACCCGGAGGATTTCCCGGTTGACCAGGCTGCGCATCGTCCGGGACACCGTCTCCCGGCTGGCGCCGACCATCTGGCCGATTGTGGCGTGGGTCAGCCGACGGGTGATCCGCTCGCCGCCCTCCTCATCGGCAAGTTCCAGGAGCAGGTTGGCGATCCGGCCATTGACGTCCAGCAGCATCAGGCTCGCGATCGTCTCGTCGGCGCGGCGGAGCCGCCGAGAGAGCTCCCGCAGCAACCCGATGGCCACGTCGGGGCCGCTCCGGAGCCGGGCCTGGAAATCCTCACGGCGGAGCTGGAGCAGGGTGGCGTCGGTCATCGCCACCACGTGGGCGGAGCGGGGTTCCTGGTCGAGCAGTGCCATTTCCCCGAAAAAGGCCCCCTCCGTCAACACCGACAGGATGACTTCCCGGCCGTCCTCGTGGATCAGGACCACCTTGACCTGTCCTGCGGCGATCAGGTAGAGCGACTCGCCCGAGTCCCCCTGGGCCAGAATCATGCTACCCCGGGGGTAGCGGCGTTCCCGCAGGAAGGGGGCGAACGCCTGCAGCTCCGCTTCGCCCAGGGAGGCGAGGAGCGGGACTTGGCGAAGGACCTCGACGGGGGCGACCATGGCTGTCCGGGTTTGGGAAGAGCCGGACGATAGGCCGTCCGGCCGCCCCCTGTCAATCGCCCGGCTCACCGGGGACGATCTGCTCCCGCCGGATCGAGTCAGCGGTCACCGGCACTCGCCTCGTCCCTCTCGCCGGGCTCTCGGCTCGCTGTTGTTGGGACGTTGCCGCGGACCGCGGTATAGGCCTGCGCTGCTCCGTGGACATAGACCAGCTCGCCGCCGGAGTGTCCCACCCGAATCCCGGCGGGGACCAGGGTCAGGCTGGCCACCGTTGCGAAGGTGCGGCCCAGCTTGCCGGTTCGGCCGGGGGCGAGCCCAACCACCATCAGCGCCAGTACGACCAGGGCGATGGCCAGGAATTGGTCGGCTCGCGCCTCGTGGTCGGAGAGGGCGGCTTCACTGCTGATCACCTCCTCGACCCGTTCCTCCTGACCCTCACCGGTCTCGACCGCCAGCCAGGACGAACCCGCAAGGCCCCCAGCCAGCAGGACGACCGCCAGCCAAGCCGGACGGATGGCCTCCGCCCGTCGTACGAGGAGGAAGCTGGCCAGGGCTGCCAGCGGGACGAGAATGGCCAGGACCACCGGGAAATGGACAATCGCCGGATGAAGGGGATCGGGAAGCATGGTATTCTCCTGTCGGGGTGAAAGTTGTTCGGTTCACTCAACTTCGGCGGCACCCCGTGTCTACGCATCGGGCAGATGGTGCATTTTCCCCATGGTGCGCCTGGTCTGAGTCATCTGACGGAGGTACGTGTGTTCGACCTGGAGGATATTCGGCTGGATTTGGTGGTGATGGGGCTCCTTCTGGTGGTGCTGGCTGGGGCGGTGACCGACTTGATCCTCGATGCCCCTCGCCGATGGTTCACTGCCCACGTGGTCCTGGAGGTTGGGCTGGCGATCGTCAGCGGTGGGGGGGCCCTGTATCTGGCCCGCGGCTGGTACCTGACCCGCCGGTCGCTGGGGTCGCTTCGTGGGGACCTGGCGGTACGGCAGGCCCGGCGCGAATCCTGGCATGCCGCCGCCCGGGCGGCGCTGGAAGGGTTGGCCCTCGAAGTGGATCGGCAGTTCACCGAGTGGAACCTGACTCCGGCCGAACGCGAGATTGCCCTTATGCTGCTGAAAGGCTTCAGCCTGGCCCAGATCGCCCGGCTCACTGACCGCAGCGAGCGCACGGCTCGCCAGCACGCCATCGCGGTCTACCGGAAGGCTGGGTTGGCAGGTCGGGCCGAGCTGGCAGGGTTCTTCCTGGGCGACCTCCTCCTCCCAACTCCCGGGCTCCGTCCCCCAAGCGGACCCTGACCCCTTGCGCAATTCCGCCCCAGGTGCAATATTGGTCGCTGTGATCGCTGCCCCTATATGGGCAAAAGGTTTCAGGGGACGCGTCTAGGGGATCGGCGTTCAGCCGATCCCCTACTTGTTCTCGATCACAAACGCGGGCGGCGGGTGCTGTCCACTGTGGAAGCCGATAACATCATTTTCCAGGAGTAGGACAGTATGAGCACCACCGGCACCGTGAAGTGGTTCAACGACGCGAAGGGCTTCGGTTTCATCACCCCCGAGAACGGCGAGAAGGATTGCTTCGTGCATCATTCCGCCATTCAGGGGACGGGCTTCAAGTCCCTCAGCGAGGGCGACCGCGTCCAGTTCGACATCGTGCAGGGCCAGAAGGGCCCGGCGGCGGAGAACGTCGTCAAGCTCTAAGGGCATAGCCCTCAGGGTTGTACCGCGACACGCAAACGGCCGTCCCCCACGGGGGACGGCCGTTTCGTTTCCGTGCCGGCCCGATGCTACCAGGTCACATACCGCTCCAGACGGGCCACTTCCTTGGCATTGGCATACTTGCCCATCTCCCGGCGGAACTGCTCGGCGCTGGTCCACAGGCGGTACTCCTTGAATTCCCGCACCCAGCGGGCACCGACGCCCGGAATGGTCATCATCACCTCATCGCTGGCGGTGTTGATGTTGACGGGCACGAAGACATACTGTTCCAAACGGGCTACCTCACTGGCATCCCAGTACTTCCCCATTTCCCGAGTAAAGACTGGCAGGCCCGCGAAGGGCCGGTACTCCAGAAACTCCCGCACCACCCGGGGCCCGCTGCCGGGGATCATCAGGATCTCCTCGCGCGGGGCGGCGTTCAGGTTGAGCGCCACGAAGATCTTGACGTAGCTCTCTTTCCGCTGCTCCGGGGTGAGGGCCTGCGCGCCCAGAAACGCATCCAGCGCAGTCTGGCTCAGGAATGGGCGCTCGGCCAGCATCGCCCTGACGATTGCCGAGTTGAGGTGCGGAACGGCGAGGAGGGCGGCTTCCGTGGCGGTATTTGGATCCATCACGGTGACGCTCTTGCCATGCTGGGCCGAACCGGGGGTGGCCAGAACCACCGCCCCGAGCAGGGCCGAGGTCAGGCTGCGAAACAGGCGCATGGTGCTACTCCTTGGTAGGGGAATGATCATTCGAGAGCAGGGCCGGGTGGCGATACGTCCACGCCAGGCCGATCAGGCCGAACAATCCCATCGATCCGGGCGCCAGGGCAGGAAATGCCCCGGTCATCGCTTCCCGGAACAACTCCAGCCCCGCAATGCCGGGGTACATCTCCACCTCGAATTCCATGTTGCCGCGGTAGTGCAGCAGGGTGCCGGCCACGCTGGCACCCAGATTCAGGAACATCACCCCTTGGAACGCCCGGACACTCCCTCTCGACCGGGTCACGGCATACCATGCCACCACCAGAAGGGCCGCGGCGAACAGCCCGAGCGGAACCAGCTGCCACGGATCCTCGATATGGCCGATCAGCAGCAGCTCCGCCCCGGTGCCAAGTATCCCGAGCAGGAAAAGGGCGAGCAACGCGGTGCGCAGGGCTCCGGCGGTGCTCGAGGCGGCACGGGATCGGGTTGGAGTCGTGGTCGGCATCTCAGGCATCGGGGTCAATGGCAGAGAGATGTCTGCGAAGCGAAAATGTCAGGCAGTTCCCTCGGGGACGGCGGGGTCATGGGGCGCCTGCCCGACGGATGCGGACGACGACCCCGTCCTCCTGGTGAACCAGGTAGAACACATCCCGGTTCAGGTCGCGCAGGAGGAGTCTGGCCCCGCGGGATTCCGCGATGACCAGGCGCTCTCCGATCGAGCCATCGTTGCCAATCCGGATCAGGACAGCCGACCGGTCGGGGGGGCTGGCGAGCAGGAACCAGGCGCCGGCGGAATCGGCGACTCCGGAGGCGGTCAGGAGGTAGGCGTGAATGGCGCCCGGCTGGTCTGGGTCGGTGTTGGCCCGGAAGAACTCCTCCCGGACCGGCGCGACCTCCGCCGCCGGGAGGGTCGCCGTGGCAAGCAGGACCCCGTCGGGTCCGTACCGCTGGATGATCCCCTCGGTATGCATCACCACCCAGACCGAGCCGTCGGGCGCCCCGACCGGGAGTACGACGTCGCGGAACACCCCCGGCACTTGGCCCGAGCGGATGCTCCGCTTGATGGCGGTCGGATCGATTTCCTGGTCCGCCGGCACCAGGCTCGATCCGAATCGGGTGAGGGTGGCGCCCGAAAGGGTTCGCAGCGCGGCCAGGGCGCTGTCCTGGCCGAAGGTGGCCACGAGGGCGTGGCCGGACGGCAGCAGTTCCAGCGGACCGGAGAGCAGGGCGAGGGCCAGGGGGAGAGAGCCCAGGTGGAGGCCGGAGTGCTCGAACAGATCCACCCGCGCCGTTCCGGCGCTCACCACAGCAATAGTATCGCCGAAACTGGTCACCCCGATCGGCTGGGAGATCTGTCCCTCCCCGGAGCCCGAGGTGCCGAGTCGCTCGGGTGCCCCTCGAACCGGTCCCACCAGCCAGACGGTGCCAGCCCGGAGGTCCGCCAAGGCAAGGCGTCCATCGGGCAATACCGTGCCTCCCGAGAGGGCCTGGGCCGGCAATTCCGCCGGGGAGGCCAAGGTATCCACCGTCAAGCCTGGGGTGGTCGGCTCCAGCTCCGGTCGATCGGCGGAATCACAGCCGGAAGCGAGCCCAAAGAGGAGGAGCCATCGGCCGTTGGTGCGGAACATGAACTCTCTCCGGAATCAGGAGGGGCGGAAGTCAGAAACGACAAAAGATCATGGGGTGGAGCGACATAGCCAACCCCGGGCAGCGGGACGGCTGGTTTCCCGGAGGCGGGGGGATTACCTTTTGGGGTTCCGCGCCCTTGGGATCCCCGGGATACGCGGCCGAACCCTGAGAGGTGCGACATGAAGCCCAGCCTGCATCCGATGTACAAGACGATCACCGCGATCTGCGCCTGTGGGAACTCCTTCGAGACCCGCTCCACCGCCGAATCAATCCATGTCGAAGTCTGCTCGCTCTGCCACCCGTTCTATACCGGCAAGCAGCGCCTGATGGATACCGCCGGTCGGGTCGATCGGTTCCGCCGGAAGTATGGCGCCGAGGGCGCGCCGGCCGCCGGCCAGAGCTGAGTAGTGGAGGTCCGACTCCGCCAGGCGCTGGTCCGGGCGGAGGAGGTGGCCCGTGAGCTGGCCGATCCGGCTACCGCCGCCGACACCAAGCGCTTGACCACCCTCGGCCGCGAGCACGCCCACCTGGCTCCGATCGTGCGCCTGGCGGGGCTATTGGAGCGTCTGGAGAGTGATTATCAGCAGGCTCGGGAGATGGCTCTGGAAGCCGATCCCGAGCTTGTTGCGTTGGCCCGGGAGGATCTATCCCGGCTGCCCGCGGAAATCGAGGCCCTCAAGGCCGAGCTGCGTGAGCTGCTGCTGCCCCGCGACCCCTTGGACGACCGCGATGCCATCCTTGAGGTACGGGCGGGCACCGGGGGCGACGAAGCGGCGCTCTTCGCGGCCGACCTGCTCCGGATGTACACCCGCTTTTCGGAACGCCGGGGCCTTCGGGTGGAGGCGCTGCAGATCAGCGAGGGAAACGCTGGCGGCGTCCGGGAGGCGATTGTGGTGGTTCGGGGTCCCGATGCCTTCGGCCTGCTGAGACGGGAGTCTGGAGTCCACCGGGTCCAGCGGGTCCCGGCCACCGAAACGCAGGGCCGGATTCACACCTCGGCCGCCACCGTGGCCGTCCTGCCGGAGGCGGAAGAGGTGGACATGCGGATCGAGGCCCAGGATCTCAAGATCGACGTCTACCGCTCATCGGGTCCTGGTGGCCAGAGCGTCAATACCACCGACAGCGCCGTCCGGATTACCCACTTGCCGAGCGGACTCGTCGTCACCCAACAGGACCAGAAGAGCCAGCTCCAGAACAAGATCAAGGCCATGACGGTCCTGCGCGCCCGGCTGCTGGATCGGATGATTGCCGAGCAGGAGGCTGCCCGGTCGGCCGAACGGCGGGCCATGGTGGGGACCGGGGATCGGTCGGCCAAGATCCGGACGTATAACTTTCCCCAGAGTCGGTGCACCGATCATCGGATCAACTTGTCGGTGCACAACCTCTCGGCGGTGATGGAAGGACACCTGGACGAGCTGCTCGATGCCCTCCGGCTGGCCAGCCGGGAGGAACTCGAGCGGGGATGAGGTGACCGCCACGCTCGGGATGCTGACCCGCAGGGCCGCGGCAGTTCTCGCCGCCGCCGGGGTCACGGAGCCTCGGCGCGAGGCGCTCCGCCTGCTGGCGGACCTGATGGATCGGTCTCCGGGGGCGATCGTCCTTCACGCCGGGGATCCGGTGCCCGCGGAGCTGGCCGAGCGGGCGCTGGCGGCAACAGGTCGGCGCGCTGCCGGGGAACCGATCGCCTACGTTTCGGGCTGGGCTGGCTTTCGCAACCTGACCCTCCAGGTCGATCGCCGGGTGTTGATACCGCGCCCGGAAACCGAGGGGCTGGTCGAGCTGGTGCTCAAGAGTGTTTCGGGCGGGCGCGTGGTGGATGTGGGGACTGGGAGCGGCTGCATCGCGCTGAGCCTGGCCCAGGAGGGTCGCTTCGATCAGGTCACGGCAACTGATCGCTCGGCTGCCGCACTGGCCGTGGCCCGGGGGAACGCCAGGCGGCTCGGCATGCCAGTCACCTTCGTCGAGGCCGACCTGGTGTCTGCGTTCGCGGGGGGATCGTGCCAGGCGGTGGTGTCGAATCCCCCCTACCTGACGGACGGCGAGCTGGAGCAACTCGATCCGTCGGTAAGGGACTGGGAGCCGGCCGAAGCGCTGGCGAGTGGCCACGACGGCCTCGACGCCTTGCGGCGCCTGATCGTTGGGGCTTCGCGGGTGCTGGTCGAGGGCGGGCTGCTGGCGGTGGAGGTGGATAGTTCGCGGGCGGAGCAGGTGGCCGCCCTGGCGAGGCACTCCGATTGGGGTGAAATCGCCATTACCAAGGACCTCTTCGGGCGGAACCGTTTCGTGACGGCACGCCGGGGACCATGCCATGATCGATGAAAAGGCCACAGACCTGGGACGCCAGATTGGGCAGTCCCCCGAGTTCCAGGCGCTGCGGCGCGCCGAGAGCGCCCTTCGCACGGACACCGATGCGGTGACCCTCCTGGACCAGATCCAGGCCCTGGCGCGCCTGGTGGACCAGGCGGTGGCCCAGGGCCAGATGCCGGATGAGGAGACCACCCAGGCGTACGAAGCCGCCGTCCATCAGTTGGAGCTGAGCGTCACCGGGCAGGCCTATGTCGTCGCACGGGCCAACTTCGAGAAGCTGATGGCCCGGGTCAATCAGGAGATCAGCAACGGGATGGAGAAGGGCGCCACCAGCAGCATCATCACGCTGTGAGTCCAGGGCGCGGCGCCTTCCTGGTACTGGAGGGTCCAGAGGGGTCAGGCAAGTCCACCCTCGGGTCGGGCCTGGCGGCCCGACTCCGCCAGGCGGGGCATGACCCCGTCCTGGTGCGTGAGCCCGGTGGCACGCCGGTGGCGGAGGCGTTGCGCGGGGCCTTGCTGGAGAAGGGAGTGGCGTGGAGTCCGGAAGCGGAGCTCCTGTTCATGGTCACCGCCAGGGCGGACCTGGTCCGTCGGGTGATCCGGCCGGCGCTCGAGGCGGGGCGGGTGGTCCTCAGCGACCGCTTTGACCTTTCGACGCGGGCCTATCAGGGCGCCGGACGTGGGGTGGACCCGGATCGGCTGGAATGGCTCAACAATGTTGCCACCGAGGGGTTGCAGCCGGATCTGACCCTGGTGCTCGACCTCCCTTCGGAGATCGGGCTGGCTCGTCAGGTGGCTGCGGGCAAGGACCAGGACCGCCTGGATCGGGAGAGCGCGGATTTCCATTGCCGGATCGCGGAGTTCTATCGCGCGGCCGAAGGAACGGGTATCCTCCATCTCGACGCGACCCTGTCGGCGGCCGACCTGGAACAGGTGGCATGGCAGGCGGTGCAGGCGGTGGTTACGGGGTAGTCGTGGATGACTGACGCATCTCTCGCGGGGGTCTGATGGGTCGTTGGGTCATGGCGGTGGTAATTCTCGTGGTCACGTTTCTCGGCGGGGGCTGGATTCTGCGTCGGGGGTTGACCCCTGCCGACGGTGCTTCCGTCGACAGCAACCGGCTGTTCAACCAGGTCTTCGGTCATGTCAGCCGGTACGCCGTCGATTCCCTCAACGAGGATGAGCTCTATCGCCGGGCCGCCGCGGGGATCCTGGCCGAGTTGCCGGACCCGTACGCGGCCCTCCTCATCGGGCGGGAGCAGGCATCTGTCACCGAGCAGACCTCCGGCAACTATGTCGGCATCGGGGTGCAAGCGGATCTTCGGGGTGGCACCATCATGGTGGTCAGCGCCTGGCCTGATTCGCCGGCCGATCGTGCCGGAATTCGAACCGGCGACCGGATCGTCGAGATCGATGGCAAGCTGGTGAGCGCCGGAGACCTGGGGGAAACTGCCCGGCTGCTCCGGGGGGAACCCGGGAGCAGGGTCGCGGTGCTGGTGCGCCGTGCCGGCGTGGACGGGTTGCTCACCTTCACTGTCACCCGTGCCGAGGTGCATCGCCGGGCGGTCTCGAGTGGCATTCTGTACGAGGGCGGTATCGGGTACGTGGCCCTTGCGCGGGTGGCGGAACAGTCGGCGCAGGAACTGCGGCAGGTGATCGACTCGCTCCGCGACGCGGGCATGCGGTCGCTGGTGCTGGACCTGCGCGGCAACCCCGGCGGCCTGCTCGAGGAGGGGGTGGCCATCACCGACCTCTTTCTGGACGCGGGGGAGGCGATCCTGGAGACGCGCGGCCGGACCCCGTCGGTCCAGCATCAGTATGTGGACCAGCAGCCCCAGCCTTGGACCGACCTGCCGATTACCCTGCTGGTCAATGAGGGCACCGCCAGCGCGGCGGAGATCATTGCCGGGGCCCTGCAGGACCATGACCGTGCCCTGGTCGTGGGGCAGCCCACCTACGGCAAGGGGTTGGTGCAGTCAGTGTTCGGCCTTGATGAGGGCGCCTCACTCCGCCTCACCACCGGCCGATGGTATACCCCCAGCGGGCGGACGATCCAGCGGGCCGACCGTCCAGCGCCCGGAGGGACTCCAGCCGCAGGTCCCGACAGCGCGCCAGAATTCCGCACCCCGGCGGGAAGGGTCCTCAAGGGGGGAGGCGGGATCATTCCCGATGTCATCGTCCGGCGCGACTCGCTTCCGGCCGAGGAACGGGCGTTCCTCGACGGGCTCGGCAGCCGGATCCCGCTCTATCGCAACGCCGTGACCAGCCTGGCGCTCAGGGTGGGGGGGCGAGGCACTGTCACGTCGCCGGATTTCGTGGTCTCCGCAGCACTCCGGACGGAATTGATCGCCGTCCTTGAGGAGGCCGGATTCCATTTCGACCCCGCCATGATGCGTGACGGCGTGCCGGTCCTCGATCGCGACCTGGGCAATGAAATCGCACGGTACGCCCTAGGCCGGCCGGCGGAACTCCGTCGGCGCTCACGCAACGACAAACAACTCCAGGCGGCATTCGCCGCGCTTCGTGCGGCCGCGTCCCGCTACGCCTTGCTTGGCATCGCGGAGCCCGGTGCGCCAGGCATCCAGCGCTAGCCCAACTCGAGAGGCCCCCACCGGGGGCGGATGGTTTCAGGGAACCGGCATGCGCAGGTTGGCGTGCCCGCATGCGTTCGCGTTACTGATTGATGATCCGGACGCCGGAAGGCGGGGTGAACCGGAAGGTGGCGGCAGGCACGGTGGTGTTGGTCTGGATCCTGGACAGGACCAGGGTGCGCTTGGCCCCACTTGTTTCCTGAATCTCAATCCGGCGGGGCAACGCGTCGGCCTGGTCAAGCCAGACCGTCACGCCAGTGAATGGAAGCGACGACGAAAGCGGTACCATCGCCACCACATCGGCAGGGCGCCCCGCCACCGCCTCGACTCGCAACCAGGTGCTCTGATACCGCTCGGTCGGTCGATCGAGGATCCAGGCCACCACATTGGCGCCGTACACCGGGTCGCTCGGGATGGCCACCCGGATGACCTGGCCAGGTGCGCTGCTGGGGGTATAAATCCAGGCATGGGTGCCGTCAAGGGTGATCCGGTCGCCCTCGGGGTCGCTGAACTGCATCAGCAGGTGGTTGTTGCCGGCCTGGACGAGGGTCCCCTTGCTGTCGAAATCGCCGATCATCCGGTCCGAGATGGTCTGCGTGAACTGGGCGCGCAGCGAGGTGAGATTGCGGTACACCTGACCGGCTCGGCCGACGATCCTGGTGGCGTCCTGGGCCCCCAGTGAGCCCGTTCCGGCCAGCAGGATGGCCAGGAGCAGCCCTCCCGCTCGAGCGGACGACAACAACGGGGGTCGGGCGGGGATCGTCATGGTGCGGCTCCTTGAGCAGCTCAGGGTGTGGGGTCGCCGAGGATACGACGAATCCCACCCGCCACAATGACACACCCGCAGAGACCGCTCACGCCGCTGCGGTGTGGCTGTCGCCAAGCCGGACACCGACAATGGTGGACACGCCCGGCTCCTGCATCGTGACCCCGTAGACGGCGTCCGCCGACTGCATGGTGCGCGGATTATGGGTGATGACCAGGAACTGGGTCCGGTCCTTGAATTCACTCAGCAGGGTGGTGAACCGGCCCACGTTGGCGTCATCCAGGGGGGCGTCCACCTCATCCATGAGGCAGAACGGGCTTGGCTTGGTCAGGTAGATGGCGAACAGCAACGAGGTGGCCACGAGGGTCCGTTCGCCACTGCTGAGCAGGTGGATCCGCTGGGTGCGCTTGCCCCGGGGTGCGGCGTGGATCTCAATCTCGCTTTCCAGCGGATCGTCGGTGCTGGCGAGGCGCAACTCGCACTCGCCGCCGCCGAACAGGGTGTGAAAGACGTGCACGAAGTGGCCCTGGATCGCGGCGAACGTCTCCAGGAACATGACCCGGGCCGTGCCGTCGATTTCCTTGATGGCCTGCAGCAGGGATTGCCGGGCGGCCACCAGGTCGTCGCGCTGGGTCGTGAGGAACTCGAGTCGCTTCGATTCCTCGGCGTGCTCCTCCATGGCCAGCGGATTGACCGGTCCGATGGCCTCGAGCGCCTCGACCACACGGCTGGCCTCGGACTCGAGCAGCTCGCGATCCAGGTCGAGCAACTCTGCGGTCCGGGAAAGCTGCTCCAGCGGCGCCTTCCATTCCGATTCGATCCGATCAGTGATCAGGAGTCGCCGACCGGTCGCCTCACTGAGGTCCAGCTCGAGCTGGTGGAACTCGTTGTTCTGCTGATCCAGCTTCTCCCGGCCCGCGGCGGTGGCCGATTCGGCGGCCTCGAGGGCATTGCTGGCAAGTTTGAGTTGCTCTTCCGCAGTCGCCGCCGCAGCCTTGGACTCGACCAACGCGAGCTGGCGCTCCGCGCGGGCCTCCTCCCACTGGGCCACCTGGGCCCGCAGCGACGCGGTATCGGCGTCGAGCCTGTCAATCTCGCCGGAGAGTGCCAGAGTATCCCGCTCGGCACCGGCAATGGTCTGGTCGGCCCGCTCCAGTCGCTCGGAGGCGGATTGGACCCGCGCCGAGATGTGAGCGTCCTGGACCTGCCAATGAACGCGCGCCTCCCTGGCGGTCTCCTGTTCGATCTCGAGTTCACCGAGGGCCCCCCGGCCGGTGCCCAGCGTCGCCTCGAGCCGCGCACCGGTCAGTTCGCAGTCGGTCAGCCCCAGGTCCACCTCGCGGAGCCGTTGCTCGGCCCGGCCGAGCCGCTCCCCGATCCGGGTCAATCGGGTTTCCGCCTCACCACATTCCCGGCCCAGGTTCCCCACCAGGCGGGCGGCGTCCTCTCGAGCTGCGATGCCCACACGCTCGGCCTCACGGGCCTGGTTGAGCTCCTGAGTTGCGGCGAGCGATGCCTGTTCGGCTGCCACGAGGGCGGCGATGGTCATCTCGATGCGTCCCACCGCAGCAGCCAGGGTGGCGGCCTGGGCCTCGCCATCTCCGGTGACCTGGACCAGTTCGGCGCGCCGGCGCAGTGGGCCGCTGGCCCCCGCCGAGCCACTCAGGACAATGGCGCCGCTGGCCCGTCGAAAGGCGTGGCCGACGCCATCGAGGAGCTCCGAGCCAGCCAGGAGGGCCCGAATCCATTCGGCCGCGGGACCCTGGGCCCGCAAGCGAGCCTCAAGCGGATGCTCCCCGCGCGGCGCATGGCCGGGCTCGGCGGGCAGCAGCACAAGGGTGCCGGCTCCCGACCCCGCGTGCCATGCCTGGATCGCCCGGACGGCATCGGTGCTCTTGACCAGGACCGCGTGCATCCACTCGCCGAGCAGTCGCTCGGCAAGCTCGGCATCGGCGCGGTCGGTCGAGACGAAATCACTCAGAGGCCCGAGGACGGCATCGTCAAACTGGTCCTTGACCGCCATGAGAGCTGCAGCACCTGGCGCCAGCCCGACCCGCTCCCGCTCGAGCTCTTCCAGTGCCTGCCGGCGCGCCACGAGCTGAGCCACGCTCTCCTCGGCCTGCCGCCGTTCCGCCCGCTCACTCGCCTCACGCTCCCTGAGTTCGGCCACCTGGTGCCGGGTGCGCTCGGCCGCCGCCGCCGCCGCCTGGGCGGCGAGGGAGAGTTGTTCCGCACCCATCGCGGCGGCGGTGCGCCGCGCTTCCGCCTGCTCGCGCTCCGATTGCAGGTGGGCCAGGTGCCCCTGCTCCTGGGCGGCCCCGTCGCGGAGAGCCGCCAGCTCCGATTCGAGTGCCGCGCGTTCCCCCTCCAGGGTCCGGAGCCGCTGGGCCTGCCGCTGCAATTCTTCCTCCAGGGTGCGCACCTGGGCCCGATGGGCGCTCAGGCGCACCCGAACTTCCTCCTCGGTGGAGGCCCGCGCCTGCAACTCGGCCTGAACCTGGGTCCGGGAGGCATCGGCATCGGCACGCTCGAGCTGAGCCGACTCCCGCTCCACCGTGGCCTGCTGCAGGCGGACGCCGGCCTGGACCCGCTCCTCCTCGGCCCGGACCCGGCGAACGGCAGCGTTGCCGAGCCGCTCTGCGGCGATGCCGAGGTCTCCCTCGAGCCGCCCAATGGCCAGTTGCAGCTCGCTGACGCCGTGGGCCTGCGTGGAGCGCTCCTCTTCCGCCTGCATGCGCTGGCGCATCAGGCGATCGCGATTGCCGGTCAATTCGATCAGCGCGGCTCGCAACGCCGGAAGTGCCTCGGCGAGCTCGGCATGCCGCTGGCGCATCCCGCCGACCTGCTCATCGAGTTCGCTGAGGAGTCGGGTGGCCAGGGTCACCTGGAGGGAAAATTTTTCTTCCATCAGGCGGGCGTGGCGCTCCGTCTTGCCCTTCTGGCGCGCCAAGCTGCGGATCTGGGACTGGACCTCGCCAATCAGATCCTCGAGGCGCTGCAGGTCGGTCTGGGTTTCCTCCAGGCGCCGCTCGGTGCTGTGCTTGCGATCCCGGTACAGCCCGATGCCGGCCGCCTCCTCGAAGAGGGAGCGACGTTCATCGGCCCGGTCGGAGAGGAGCAGGTCGATCATCTTGGCTTCGATGACCACGCCCGCGTCGCTCCCCATTCCGGTGCCCCGGAGGAGGTCCTGGATGTCCCGGAGGCGCACCGGCGCCTTGTTCAGGAGGTAGTCGCTCTGACCGGACCGCGAGAGTCGCCGGGTGATCACCACTTCCTGGTACGCGATCGGCAGGGTGCCGTCACTGTTGTCGAGAAAGAGCGAGACTTCCGTGACGTTGACCGGACGTCGGTGGGCCGACCCCTGGAAGATCACGTCCTCCATCTTGCCGCCGCGGAGCTGGCGTGCCGACTGCTCCCCGAGCACCCAGCGGACGGCATCGGACACGTTGGACTTGCCGCAGCCATTGGGCCCGACGATCGAGGTGACCCCGGCATCAAAGGTGAGGCTGACGGTATCTGCAAACGACTTGAAGCCGGAAAGCTCCAGCTTGGTGAGCTTCATGCGGTGAGTTCCTGGTGGCCGTGGGGCACCGGGCAGCGGGCCTGTCAGCTGCCGGAGAGGGCCCAAAGATACCTAGGCGAGGGTCCTGGATCGAGGGGCGTCCTCGATCAGCGTGGCGGCGCGGGGAGCGGGTCCACCAGGACGAAGAACGGCCGTCCCAGCTCGCGCCCCGCCGACTCCGCGGCCTCGCGGCTGGGGTACGGTCCCACCACCACCCGATAGCCCTCATCGGAAATGGTCGGGTCCCGGACGCTGGCCGGATGTCCGGCTGCCGCAAGCTGCCGGGCCAATTCCCGGGCCCACTCCGGATTCTGGGAGCTGCTGACCTGCAGGTACACCTGGGGTGTGGCCGCGAGCACCGGGGGCGGCAGGGTCCCGAACACCAACGCACTGTCCTGGACTCCCGAGGCCGCTTCCATTGACGCCTGGACGGCAGAGGCCCGGTCCTGCGGCACCCAGGCGATCAGGATCCAGAAATCCGCCGCCCCGCCCCTGATCCAGCCCTGACGGACTGGCGAAGTCCCCGTCAGGTCCCAGCTCTCCACGTCGGCGCCGTTCCGGAGGATCAGGTGCGACGGCCCGGCCACGGTCGGCAGGTCGGTATCCCAGGCGGTGGCGAAGCGAGCTGCAATGCGATTGACGGTGGCGTCGACCACCCAGAGGGAATCGCCGGTTGCCGCGCGGAGCAGTACCCAGCGTCCTGTCACATCGGGACGGATCGCCGCGACGGGGGAGGAGACCGGGATGGAGGCGACGAGCGACTTGGAGAACCGATCGACGACCACCACATCGGGACGGTCCCGGCCGACGTAGAGGCGGTGGCCCGACGGGCTGAACGCCACCGACTCGACCCCTCCCCCAAGCCGGATCGAGGAGGGCCGCTCCCGGGCATTGAGATCGAAAAAGGCCACAGCGGTGTCGGCGGCAATCGCCACCAGGTCGCCCCAGAGGGTTGCCGCTGCCGTGCCGGGTGGGGCAGGGAATCGCTTGGATTCAGCTTCGGCTGCGAGGAAGATCACCTCGGGCGCGGCGCCCTCCGTGACGGCGATCAGCCGGTCATTCAATGCCCCGAACAGGCTGCGTGGTGTGGCGGGAAGCGGAAGCCGGAATCGGGTCGGGCTCCGGCGGTGGAGGTGGGTGACCCGTCGTTCCTTGTCGATGGCAAAAATGGACCCATCGCCGGACATGATCGCGGTGGTGACGCCACTGAGGATGCTGCCCCGGATCGAACGGGACTCGAGATCCAGCGCCACGACGTTCCCCGCGGAATCGATGGCAAAGACGAGGCGCTCGTCAAGGTCGGCGCCGAGCGGTCGTTTCAGCGGCCCGAGACGGCCGATGGAGCTCCAGCCGGTGGCGGAGAGGTCTGCCGGCTCGTAGGCGGCCACCGCCCCGCCGGCCCGGGGCAGGCGGAGCAGGGAGACCGGTCCGGCCAGCGCCGGCAGCGGTTGCGGTGGGGGGGCGTCGCCGCCGCCGCACGCCGCCAGCACGACCAGCGCGCAACCGCGGAGCCGAACCGCCCTCAGAATGCCGGACTCAAGCTGATCGTCCAGAGCCCCTTTATGCCGCGACGATTCTGCGGAATGGAATAGTCGAGCCGGATGATGAACGCCCCGAGCAGGTTGGTGCGGGCCGAGCCGCCGAAGGTCTGGAGCGGGACCCGGACCTGGGCCGGGTCGTCGCCTGGATCACGACGCCACTTGACGGTGCTGGTCTCGTTCCAGACCATGCCGATGTCGTAGAACGCCGCCAGCTCAAGCCCCGGGGTCAGCCCCGGGATGAATACCGGCAGGTGGTACCGGATCTCGGCACTGGCAACGCCCACCTGGCTGCCGATCAGGGCATCAAACTGGCGGCATTCGGTGGCGGAGTTCAGGTTGTCGAAGCCACACTCGTTCCGGGTGTACGAGCCATAGGTATGGCCGCGGATCAGCTCGGTGCTCCCGCCAAAGACATTGAACAACTGCGCATCGCGCCCGATCCGACCGAAGTACATGAGCCGGGTGGCCAGAGTCAACGGGCCAATGAGGGGATCGTAGCGACGATAGTCCGCCAGGGCCTGGGTGTACTTCCAGCCGCCAAAGGTCTGTGACAGCTCAAAGCGGGAGCGCCGGCCGATGAACGCCCCGAAATAGTTGGACAATGAATTGTCGAACACCAGCGCCACCCTGGGCTGGACAAACTCGGAGGAGCCGAGGCTCTGGGTCACCAGCTCAGCGGCCGCGGTCGCAAAACCGGTGACCAGGTCGAACGGCTCAACAATCTGGAGAATGTCGTCCTGCACCTGCACCAGGTTGGCGCCCAGCTCCACCCGGCGGAACCGGCTCATCGGGTAGGAAAGGTCCCCCCCGAACTGCCGATAGACGATTCGCCGCAGCTGGGTGACGTAGGCACCGTCACGACCGTTGCCCTGATCGATGAAGCTGCCGTTGTAGAAGAAATACGGCGTCTGCGACAGGGAGGCGGTCCAGTTCCAGCGCCGGGTGAGGTTGACGTAGGCGGCCAGAAACTGGGTCTCCTCGATCCGGCCATTGAGCGAGGCGGCAATCACCGCCTGCTTGTTGCCGAGCATGTCGTCCAGCACGATTCCCGCCTGGCCGGTCACCCCGTTGCCGAAGTTGTCGCGGACATAGCCGATCGACGGCTGCAGGACCTGCGCCGGGCGGAGCTCGGTACGGTAGTCGCGGAGGACGAACTCGGAGGTGTCGGGCACTCCGATGTCCGAGGCGCGAAGGATGTTGGTCACTTCCAGGGGGACCGGCAGTGTCGAATCGGCACCCTGGCCGAGCGAGCCGGCGGGGCGGAACCCCTGGACTCCCCGGTACACGGTCCCCCCAGCGAGCACCTGTGGTGGGGGCGGGGGCGTCGCTGGAGACGGCGTGACGCTCCTGACGGCCGACGCCGTTGAATCGGCGCGGCGAGCCGGCTCGATGGCGCCGGCGCCGGCCACGATCACGCCGCGCTCGCTGGCGATCGCGCGCGGATTGGTCAGGGTGTAGACGTCGTAGTCGGAGTCCTCGAAGTAGACGAACGCCAGTCGGTCCGACCCGTGCGACCAGCTCAGCACCGGACTGAGCGGGGTGATCCCGCTGACGCCGGTGTAGAAGTCGGTGATCCGGGTGGTGACCGCCCGGCCGAGGTCGTGCAGGTAAATGTTGTTGATGCCGTTGCGATCGGAAATGAACGCGATCGTGCGGCTGTCCGGCGACCACTGGGGGCTGACATTCTTGCCGACATCCATCCCCGCCGGGATGGCAATCTCCCCCGAGGCAATGTCGAGCACGCCGATCCGGTAGTTGCCGAGGGTCAGCCGCTGGAAATCGGTTTCGGGTCCCCGGTCGGTAGTGAAGGCAATCGAGCGGCCGTCGGGCGACCAGGAGGGGTGGAGTTCGGTGTAGCGATCGTTGGTCAGCCGCCGCAGGCCGGTCCCGTCGGTGTTGATGATGTACAGGTCGGCCAGGCCGCCGTCGAGGCCGGTAAAGGCGATCTGGGTGCCGTCGGGGCTCCAGGTCGGGGTCAGCGCCCCATTGAGCTCCAGCTCGATCCCCCGGATCTGCTTGTTCCGGTGGGGATCGACGATGACCAGGTCGTCCTTGCCGCCACGCTTGGCGGCGAAGGCCAGATACTGGCCATCGGCCGACCACGCCACCGAGGAGCTGATGAAGCGGTAGGTCTCGTAATTGCTGCTGTAGCTGGACTGGAGCAGCCGCCGGATCACCTTGCCGGTGTTGCCATCGGCGAGGTAGAGGTCGACGAAGTAGAAGTCCTTCTCACTGAAATAGGCCACCCGGCTCCCGTCGGGGGAGAGCGCCGGGGCCAGGTGCCAGGTCCCCTCAGACAGCTCCTCGGTCAGGAGCGGCTGCGCCACCGTGCGCGCCTTGACCCGGGTGCCGACCTCGGGGAGGTACTGCTTCTGGACCGCGTCGCTCCACTGCGCCACCAGTTGCTCGAAGCTCAGGCCGGTCACCCGACGCACGCTGCCCTGCAGCCCGTCGCCGAGCGCGCCACGGGTGATCGATCCGATCGCCTCGTCGCCCCAGCGCTCGCCGATGTACGCCACCAGCGCGTGGCCAAAACGGTAGGGGAAGACCCGGGTAAAGTCCTGGGGCTTGGGCAGCTTGCCCTCGAGGGCGGCGTCCCGGAGCCACATCGCAGTGTTGGGGTCCACCGGGCCGAGCGAGAGGTACTCCGCCATGCCCTCGGCCCACCAGAGCGGGGCGTTGGCCTGGAAAATTCCCTGGATCCCGGAGGCGCCCCGACCGCGGGACCAGATGTCAAACTGGAACTGGTGCACCATCTCGTGCATCAGGACATGCTCGTTCTCCCGGTACGACCCCGTCAGGGGAAAGACGTTCCGGTGCCGCAGGAAGTCCGTGAACCCGCCGGTGCCCTCGTCCACCTCGCCATACGTGGTGTTGGTCTGCTGGAACTCGGAGTGGGAGGCGTAGACGATGATCGGCTTGCGATCGGTGAACTGGTGATTGAGGATCCGGGAAAGCTGGGTGTAGGCCCGCTCCGCCTGCCGGGCTACATCCATCGCCGCCTGTCGCTCCTGGGCGTAGAAATGGACGTCGAAGTGCTCGGTCTGGATGATCGCCCAGTCGGGGTGGGAATACTGCACCTTGTTCCGGCCGAAGTACTGCGCCTGCGCCACAGGGGGCACCGCGATCAGGAGCATGAGCAGGGTGCCGAGCCGTCCAGGTGCCGTCATGGTCTGCGATTCCTTTCCAGGTGTCAGGGCCCCTCGATCACCACCGGGGCATCGTCCCACAGGCGTTCCAGCCGGTAGAAGGCGCGGGCCTCGGGGTGGAAGATGTGGACCACGAGGTCCACGAAGTCGAGGAGCACCCATCTACCACCGGAGACGCCTTCGACGTGGTGGGGACGCACGCCGCGCTGCCCCAGCTCCTTCACCACCCGGTCGGCGATACCACGCACATGCCCTTCCGACGTGCCGGACGCGATCACAAAATAGTCGGTGGCATCCGAGACCGGGCGGAGGTCCAGGACCTGCATCCGGTTGGCCTTGAGGTCATCCACCGCCTCCACCACCCAGCGGAGCAGGTCCGGGGACCCGTTCGGCAGCCGATCAGCCACCATCAGGAACCATGCCCGGCGTCTCGGTGGCGCCATCCTCCACCTGCCAGAATACCGCCCAGGCTCCCGGCCCGACGTGGGCGCCGAGCACCCCGGTGGCCAGCGAGACCAGGCACTCCCGCGGTTGAAACGCTGCCACCAGCGCGTTCCGGACCCGCTCGGCCTCCTCGGGCGCCTCGGCGTGGGCGATGCCGAACCGGATCGTGCGGGGACGCGGGGTGAGCCGCTGGTCGAGCAGGGCCAGCACCCTTCCGACCAGGTTTTCCCGGCCCCGGACCCGGTCCACTGGTACGATCCGGCCCTCGGCATCGAGGGAGAGGATCGGCTTGACGTCCAGCATTCCGCCCAGCCAGGCCTTGCCTTTGGAGACCCGGCCGGAGCGGAGCAGGTTGTCGTAGGTGTCGACGGTCAGGAACAAGCCGCTCTGACCCCTGAGGCGTTCCACTTCTGTAACGATGGCATCGACGCCCCAGCCCATCGCCGCCAGCTCGGCGGCCCGGAGTGCCAGCATGCCGAGCCCCAGCGAGACCGATCGCCCGTCCACGACCCGAACCTGGTCCAGGTTGGCCACCCGGGCCGCCGTCACCCCGGCCTGGTAGGTTCCGGAAAGGCTCGCGGACAGGAGGATGGCCACGACGGCGTCCGCTTCCTCCACCGCTGATCGGAACACCCGGACAAAGTCTCCGGGGGTGGGCTGCGAGGTGGTCGGCAGCGTGCGCGAGGACCGCAGCCGGCGGTAGAACTCCTCGGGCTTCAGCCCCACGCGATCCAAGTAGACCTGGTCCCCGAAAACCACCTGCAGGGGAACCATGGCGATCTGGTGGCGGTCGAGGATGCTGTCGGTCAGGTCCGCGGAGCTGTCGGTGACGATCGCCACGGGCCGGCGCGCCGAGTGCTGGAGCTGGCGGTGCTGCTCGCGCATGTCGTCGGCCTTGCGCGCGGCCACGGTGCCCCAGCGAGCGGCGTAGGTGAAGACGGCCTCGGGAGTGTCGGTGTGGACATGGATCTTGAGCACATCGCCAGCGACGGCCACCTGGACCGATCCGCCAAAGTTGTGCATGGCGGTCCGGACTTCGTTGGCCGACGGCAGCTGCTCGCCGCGCACCACCACCTCGGTGCAGAACTGGAAGTCCTGCTCGGCCGCGACGACCATGAACGCCGCGGCGTTGTACGACTCGCCGGGATCGATCACCGCGGCGGGGAGGATCGGGTCGCCTTGAATGAACCGGACCACGCCCTCGAACATCCGGACCAGTCCCTTGCCGCCGGCATCGACGACCCCGGCTTCCTTGAGCACCGCAAGCAGCTCCGGTGTCCGAGCCAGGGACTCCTCGCTCTCCGCCAGCATCCGGTCCATGAAGGTGCCGAGATCGCCGGACTGGCCGGCGGCCCGCTCGGCGGCGTCGGCGGCCTCCCGGGCCACGGTCAGGATGGTGCCCTCTCGCGGCTCGTCGAGCGAGGCGTACAGGGTGTCGGAGCCCTTCCGGATGGCGCGGGCCAGGTCGGCGCTGGTGGCGTGCTCCAGGTCGCCGAGCGACTCGGAGATACCCAGCAGGAAATGGGCGAGCATCATGCCGGAATTGCCGCGGGCCCCGAGGACGGCGGCGTGGGCCATGGTGCGAGCGGTGTCCCGAAGCGGCGCGTCGCCGAGCGCCTGGAGGGCGTCGGCGACGGCACGAAGGGTCAGGCTGAAATTGGTGCCGGTATCACCATCGGGAACCGGGAAGACATTGAGGCGGTTGATCTCCTCCCGACCGGCGGCAACCCAGTCGGCGGCCGCGGACACCGAACGGGCCAGTCGGGGCCCGTCGATATACGCGATGCCGACTGTCATGCGGTGCTTATTCCGCTATCACGTCGACGAAGACTTCGGCCTGGACCTCGTGATGGATCCGGATCACTACAGAGTGGTGCCCGAGCTGCCGTATCGGGTGCTCCAGCTCGATCTTGCGCTTGTCCACGTCGTGACCGGCGGCGGCCAGCTGGTCGGCAATCTCCTGGCTGGTGACGGAGCCGAACAGCTTGCCTTCCTCGCCGGCCTTGGCGCTGATGGTCAGCTTGACCTCTCGCAACTTGGCGGCAAACGACTCGGCGGCTGCCTGGTCGGCGGCGGCAGCGGCGATTCGCGACTTCTGCTCGCCCGCGATGCGCTTCTTGTTCCCCTCGGAGGCCTCATAGGCCAGCCCTTGCGGCAGCAGGAAGTTGCGCGCGTAGCCCGGCTTGACCCGAACCAGCGCCCCGGCCTTGCCTAGAGTCTTGATGTCTTCCCGCAGGATCACTTCAATCATTCCGCATGCCCTCCCGGCACAGGCGGCGTCCGCCGCCGAAAATCCATCCAGATATCGGCGAGCCCCATCGCGAGGAGCGCGCCACTGACGAACGGCAAGAACAGTATTCCAAAGAGGATCGCCACCACCCGCATCGGCCAAGGCGATCCCGCCAGTAGCGATGTTGCAACGGCCAGCCCGCGCACCAGGTAGAGTGCGGCCCAGGCCACCAGCAGGTTGGCCGCGACCAACTGGACGGCCTCCGGGGCAGGGATCAACCATGCGGCCAGGGTAAGTATACCACCCCAGATGACGTGGTCATTGAACCGGAACGCCCGGAAACGACCCGGGGCGCGCCCGACCGGGGTCGCGGCGATCCGGTGCAGCCACTGCCACGCCAACATGCAGCCTGCCACGCCCAGGACCACGAGCATTCCCGGATAGAGGCTGGCCACCATGTCGGCAGAATCGACCAGCGACTGCACCAGCTGCTGCATCTCCGGCGAACTGCTGGCCGAGGAACCGGCCGCCAGCGCCTGGTACTGGGCCCGCAACGCGTCGGCGATGGTATCCCGGAACGCGGCGAACCGCATCCCGAGCACCGCGGCCCAGGTGACGGTGCCAAACGCGGCGGCAACCACCGCCGTGACCGATTGGCGGAAGGGGTCCGACTGCCTCCCTGCCACCGCCACCGCCAGGGTCGCGCCGGCCAGCCCCATCGCTCCGGCCCGCACCACCTGTTGAGCAATGTCTCCGGGGGCGCCCAGCGAGAGGGCGGTCAAGGTCACCGCCGCCGCCAGCCAGATCCGCTCCCGCCAGTTCCCCGGCCGGGATACCGCGAGCAATGCTGCCAGCGGGCCCAGGACGAAGACCGGCGGCGCCACCAGCAGGAATCCCAGCAGGACCAGGACTCCACCGGCGCCGGCGCGGCGCGCTACCGAAGGCGCCGCAATGTCCACTGTCAGCCCGCGTAGCCCTTGATGTAGGGCAGCAGCGCCAGATAGCGGGCCCGCTTGATGGCCACGCTCAACTGCCGCTGGTGGCGGGCCGACACGCCCGACAACCGGCGGGGCAGGATCTTGCCTCGCTCGCTGATGAACCGGGAGAGCAGCTTCTCGTCCTTGTAGTCAATGACGCGGATCCGCAGTTCCGCGATCGGGTCACCCTTTTTGCCGCGCATCTAGTCCTCCTCGTCGTCGGACTTGTCGGTGCCGACGATCGCCGGGGTCGAGGGCACGTCGTTGAGCACCACCAGGTAGCGCAGCACCCCATCGTCGAGCTTGATGGCGCGCTCGAACTCGGGGAGCTGGACCGGGTCGGTGACGAAGTTGGCCACCACGTAATAGCCGGTGTCCCGCTTCTTGATATGGTAGGCGAGGGTGCGCTTGCCCCAGTGATTGACCACCGGCGCCTCGGCGCCATCAACGGCGATGAGGGCGTGGTACTGGGCGAGCTTTTCGTTGATGGCTGCTTCTTCGAGCACAGAGTCGAAGATGTAGACCACCTCATACGGGTTGGGCATGTCACCATCCTTTGGACGTTGCCCGGACTCGCGGTGCACGGTCCGGGAGGTGAATTTTGACAGCCCTGTAATATAGGCCTGGTGCGGGGGAAATGGGAGTGGGGGGC
>JAWXBA010000362.1:0-29112 GCA_034439775.1 Gemmatimonadota bacterium | reverse complement strand
GGGGCCACGCTGGCAAGGCTGAGGACTGCCAGGATGGCGCCGATGTTGGGATGGCGGGCATGGCGCTGTTGGGAAGCCGCGGCGCTGGTCATTCTTTCCCTACGGGTGCCTGGGAGCGGGTGTTTCGGGTGCACCGGCGCCTGCGTCGGCCAACTTGTCCCGCCCCCACAGGCCCGCTAACTTTCATGGCTGTCATCACTTAGGGGATCGAACCGGCCATGCCGACTTACGAGTACCGCTGCCCCGACGGGCACGCCTTTGAGAAAATTCAAAAAATGACCGACAAGCCGCGCGCCATCTGTCCCACCTGCCGCAAGCAGGCGACTCGGCAGATCTCTGGCGGTGCCGGGCTCGTATTCAAGGGCAGCGGGTTCTACATCACCGATTATGGCAAGGACGGCAAGGGGCCCCGGAAGAAGGATGCTTCCGAAGCTGCGCCCTCGACCGCAGGCACCACCGAGATGAAGGCCGCTGCCGACAGTGCCAAGCCTGCCGCAGCGCCGGCCGCTCCCGCGAAGAAGCCGGATAAGGCCTCGGAATGAGCGACACGCTGAGGGCCGAACTCGCGCGGGTGGCTGCGAGCCTTGGCGGGGAGGAGCTCTCGTTCGTCCTTGAGCGTCCCCGCGATACCGGCCATGGCGACCTGGCCACCAACCTGGCACTGTTGCTGGCCAAGACGCGTCGAGCCAATCCGCGGGTCGTGGCCCAGGAGATTATCGACGCGCTCGACCTGCCGGCGGACATGGTGCGCCAGACCGAGATTGCCGGGCCCGGGTTCATCAATTTCTGGCTCGCCGAGGATGCCCTGGCCGGTGCTCTCGCCGCCATCATCACCCAGGGCGGACGGTACGGGAGGTCGGCTGTCGGTGCCGGCTCCCGGATCAATGTGGAATTCGTTTCCGCCAATCCGACCGGACCGCTCCACGTGGGGCATGGCCGGGGGGCGGCGCTGGGGGATGTGATCGCGTCGCTGCTGGAATGGACCGGGCACGCGGTGACCCGGGAGTTTTACATCAACGATGCCGGGATTCAGGTCGCCAAGCTGGCGGAATCGCTCTGGGCCCGCGTCCAGCAGGCGTCTGGCCGCGCTGCCGAGGTCCCCGAGGGTGGCTATCACGGTGACTATGTCAGGGAAGCGGCGGCACAGGTGTTGGCCTCGCAACCCGCGGGGTTTGCCGACCTCGATCGGGCGGAAGGTGTCGCACGCTGCCGGGTGCTGGCAGTCAAGATGCAGCGGGTCGAACAGGACACCCTGCTGGCCGACTTCGGGGTGCACTTTGACGCCTGGACCTCCGAGCAATCGCTCTACGATGGCGGCGCGGTCGCCAAGGCGCTCGAACTCCTGGCCGAGCGAAAGCTGACCTTCGAGGAGGACGGCGCCCTCTGGCTGCGGACCTCGGATTTCGGGGACGACAAGGACCGGGTACTCCGCAAGGGCGACGGCTCGCTCACCTATCTGGTGCCCGACATTGCCTACCACATCGACAAGCACGACCGTGGATTCTCCCGGGCTATCGATGTCTGGGGCGCGGACCACCACGGCTATATCCCGCGGATGCGCTCGGTGCTGGCGGCGTTGGGGTACGCCGAGGACTGGTTCGAGGTGGCGCTGGTGCAGCTGGTCAAGGTGGTCAAGGGTGGGGAAGAGGTGAAGATGTCCAAACGGTCGGGGCAATTCGTGACCCTTCGCGAGCTGATGGATGACGTCGGGACCGATGCCGCCCGGTACTTCTTCCTGATGCGTCGCGGCGAGACCCCGTTCAGCTTTGACGTGGACCTGGCGCGGAAGCAGACTGATGAGAACCCGGTCTTCTACGTCCAGATGGCCCACGCCCGGGTGTGCGGCATCTTCCGGGTGGCGGACCGGTCCATCGAGTCGGTCGGCACCGAGGCCGACCTTGGCGCCCTGGTGGCCGCCGATGACCTGGACCTGCTCAAGAAGCTGACGGCATTTCCGGATATCGTGGAGCGGGCAGCCCGGGGCCGGGAGCCGCATCGGGTCACCGGGTACCTCGAGGAACTGGCCCAGCAGGTGCACGGCTGGTACCACAACTGCCGTGTCCTCGGCGAACCGCCTGTCACCGAGCAGGCCCGGCTGGTCCTGGCCCGCGCGGCGCGCCAGGTCCTGGCCAACGGCCTTTCCCTCCTGGGGCTTCAGGCCCCCGAACGGATGTGATCCCATGAGCCTGCTGGTTGTCGGGAGTGTCGCCCTCGATTCGATCTTTACCCCGTTCGGCGAGACCGCCGACGCCGTGGGTGGGTCAGCGGTCTACTTCAGCGTCAGCGCCTCGCTGCTCTCCCCAGTGCGGGTGGTGGGCGTCATCGGCGACGACTATCCGGTCGGCGAACTGGAGCGCCTGGGCCAGCGGGGGATTGACTGGAGCGGGGTGGAGCGGGTGCCGGGCGAGAGCTTCCGGTGGAAGGGGAAGTATTCCTACGACCTGCAGAGCCGGGAAACCCTCGAGACCCGCCTGGGGGTCTTTGCCGACTTCAAGCCGAAGCTGCCGACCGACTGGCGCGATGCGAAGTTCGTGTTTCTCGGCAACATCGACCCCGTCCTCCAGCTTGGGGTGCTCGACCAGATCGAGGCACCCCGCATGGTGGTCTGCGACACCATGAACTACTGGATCCAGAGCAAGAAGGCCGACTTGATGGCCCTGCTCAAGCGGGTCGACATTCTGATGGTCAATGACTCCGAGGCCCGCGAGTTGACCGGGGACTGGAACATCCATCGCGCCGGCCGCTGGATCCTGGAGCAGGGCCCTTCCCGGGTGGTGATCAAGCAGGGCGAGCACGGCGCCCTGTTGATGGAGCAGGGGCGCACCTTCTGGGTTCCGGCGTTCCCGCTCGAGGAGGTCTTTGATCCGACCGGCGCGGGCGACGCCTTTGCCGGTGGATTCATGGGATACCTGGCCTGGATGGGAAAGACTGATGCCGATCACCTGCGGCGGGCGATGGTCTATGGTTCCGCCATGGGCTCGTTTGCCGTCCGGGGGTTTGGCGTCAAGGGCTTTGATGATATTGCTCCCTCGCATGTCAGGGACCGGGTTGCCGCCTTTCAGGACCTGACCCACATCCCCATGGCCGAGCCGCTGTCATGAGTGGGCCGCGGTATGCCGAGGCGGGCGTGGACCTGGCCGGCGCCGAAGCCGCCAAGACCAGGATTGGGGAACTGGTCAGGGGCACCCGGACCCCGCTCTCGGTGGGGATGGTCGGTGCCTTCGGCGGTATGGTCCGGATTCCGCCGGGCATGAAGCAGCCGATCCTGGTCATGAGCACCGATGGCGTCGGCACCAAGGTCATGGTCGCCCGCGAGGCGGGGCGCTGGGACACCGTCGGCGAGGACCTCGTCAACCACAGCGTCAACGACATCCTGGTGCACGCCGCCCGGCCGCTGGCGTTCCTCGACTACCTGGCCGGTGCGGGACTCACGATCGACGTGACCGCCGCCATCGTCGCGGGAGTGGCCCGCGGATGCCGCGCCCACGGCATGGCGTTGGCCGGGGGCGAAACTGCCCAGATGCCGGGACTCTACCAGGACGGTGATTTCGACCTGGCCGGGACGATCGTGGGTGTGGTGGAGGAGGAGGAGGCGCTGCATGGCGACCGGGTCGCGCCCGGCGACGTGCTTCTGGCCTACGCCTCGACCGGACTGCATACCAATGGGTACACCCTGGCACGCCGGATCCTTTTCGAGGAGCTGGGTCGCCGGCTGGACGAGATGATGCCGGAGACGGGGTCCACCGCCGCCGACGCGCTGCTCGCGGTACACCAGAGCTATCACGCCGCGATCATGCCCGTGGTTTCGCGTATTCATGCGCTGGCCCATATCACGGGGGGTGGGATCCCGGGCAATCTGTCACGCGTGTTGCCGGGCGGATGCCAGGCCGTGGTGGAGCGGGGTAGCTGGAGCTTCCCGCCGCTGTTTACCCTCCTGCAGGAGGCCGGCAAGGTATCCCGGCAGGAAATGCTGGCAGTGTTCAACTGCGGGGTCGGGATGATCGCGGCCCTCCCGGCCGCCGAGGTCGATGCCGTGCGGACTGCCGCCACCGCCGTGGGGATCAAGAGCTGGGTGCTTGGCGAGGTCCGGCCGGGTGCGGGAGAGGTCAGGATCGTGTGAGCCGCACGGCGGTGGGGACCTGGTGCTGACCGAAGCCGCCGCCATGGATCGCGCCGTCGCGCTGGCCTGGCGTGGGTGGGGACGTGTGGCTCCCAATCCGATGGTTGGTTGTGTCCTGGTGGCCAACGGGGCCATCGTGGCTGAGGGATGGCACGCCGAGTTCGGGCAGGCGCATGCGGAGCAGATGGCCCTGGCAGCGGCCGGCCCCGCTGCACGTGGCGCCACCGCGTTCGTGACCCTGGAGCCGTGTGCCCATGTTGGACAACAGCCATCCTGCGCCGATGCGCTGATCGCGGCGGGAATTGCCCGGGTCGTCGCGGCGGTTCCCGATCCGAATCCAATCGCCGCGGGTGGGGCCGCCAGACTGCGAGACGCTGGCATCGCTGTCGATACCGGTGTGGGTTCCGCTGCAGCACGCTACCAGTTGGCGCCGTTTCTCCACCAGCACCTTGGACTGCCGCGCCCCTGGGTGGTCCTCAAGCTGGCCACTTCGGTCGATGGCCGGATTGCCGATGCCGGCGGGAAGTCGCAGTGGATTTCAGGTCTGGAAGCCCGGGAGTGGGTGCACTGGTTGCGCGGGGGATTCGACGCGATCGGCGTCGGGGGTGCTACGGTGGCCGCCGACGATCCGATGTTGACCGTGCGGAGTCCGGTGGCGCCGAGGGTGGCACCCCGCCGGGTGGTGTTCAGCGGCAGGAACGGGGTGGCCGCCGATCGGCGGCTGCTCGCCACCGCGCGCGAGCACCAGACCACGATCGTTGCTCCCCCGGGCACACCCTCGCGGGTGAAATGGGAGACGGCAGGTGCCACGGTTGTCGAGGCCGCGGATCTGGCCTCTGCGCTGGAGCAACTCTGGCTGGCTGGGGTCACCACCTTGCTGGTCGAGGGCGGTGGACGCCTGGCCGGCGGGCTCCTTGCCCAGCGGCTGATCGATCGCGTCGGCCTGATCCAGGCACCACTGTTCCTTGGCTCGTCGGGCGCGGCGGCGGTGTCAGGGTGGGATGCCCCATCGCTGGCCGACAGCGACCGCTGGCAGGTGGTGGAGCGACGGGCACTGGGCGCCGATTCCCTCCTGGTCCTCGATCGGAGCTGAGATGTTTACCGGGCTTGTCACGGGGATCGGCACCCTGCGCCAGATCATCCCCACCGACGCGGGGCTCAAGCTGGAGTGGTCCGGCCCGTGGGACGACCTGGTGGCAGGGGAGAGTGTGGCGGTCGATGGTGCCTGCCTGACGGTGGAGACCGCGACGTTGGGTGGCTTCACGGTCCACACCATCCAGACCACACTCGATCGGACCCGTTTCGGGGAACTGCTGCCCGGGCACCGGGCCAACCTGGAGCGCGCGCTCCGCGCCAGCGACCGGCTCGGCGGCCATCTGGTCCAGGGACATGTCGATGGCCTGGGAACGGTCCTGGCAACCCGGCTGGAGAGGGATGCCTGGATCATCGATGTGGAGGTACCGTCCGACCTCGTTCCGGTCTGCATTCCTCTGGGGTCGATCACCGTCGATGGCGTCAGCCTGACCATCCACTCGGTGCCTCGGCCGGGAATGATCCAGGTCTCGCTGATTCCGTTTACATTGCAGCACACTACCCTCGGTGACCGGCGCTCCGGCGACCGGGTTCACCTGGAAGGGGATACTGTGGCGAAGTACCTGCGCGCGCTGGCCGTTCCACCGGCCCCCGCACCGGCGGACTGAATGGCACTGCACAGCATCGAGGAAGCGATTGCCGCCCTGCGGAACGGCCGCCCGATCATCGTGGCGGACGACGAGGATCGCGAGGGCGAGGGCGACCTGGTGGCGGCCGCCCAGCTGGTCACCCCCGAGACGATCAATTTCATGGCCCAGCATGGCCGCGGCCTGATCTGCCTGGCGCTGACCGGCGACCGCTGCGACCAGCTCGGCCTGCCCCAGATGACTGAGCGGAACACCGAGGAGTTGGCCACGGCATTCACGGTCAGCATCGATGCCGATCGCCGCTTCGGCGTCACCACCGGCATCAGCGCCGCTGATCGCGCCACCACCATCCAGGTGGCGCTCAACCCCGCCACCCAGCCGGCCGACCTCCGTCGCCCCGGGCACATCTTCCCGCTGCGAGCCCGCCCGGGCGGGGTGTTGCAGCGGGTTGGCCACACCGAGGCGAGTGTGGACCTGGCCCGGCTGGCCGGGCTGGTCCCAGCCGGTGTCATCTGCGAGATCCTCAATCCCGACGGCACCATGGCGCGCCGCGCCGAGCTGGAGGCGATGGCCCGGGAGCACGACCTCGTGTTCGTGACGGTGGCCGATCTCGTGGCCACCCGCCTGCGGTCCGACCGGCTGGTGCATCGGGTGGCCGAGACGCGACTCCCGACCGAGTTTGGGGAGTTTCGCATCATCGGGTACCGCAACGATGTCGACGGCGCCGAACATGTGGCGCTGACGATGGGCGATGTGGCCGACCAGGCCGATGTCCTGGTGCGGATGCATTCCAAGTGCCTGACCGGGGATGTCTTCGGATCGCACCGCTGTGATTGCGGCCCGCAGCTGCACGCCGCCATGCGAGCGATCGGGCGGGAAGGGCGCGGGGTGGTGGTGTACCTGGACCAGGAAGGCCGCGGCATCGGGTTGCTCAACAAACTGCGCGCTTATGCGCTGCAGGATACCGGCGCCGACACGGTGCAGGCAAACCAGACGCTGGGCTTTGCGCCGGATCTGCGGAACTATGGCATCGGCGCCCAGATCCTGCGCGACCTCGGGCTCACCTCGATCCGGTTGATGACCAACAACCCGCGCAAGGTGGTCGGCCTCGACGCCTATGGACTGGAGATTGTGGAACGCGTGCCTGTCCTGATCGATGAGACCGATGCCAATCGCGGCTACCTCGCCACCAAGCGCGACAAGCTTGGTCATCTCCTGGCCCACTGACCGATGACCTTTCCCGCAGTCCATCCCGCGCAGGTGGAGCGGCTGGTCATCCTGGTGAGCCAGTACCACGAACGGGTCACTTCCCGGCTGCTCGAGGGGGCCCGCGAGGCCTGCCGCGCCGCCGCCATTCCGGACGACAAGGTCGAGGTGATCCCGGTAGCCGGTGCCTTCGAGCTCGGGGTCACCGCGGCGGCGGCGGCAGCGAGTGGTCGGTACGATTGCATCATCGCCCTCGGCGCAGTCATCCGGGGCGAGACCCCGCACTTTGATTATGTCGCCGGCGAGACCGCCCGTGCCCTGGCCGCGATCGCCACCGAGGAACTCATCCCTGTGGGGTTTGGACTGCTCACCACCGACACGCTCGAGCAGGCCATGGCCCGCGCCGGCGGGGCGGCGGGGAACAAGGGGCGCGAGGCCGCCGAGGCAGCCCTCCAGGCCCTCGGTGCCGTCCAATACCTGTTGGCCGACGATGATTAAGTCGCAATCGAAGAGCCGGGCCAGGGCGTTGCAACTGCTCTATGCGTGGGAGCTCATGGACCGCCCGGCCGTCGGCACCGTGATTTCCGCCCTGGCGCGGCTGACCGGCCCTGAGCCGATGGTCCTCGATCTGGCGGAACGGTATCTCCTCGGGGTGACCGGCGATATCGAGCGGCTCGACGCCCTCGCCGCTGCGGCAACCGAACACTGGCGGCCGGAGCGTCTGGCGCTGGTCGACCGCAATATCCTGCGGCTGGGAGTCTGGGAGTTGCTCCAGCCCCAGGTTCCGGCCGGGGGCGCCATCGACCAGGCGGTCTGGCTGGCCCAGCGCTTTGGCGGACCCCAATCGCCGAGCTTCGTCAATGGCGTGCTCGATCGGGTGGCCCGCCAGCTCGGCCGTCTGTGAACATCCTCGTGGTGAACTGGCAGGACCGCCTCAACCCGCAGGCCGGGGGGGCGGAGATTCACCTCTTCGAGCTGTTCAAGCGGCTGGCCGCGGGGGGCCACCGGGTCCGCCTGGTCTGCTCCGGTTGGGAGGGCGCCCCGGCGGTGACCGAAGTGGATGGTATCGAGGTGCAGCGCACCGGGGGGCGCCACAGCTTCGCGATTCGCGGTCGGGGGGCCGTTCGCCGGGCGCTTCGAACGGAACGACCGGATGTGGTCGTGGAGGACATCAACAAGCTCCCCCTGTACCTGCCCACCCTGACCGATCTCCCTTTGGCGGTGATCATCCCTCATCTCTTCGGCACCACGGCATTTGCCGAGGCCTCATGGCCGATGGCTGCAGCAGTCGTGGCTGCCGAGCTGGCGATTCCCCGGGTCTACCGCCGGGCGGGATTCCACGTCATCAGCGAGAGCACCCGGGACGATCTTGTGGCTCGGGGAGTCGCTGCCGCGGCGATCACGGTCATCCATCCCGGCGTGGACAGCGACGGCTACTCCCCCGACACCTCCCTTGACCGGACCGACCCCCCCTCCTTCTTATACGTGGGGCGGCTGCGGCGGTACAAAGGGGTGGGGGTGGCCATCGAGGCGCTCGCCCTGGCCCGGGCCACCCGTCCCGAGCTGCGCCTGGTCATCGCCGGCAGCGGGGTTGATCGGGCTCGGCTCGAAGCCCTGGCCCGGGATCGCGGGGTGGCGGATGCGGTCGAGTTCCTCGGCTTTGTCAGCGAGGAGGAGAAGACCCGGTTGCTCCGAACCACGTGGGCCACCCTCTTTCCCTCTCCCAAGGAGGGGTGGGGGATCACCATCATGGAGGCGGCCGCCTGCGGCACCCCGTCGATCGCCTCCAACAGCCCCGGGCTTCGGGATTCGGTGGTGGATGGTGTCACCGGGGTACTGGTGCCCCATGGCGACGCGGCGGCCCTGGCAGGCAGGATGCTTGAGTTTGCCGGAAACCGGACTCAGCTGGAAGAATTGGGACGGGCGGCCCGCGCCCACGCCGAGCGACACAGTTGGGAGGCCGCGGCTCGCGCCACGGAACAGCATTTGGTGCAGTTGGCCGGAGGGTAGCCTTCGGCTACACACTTCAGGGAGGAGGCTGGGTTGATGCGTACCACAATCACCACCCGTCACTGTGAGATTGCCGACGCGCTGCGCCAACGGGCTGAGCTCGTCATGGAGCGACTGGTCGGGCTGTCGGACCGCGCCACGGAACCCACCGTGGTCTTTGATCTCGGGGCTGGCCTGCATCAGGTGGAACTTCGATTGCAGGGGGTGGGCGGCAAGGTCCTCGTGGCCACAGCCGAGGGTCCCGACCATCGCACCGCGCTCGACCGGGCCGAGGGGAAGCTGCGCCGCCAGCTGGTCCGCGTCGCCTCCAAGTCCCGGGCCCGGCGCCACAGCGACTCGACCCCGGCGTGACGATTCGCGCCCGCGACCTCCTGCAGCGCGGCGGGGAGGCGCTCCAGTTGGAAGTCCTGACCGGCGATGCCGGTCTGGACCGGGTCCTGCCCGATGCCGACATGGCCTCGCCCGGGCTGGTGCTTGCCGGGTACACGGGACGGTTCATGCCGGACCGCATTCATGTGCTTGGCGAGACCGAGATCACCTATCTCTCCTCGCTCGACGCCGACGCGCGGCGGGGTTCCCTCGAGACGTTCTTCAGCTACGACCTGCCGCTGGTGATCATCACCAAGGGCCAGGCGCCACCCGAGCCGTTGATCGAACTGGCGGTGGAGCGGGGGGTGGCCGTCTTCGCCTCCCGGCTCAAGACGGCCGAATTCTACCGCAAGGTCAAACCGATCGTCGAGGCGTCGTTCGCCCCCCGTGCCACCCTCCACGGCAGCCTTGCCGATATCTACGGGGTGGGGTTGCTGTTCGTGGGCCGTTCGGGGATCGGCAAGAGCGAGTGCGTGCTCGACCTGATTGAGCGCGGCCACCGCCTGGTGGCGGATGACGTGGTGCTGGTGTCGCGCCGCGGCAGCGATGTCCTGATCGGCCAGGGACACGAGCTTGCCGCCCACCACATGGAAATCCGCGGGATTGGCCTGATCGATATCCCGGCGTTGTTTGGGATCCGGTCGGTGCGCCAGCAGAAGCGGGTCGAGGTGGTGGTCAATCTCGAGGACTGGGACACCGCCAAGGAAGCCGACCGGACCGGCCTGGGCCGGCAGACCATGGACATTCTCGGCGTCAAGATTCCCAAGGTCGTGGTGCCGCTCAACCCCGGCAAGAACCTGACGGTGATTTCGGAAGTCGTGGCGATGGCCCACCTGCTGCGCTTCTCGGGGATCGACGTGGCGCAGGCATTCAACGAGCGCCTGATCAAGCGGATGAAGGAACAACGCGGCATCCGCGAGTACCTCCAGGAGGACTTCGAGTGACCGCCGTGTTGCGCGGGGTGGTGGCGGCCCACGGCGAGGTGGCCGCCGGCCTGGTCCGCGCGGTCGAGGACATCAGCGGTATCCGGGGAGCGCTGGTCCCGGTGTCCAACACCGATTGCGACCGGGGTGAGCTGGAGCGCCGCATTGCCGATGCCATGGCCAACGGGCCCGGGATCGTCTTTGTGGACATGCCCAGTGGCTCCTGCCTCTTTGCCGCCCTGCACGACCTGCGCGGCTGGACCGGCGTCCGGGTGGTGACCGGGGTGAACCTTGCGATGCTGCTCGATTTTGTCTTCCACCGGGAACTGCCGGTCGAGACCGCCGTGGCGCGGGCCGTCGAGACCGGCGCCCGCTCGATCGTCGTCCGCTGAGATGCCGGTTGTCCTGGCCCGGATCGACGATCGGCTGGTCCATGGCCAGGTCGTGATCGGGTGGGGTCGGCCGCTGGCCGTGGATCTCATCGTCCTCGTCGATGCGGAGGTCGCCGCCAGCGACTGGGAACAGGAGATCTACCGCATGGCGATCCCCGAGGGGATGGACATTCTCTTCGCCGATTCTGCGGCGGCCGCCGACCGGCTGCCGGCCTGGGACGCCAGCCAGTCGCGGGTCCTGCTCCTGACCGGGACGATCGAGACCATGGCCGAACTCCACGCGGCGGTTCCCGAGGTGATACGGCGGGTCAATCTCGGTGGGCTCCACCACCACCCCGGTCGCAGCGAACGCCTGCCGTACGTGTACCTGTCCGATGGTGAACTTGATACCCTCCGGGAGCTGGAGCGCACTGGCGCGGTCATCTCGGCCCAGAACCTTCCGGGCACCGCGCCGGTCGGGCTGCAGGAGTTGGGGTGACCGGTCTCGACCCGGTCGGTCTGGGCGCCCTCGTGGTCTGGGGTGCGATCGTCGGTCTGGATCTGGCCAGCTGGCCACAGCTGATGCTCTCGCGCCCACTGGTGGCGGGAAGTATCGCCGGCCTCCTCGTCGGCGATATCGCGGCAGGTCTCGCGGTCGGTGGAGTCCTGGAGCTGTTCGCCCTCGATGTCCTCCCGATCGGCGCCACCCAGTATCCCGACTTCGGGGTGGCGGCTCTGACGGGAGTGGTGCTGGCCGCCGGCCGGCCAGTTCCCGCAATGCTCGGCATGGCCACAGGGCTGGCCCTGGTCATTGCCATCCTCTCGGGACCACTGATCGAGAGGGTACGTCGCGCCAATGCCCGGGCGGCCAGCGGTGCTGCCGCCGCGCTCGCGGAGGGCAATGCCCATGTGGTGTCGGCGCTTCACCTCGGGGGACTCCGGCGGGACCTGATCCGGTCGATCGTGCTGAGCCTGGTCGCGGTGGTCGCCGGGCTCGCGTTACGGCCTCTCGGTCTGCCACCCGGCCGCCTCGCCCTGCCGTTGCTGCTGGTGGCGGTGGCGGGCGCACTGGCGGCTGCCATCCGAGGGGCGGTCCGCAGCAGCTCGCAGGGGGGCCGCTTCGCCTGGGTTGCCGCGGGTTTCGCGGCGGGAGTCCTGGTGCTGCTGTGGCGTTGACCGCACGGACCCGAACGCTGCTCCGGCTGACCGCCTTCCAGGGATCCTGGAACTATGAGCGGATGCAGGGGATCGGGATGGCGTGGGCTTCTCTGCCGCTGCTGGAGCCACTCGAAGCCGCGGATCCCGTGCGGCACCGGGAGGCGGTGGCACGAGCCGCACACTTCTTCAACGCCAATCCGTTCCTTGCTGGCGCCGCCGTCGGCGCGGCCGCGCGGGAAGAGCTCGCCGGTGCCCCGGGGGAGCGCATTGAGCGCCTGCGTACCGCGCTCTGCGGGCCGCTGGGTGCGCTTGGCGACCAGCTGTTCTGGCTGGGAACGGTCCCGGCACTGGCCGCCGCCGGTCTCATTGCCGCCGCCCTTGGGGCCGGATGGTGGGCTGCCGTTGGGGTGGTAGTGGCCCACACCATCTTTCGGGCCCGGGTCGGGTCCTGGGCCCTGGGACTTGGACTGGCCGAGGGAACGGCCGTGGGGACAGCCATTCAGGCCTCCTGGCTCCCACGGGGTGTTGAATGGAGTGGACGGCTTGCCGCAGTCCTGGTCGGCATGGTCATTCCCGTTGCCGCCTGGTGGTTGCTGGGGTCCGCTCCCGGATCCCGGCGATGGCTGGCAGTGGCGCTGGCGCTGGTGTTGTACCGACTGAGCCGTCGAGTCCGAGGCCGGCTGTCTGCCCCGGAATTCACCCTGATTGCCCTGGCTCTCGTTTTCCTCTGGCACTGGAGCACCACGTGATCGAGCGCGCCGTGACGATCGTGAACCCTCTCGGGCTCCATGCCAGGCCGGCGGCGCAGTTTGTCCGGATCGCCAGCAGTTTTCAGTCGCATGTGGAGCTCGAAAAGGACGGGCTGGTGATCAACGGCAAGAGCATCATGGGGGTGATGATGCTCTCCGCCGAGCAGGGATCGACGCTCACCATCCGGGCCGAGGGCCCGGACGCGGCGGCGGCGGTGGCGCAGCTGGCCAAGCTCGTTGCCGATGGCTTTGGGGAAGCCTGATGCCGCCACGGACCCTGCGTGGGGTGGGCGTCTCACCCGGTCTGGCGGTGGCGCCGGCGCTGGTGATCGAGACCCGGTTTCCGGAAGTGGCCGATCGCTCCATCTCGGCCGACGAGGTCGAGCCGGAGATTCGCCGGCTCCACTTTGCCATGGATGCCGTGGTGGACAGCCTCGCGGCGCTCCGCGAACGGGTCCGGGCCCGGGCGGGGGAGGAGGAGTCGCGGATCTTCGACGCCCAGATCCTGATGGTGCAGGACCCGGACTTCCAGGCCTCGGTGGAACACCTGATTCGGCAAAACCTCCTCAGCGCCGAAACCGCCTTCGAGTTCAAGGCGCTGGAGCTTCGGGTCGCCTGGTCCGGGTCGGCGAGCCTGCGCATGCGAGAGCGCCTGGCCGATCTGGCGGCCATTCAGATGCGGGTGCTGCGCCACCTGGTCGGCGGTGAGGCCGAGGATGCCTGGGTCACCCAGACCCATGAAAACGTGATCATCGTGGCCCATGAACTGTCGCCGGGGATGACCGTTCAGATGGATCGGGACCATGTTCTGGGGATCATCAGCGAGGAGGGCACCCGGACATCGCATGCCGCGATCCTGGCGCATTCGCTGGGAATCCCCGCGGTGATGGGCGCCGCAGGGGCCATGGCGAGGATCCAGTCCGGCCAAGTGGTGCTTCTCGATGGCCGGACCGGGGCGGTGATCATCGACCCGGAAGCGGTGGACCTGGAGGAGGCGCGCGTACGCGCGACCCGGCGCCATCGCCTGGAACTGGAACTCGAGACCTTGGGGGATGCTCCTGCCACCACTCCCGACGGCGAGGTCGTGACCCTGCTTGGCAACGTGGACCTTCCCGAGGAGATCGAGGTGGCAGCCCGGCACGGCGCCAGGGGGGTGGGCCTCCTCCGGACCGAGTTCCTCATCACCGGGCGGGCATCGCTTCCCAGTGAAGACGAGCAGGCCGCGTATTTCCAGCGGGTGGCGAGGGCGTTTCCCCGCCAGCCGGTGGTCATTCGCACCTTTGACCTCGGCGGCGACAAGTTTCCCGCGGCGTTCGAGGCACCGCAGGAAGCCAATCCCTTCCTGGGGTGGCGCTCGATCCGGGTCTGCCTGGACCAGCCCGATATTTTCCGGCCCCAACTGCGCGCCATCCTCCGGTCCGCGTTGAATCACGACCTGCGCGTCATGCTCCCGCTGGTGACCCGCGTTGACGAGGTGGAGCAGACCCGTGAAATCCTGGCGCAGGAGGCCGACGCGCTGATGCGGGCCGGGGTGCCTGCTGCGACCGAGGTGCCCGTCGGGGTGATGATCGAGACTCCCGCCGCCGTGCTGATGGCCGACCGGCTGGCGGAGGTGTCGGACTTCTTCAGCGTGGGGACCAACGACTTGACGCAGTACACGCTGGCCGTCGATCGCGGCAACGCTCGGCTGGCCGGCCGGTTCACCCCCCATGACCCTTCAGTCATCCGCCAGCTGCGCCAGGTGATCCAGGCCGGCGAGGCGGCGAGCGTCCCGGTTGGCATTTGCGGGGAGATGGCCTCGGATCCGCTCATGGCTGTCCTCCTCATCGGCCTCGGCTATCGCCAGTTGAGCGTGGCACCACCCACCCTGCTGCTGCTGCGGTGGTTGGTGCGCCAGGTGCCGCTTTCGGCCTGCCAGGAGGCTGCTGCTGCGGCGCTCGGGGCCAGCAGGGCCGAGGCGGTCCGCGCCGCACTTCGCGCCATCGTCACCAGTCATATCGACCTGCGATTGCTTGATCCGGAGTGAGCGTTGCCGGGGGACCTCCGGCCCCGCTACGTTGCAGCGCGCTTCGGGTGCCCGGTGCAGCCCCGGAAACTTCAATTTTCTGACAGGATGATCCATGGCCAAGGCCGCACGGCACGTCTTCACCTCGGAATCGGTCACCGAGGGTCACCCTGACAAGGTCGCCGACCAGATTTCAGACGCGGTCCTCGATGCGATCCTGATCAGGGATCCCGGGGCCCGGGTGGCCTGTGAGACGCTGGTCACGACCGGGATGGCCGTCGTGGCCGGCGAGATCACCACCGCCACCTACGTGCATATCCCGGATATCGTCCGCGACACGATCCGGGAGATCGGCTACACCGACGCGGCATTCGGCTTCGACTCCCAGACCTGCGCCGTCCTCAGCTCCATCGATCGGCAGTCGCCGGACATCGCCCGGGGGGTCGACGATGGGGAAGGCAAGGCGCAGGGCGCCGGCGATCAGGGGATGATGTTCGGATATGCCACCGATGAAACCCGGGAGCGGATGCCGCTCCCGATCATGCTGGCCCACCGGATGGCCGAGCGGCTCGCCGCGGTGCGCAAGGGGACCCACGGGCTGGACCGGATCGACTGGCTGCGCCCCGACGGCAAGACCCAGGTGTCGGTGGAGTACGAGGGAGATCGGCCGGTGGGAGTCCGGACGGTGGTCCTGTCCACCCAGCATGCCGACAAGGTTGGCAGGCGGGAGCTCTCGCAGGCTACCATCCGGCAGGCCATGGTGGAACATGTGGTCCGGCCAGTGCTCGATGCGGCTGGCATTGCGCACGCGCGCACCAGGTTCCTCATCAATCCAACCGGCCGTTTCGTGATTGGCGGTCCGCACGGCGACGCCGGGCTCACGGGCCGCAAAATCATCGTCGATACCTACGGCGGCATGGCCCGTCATGGTGGTGGCGCGTTCAGTGGCAAGGATCCGTCCAAGGTGGATCGTTCGGCGGCCTATGCCGCCCGGTGGGTGGCCCGCCACATCGTGGATGCCAAGCTGGCCCGGCGTTGCGAGGTCCAGTTCGCCTACGCCATCGGCGTGGCCGAGCCGGTCTCCGTCATGGTGGATACCTTCGGCACCGGCGCGGTTCCAGATGCCGCGCTGGAACGCGCCGTGCGCCAGGTCTTTGACTTGACGCCAGGCGGGATCATCAAGGCCCTCAAGCTCAAGCGGCCGATCTACCGTCCCAGCGCCGCCTACGGGCACTTCGGCCGCAAGCCCGTGACGATCAAGGTGGCCGGGAAGTCGGTCGACCTTTTCCCGTGGGAGCGCACTGACCGGGTGGCCCAGCTCCAGCGGGCGTTGCGGTGAGCGTGTCATGATTGCCGTGCGGGTGGCCCAGGTGGGCCTCGACCCCGCCACCAACTCCCCGGTCGTCCTCCTCCGTGAGGAAGACGGCGACCGGGTCCTCCCGATTCTCATCGGTCCCGCCGAGGCTGGCGCCATCGCCATGGAGTTGCAGGGTCTCCGGCCACAGCGTCCGATGACCCACGATCTGGTCAAGCGCCTCATCCTCGGGCTCGGTGGCGAGCTCCGCCGGGTGCTGATCGCCGACCTGCGCGAGGACACCTACTTCGCCGAGCTGGAACTGGTTCGCGAAGGCGAGGTCATTCGGGTCGATGCCCGGCCCTCCGACGGTATTGCTGTGGCACTGCGCTTTCAGGCGCCCATCTTCCTGGCCGAAGCCCTGCTTGAGGGCCGCAGCCCCGCTGCCAACGATCCCCCGCCGCCCGATGGTGCCGAACTCCTCCGGACCTACCTTGAAAACCTCGACCCCCAGGACCTTGGCCGCTTCCAGCCGTAGCCTCGCTCCGATCGTGGCCCTCCTGCTGGTGGCGACGCCCGCCGTGGCTCAGGTCCCGGCCACCGTGCTGGGGCGCGTGGTGCGCTTTGCCGGTCCGGATACCCTGCCGATTCCCGGTGCGGGTGTCGTGCTGCACCGGATCGGGGATGCCGACCAGGGGCCCCTCGATTCGCTGCGGGCCGATCCGCAGGGCCGGTTCCGGTTCCAGTTTCGCGCCGATTCCAGCGCCCTCTACCTGCTGAGTGCCACGCACCATGGCATCACGTATTTCAGCTCGCCCGTGGCCCGGGAGCCAGCCACCCGGACCGATGATATCCTGCTCATCGTCTCCGATACCAGTTCCACGGCCGCGGTGCGGATCGCGGCGCGCAGTGTGATCCTCGGTGGCCCTGAGGCCTCCGGGGACCGGCCGGTCGTCGAGGTGATCGAATTCGCCAACCGGGGCCGGGAAACCCGGGTCGCAGTCGACTCGCTCCCCACGATCGCCGTCGCCCTGGCGCGCGGGGGGCAGGGCTTCACCATCGAGGACTCCGACCTCTCCCCCGATGCCCTCATGATTCGCGGCGACAGCCTCTTGGTCTTTGCCCCGCTGGCGCCGGGGGCCCGGATGGTGGTGCTCCAGTACCGGCTTCCCGCCGGCGTCCGGCGCCTCGAGCTTCCGGCCGGGCTTTCGGTGGACACCATGCAGATCCTGCTCGAGCCGGGCAGTGCGGAACTGACCGCCACCCTGCCTGTGGCCGGCGAGGAAATGCTCGAGGGGCGGATCTATCAGCGCTGGATGGGCGCCTGGCCCGCCGACAGCACCCTGACGATCCTGGTGACGGGGGTGACCTTTGCCCAGGGTCCGGCGCTGGCAGCCCTGGTGGGTGGGCTGGTCCTGGCCGTGCTGGGGGGATGGTGGTGGCTCCGTCGACGCCGGCCCAGAACCCCGGTGGAAGCGCTGAGGCAGCGTACCGCCGCCGAGTTGATCGAGGCGCTGGCGCGTCTCGATGCCCGGTACGCCGGCGCCCGGCAGCACACCGTCATCTCGGAGTGGCAGCGCTACGAGGCGGAGCGCGCCAGCCTCAAGGCCGAACTCGACCAAGCGCTTGCACGTTCGGGGGCGCGACCCTAACTTCGGCTCAGTTGGCACAATTGATGGACACCGTCCGCGGACGCTCGGAAGCCGGTGAAACTCCGGCGCGGCCCCGCCACTGTAACGGGCGAAGCATCACCGCTCACACCGCCACTGGGGGACACCCGGGAAGGCGAGCGGAAGCCCGGAGCCAGGAGACCTCTGCGGACGTACCACCAGATGGCACCCTCGGGGGAGGGTCGGTGGCGTGATGGTCCCTGCCGTATCGTCCTGATCGGCGTCTCCGTCCGTTTCGGCTCTCCTGGAACTGGACGGATTTTCCTTTTGCGGCGTCGCCACTTCCTCCACCTTCATTTCGCCGCCGTTCTGGCCGCCTGTGGCTCCCCACCTCCCCCATCGGGCGGAGGAGCGCTGACCCTGCTCGACGACAGCAACGTCACGGTGTCGCTGCGGGCGCCGGCCCAACGGATCGTTTCCCTGATCCCCGCCACCACCGAATGGCTCTTTGCGCTGGGCGCCGGAGGCGCCGTCATCGGCCGCACCACCTGGTGCGATTATCCCGAGGCCGCCACCGCGGTGCCGAACCTCGGCGATGGCATCGCCCCGAATCTGGAAGCGATCGTCGCCGTTCAGCCCGACCTGGTCCTGCTGTACCACTCCCCGGCCAACACCCAAGCCGCGGAACGGCTCCGGGGGCTCGGCATACCCACCCTCGTCCTCCGCACCGACAACCTCGCCGATCTCGATCGCCACCTCGGGCTGCTCGGGCGTGCGACCGGCCGCACGGCGGTGGCAGATTCGCTCCGTGTTGCCATCACCGCGGGGCTCGCAGCGGCGACAGTGCCCGCGACCGGGACTGAGCCCACCGTCTTCATCATGGCGTGGGACCAACCCCCGATGACCCTCGGCCGGGGGAGCTTCCTCAGCGAGATCGTGGAGCGGGCCGGCGCCAGGAACCTGTTCGGCGACCTGGAGCAGGCCTCTGCCACCATCAGCATCGAGGCGGTGGTGGCGCGCGATCCGGATTTCATGCTGGTCACCTCGGCCGATAGTCTGCCGGCCGTGGCCTCGCGCGCGGAGTGGCGGGTCGTCCCGGCGGTGCACGACCAGCGCTTCGTGCGGGTCCATGGGTCGGAATTCAACCGGCCCGGACCGCGCACCCCGGCCGCAATCCTGGCCCTGCGCCGGGCACTCGAAGCCGCCGCTCCGTGACGCGTCGCGCTGTGCTCCTCCTGGTGGCGCTGGCCGCCGCGGCGCTCGTGATCGGGCTGGCGTCCGGCGCGTCCGGCTTGTCTCCCGGACAGGTGTGGCGCGCGCTGGTCGATCCCTCGGCCGCCGGTGCGGTGATCGTCCGTCAACTTCGGGCGCCCCGGGTCTTGCTGGCGTTTGCGGTGGGTGGCTCCCTGGCGGTGTCCGGTGCGGCGTTGCAGGCTCTGATCCGCAATCCGCTGGCCGATCCGTACCTGCTTGGGCTTTCCGGCGGGGCCGGCGTCGGGGCGGTGATTGCCCTGGCACTCCGATGGCCGAGTGCCTGGGCGGTCCCTCTGGCGGCATTCGTCGGGGCGCTGGGTGCGGTGGCCCTCGTCTATCGCCTCAGTGCGGTGGTGGGTCGCCGGTTGGACCCGCGGGTGCTCCTGCTGTCGGGGGTCATTGTCGGTGCCTTTGCCGCGGCGATCATGACAGCGATCATCTCCCTCTCCAGCGCCGAGCAGTTGCGCAACGCTTTCCTCTGGTTGTTGGGCGGGTTTGGCGCAGCGTCGTGGCACGCCCTTGTCCTGTTCGCGGCCTGGGCCGCGCTGCCCCTGGCGGTCCTGGTGGTGTCCGGCCGCGGCCTCGACCTGCTCCACCTGGGCGACGAACCGGCCGAATCGCTGGGTGCGGATGTGGATCGGCTCCGCCGCCGGATCCTCGTGGCCACCTCGCTGCTGACTGCGGCGGGGGTAGCCGTCTCCGGCATTGTCGGATTCGTGGGCCTGATTGTGCCCCACGCCATGCGCGGGGTGGTCGGCCCGATTCATCGCAGCCTGCTGCCGGGCGCGTTCGTCGCAGGGGGCGCGTTCCTGGTGCTGGCCGACGCGCTGGCGCGTACTGTCGTCCGGCCGATGGAACTGCCCGTTGGCGTGGTGACGGCCGTGGTTGGCGTGCCGATCTTCGCGCTGCTGCTCCGGAGGTCGTTGCGATGATCCTCGAAGCCCAGGGGCTGAGGGTCCACTACCCCGGTGCGGACCAGCCATCGCTCGACGGGGTGGGGCTGCGGGTGGAGCCGGGGCATCTGATGGCGGTGGTGGGCCCCAACGGCAGTGGCAAGACCACCATGCTCCGGGCCCTCCTCGGGTTGGTTCCCCTGAGCGCTGGCCTGGTCCGGCTGGATGGCAGACCATTGCTGGAGTGGCGCCGCGCCGAAGTCGCCATGTCGGTGGCGACCATGCCCCAGCGGGAGGAGCCGGCACCGCTTCTGACCGCAGAGGATGCCGTCCTCCTGGGTCGCTATCCGCGGCTCGGGGCACTCACCCCGGTCGGCAGTGCCGATCGCCTGGCGGTCCGCCGGGCAATGGAGCGGTGCGATGCATGGGTGCTCCGGCACCGGGTGGTGGACACGCTGTCCGGAGGCGAGTGGCAACGGGTTCGGCTGGCCCGGGCGCTGGCCCAGGAGCCGCGGCTGCTGCTGCTCGATGAGCCGACCGCCTCCCTGGATGTGCGGCATGCAATGGAACTGCTCGAACTCGTGGGCACGCTGGTGGTTGGCGGACTGGGGGTGCTGATCATTACCCATGAGCTGAATCTTGCGGCCCGGTATGCCGATCGGATCGTGGTCCTGCAGCGCGGCCGCATGGTGGCCGACGGCCCCCCCGCGGAGGTCATCACGCCCACCGTCCTCGGCCCGGTGTTCGAGTGGCCCCTGGCCATTACCGAGTGGGCCCCGGGTATTCCGCAGGTTTTCCCGCTCCGGCCAGGTGAATCAGGGCCGCCGCTCTTTGGGCCGCAGGCGGATCGATGACCGCCGACTGCCGCGGCCGTGCCGGGGTGAGTATTGTTGGAGTTGATGCGTCGCGTACTTCGTCGGGCTCTGATTGCCGCCACTCTGCTGGCGTGCGCCCCCACCACGGCCCCGCTCCCGGATCCGCTGGAGTTGCTGGTGGTGGTCAACAGCGCTGAGCGGACCCTCAGCCTCGTCCCGCTCCGGCCGGAGGGGTTTGCGGTGCGACTGTCCATCCCGGGCGCCAGGGCCACCCCCCAGCGCGTCGCGACCCGCGGCGGGCTCGGGCTGGTACCCCTCGGGGCGGCGGATGGGGTGGCGGTGTACGACATCGGCCGCCGGATGCTGCTGCGGACCGTCTCTCTGGCCCCGGGCTCGCGCCCGTTCGACGGCATTCTGATCGGCGACTCGGTCGCCTACGTCTCGAATCCGCCCCTCAACACGATTACCCGGATCGATCTCCGCACCGACGACACCGCCAGTGTGGCGGTGGGGCAGTGGCCCACCGCCATGGTGTCCGCGCGAGGCAGGCTCTTCGTGCTCAACGCCAACCTGGCCGAGTGTACCGAATCCCTGACCGGCACCTGCGTCCTCGGAGAGAGCTGGATCACGGTCGTGGACCCGTTCGCCAACACCCGCAGCTCGGGGCGCGATTCGATCCCCCTGCCCGGGCCGGGCAATGCCCGGAGCGCGGCGGTGGCTGGCGACGGGTTCCTCTATGTGCTCAGCACCGGGGCCCCGACCGATTCCACCACGCCAGATGGCCGCCTCTCGATCATCGACCCGATCCGCCGAGTCGAGGTGGGAAGTTTCGGCGGCTTCGGACCGGAGCCGGTCTGGGTGGCGTCGGATGGTGGCGAGCGGCTTTTCATTGCCAGCCCGACCGAGGGCTTGCTGGAGTTCAACACTCGTACCAGGACGGTAGTGCGCGGCGTGGGGCAGGGACTCCCCGTCTCCCAGAATACCGCCGTGCTGGTGGACCGCCTGGGCTTCGTGTATGCCATCGAATCGGGCTCCTGTACCGGCGGCACCCAGGCGGGACGCGCCAGGATCTATCGCCCCAACCTGACCGAGCTCCGCGGCGTCGATCTCGGGGCCTGCGCGGTGGGCGGTGCCGTGGCCCTGGTGCCGGCAGACGGTGAGGACCTGCTGCCCGATCTCCCCTGAGCAGTGGCCACCGTGGTGACCCCCGCCATCGTCCTCAGCACGATGCGGTACGGGGAGACGTCGCGCATTGCCCGCCTGGCCACGCTCGACCTCGGCATCCAGAGCGTCATTGCCAAGGGAGCGATGCGCCCGCGAAGCCGCTTCGGCGCCGCGCTCCACCTCCTCAGCGACGGGATGGCCCACGTCATTCCCTCGACGCGATCCGACCTCCATACCCTGGCGGCGTTTGACCTGCTGCGGGTGCGGGTGGAGCTGGCCCAACGGATGGACCGCTTCGCCACCGCCTCGCTCCTGGCGGAGGTCATGCTGCGGTTTGCGCCGGCGGCCAGCCATCCGCCCAGCTTCGACCTGCTCCGCGGGGCACTCAATACCCTTGAGGTGGCCCCCGAGGTGGCGGTCGATCCACTCGCGTTGCGGATGACCTGGCACCTGGTGTCGGTTTTGGGCTTTGAACCGGCGATGGAACAATGTGCCCGCGACGGCGCCGCCGTCAGTCCCGATCGCCCGGTGATGTTCAGCATTTCGGACGGAGGCATCCTCTGTCCCGGCTGTGCCGCCGGCCAGGCCGGGCCCCGCCTGACGCCGGGGGATCGCGAAGCGCTCATCGCGCTGGTCGATCCCGCCAGCGAGCTCCCGTCCCTCGACCAACCCCACCTCGCCGCCCATCGGCGGCTCCTGGGCCGGTACATCCGGTATCACCTGGGTGATGGCTCCACCCTCCCCGCCCTGGATTTCTGGGAACGCCGCCCCTGGGTGCGGCCATGATCATCGGGACCGCGGGGCATATCGATCATGGCAAGAGCGCCCTGGTCCGGGCCCTGACCGGGAAGGAGATGGATCGCCTCGCGGAGGAGCGGCGGCGGGGCATCACCATCGACCTGAACTTCGCCCCGCTCCACTTTCCGGGAATGCCCCCGGTCGGGGTGGTGGATGTTCCGGGGCACGAAGACTTCGTGCGCACCATGGTGGCGGGCGCCTCCGGCATCGAGCTGGTTCTGCTGGTCGTCGATGCCGGCGAAGGGCCGATGCCCCAGACCCTGGAGCACCTGGCGATCGTGGAGCAGCTCGGAGTTGCGCGGGGAATTCCGGTGCTGACCAAGTGCGACCTGGTGGAGTCGGTCTGGGTGGACCTGATCGAGGCAGAGTTCGCGCCTCGATTGGCGGCCTCCTCGGTGGCGTTTGGTCCGCCCGCCCGGGTCTCCGCCCATACCGGGCAGGGGATCGACGCACTCCGGGAGCGGATTCACGCTGCGGTCCAGGGCGCCCTCGTCCGGCGCCCCGGGGACCTGCTCCGAATGCCGATAGACCGCGCCTTCTCCCTGGCCGGAGTAGGCACGGTGCTCACCGGCACCACCTGGTCCGGTACCGTGTCCGTGGGAGACCTGGTCCGGCTGCTTCCCTCCGGGCTCGAAGGTCGCGTCAGGAGCGTCGCCAGCCATGGCGAGGAGCTGGAAAAGGGGATGGCCGGGACACGCGTTGCCGTGGGGGTGGCCGGCATCGAGCGTGGGGCGGTGCACCGGGGGGAGACGCTGGTGAGTGCCGCGGCCGAGTGGCAGGTGAGCCACGCGGTCGAGGCGATGCTCCACCTCCTGGCCGAGGCGCCCAGGCCAATCCAAAACAAGAGCCGCGTGCGAGTCCATCTCGGCACCGGCGAAGTGATGGCTCGGGTGCATGTCCCCAAGCCGACTCTCCCGGGGGAGAGCGGATTGGCGCGGCTCAGCCTCGAAACCCCGCTGCTGGCCAGGGCACAGGATCGCATCGTTCTCAGGAGCTACAGCCCGGTCACGACCATCGGCGGTGGCGTGGTCATCGATCCCCTGCCGCCGCGGCGGTCGACGTGGTCGCCCGGATTGGCGGCCGAGTCGGCTGCCGAGCGCCTGGTGGCGATGCTGGCGCGCCGGGCGGAAGGAATTCCGGAGGAAGAGCTGCCACAGCTCCTCGGGGTATCCGGTGTGGACGCCGACCGGTTGGCCACTCGGACAAGTGGAGTCCGCCGGGTCGGTACCCGGTGGGTCGAGTCGGCGTCGATCCGAGTCCTCGAGGCGGCCGCAACGGCGGAGCTCGAGGACTACCACCGCGGCCACCCCGCCAGCGACGGCCTTTCGGTCGGCACCCTCCGGCAGCAACTCCGGGGGCCCGACTGGATGGTGAATGCGGCGCTGGACTCCCTCCAGAAGCGTGGCGAGGTGGCAATGGCCGATGGGCGTGCCAGGTTGGCCGGATTCCGGGTGGTCCTTGCCGGAGGGGAATCGATCCTGGACCGGATCACCGTCGCCATGGAGCAGGCCGGCCTGGCCCCGCCCACGATCGGCGAATTGGCGGTGGAACTGGGGGAGATCTCCGTGGAACCTGCGCTCAAGATCCTGGCCAAGTCGGGCACTCTCGACCGGGTGACCGTCGATCGGTACTTTGCGGCCTCGGCACTGAATGCGTTCCGGGAGGCGGTGGCTGCGGTGGGAATCGCAGACGGCGAGGTGACGCCGGCAGCCCTCCGGGATCGGCTCGGTGTCTCCAGGAAGTTCCTGATTCCGCTCCTGGAGTGGTCCGATCGGCAGGGGATTACGAGGCGGGAAGGGGAGAGGCGCCTGCTGGTTCGGCAACCCTGACCAGGCCGGTTGGCACTGTGGAAAACTGGCGTCGACACTAGGCTCAGGGTTCGTAAGCCTCGTTTGCTGCCATTTTGACCTGTTCTTGCGGTATGTCTCTTGCTATATTGTAAGCTGTTGTAGAACAACACTTTATGAATTTTGAGTAAAGGACCTTCAGCGGTGATCCGACCCGATCGACTGACACTCAAAGCCACTGAGGCGTTCCGCGAAGCGGGAGAACTTGCGCGCGCGCGCGGTAATCCGGTGGTCAACGACGCTCACCTCTTCTCGGCGTTGCTGGCCCAGGACGAAGGCATCGTCCAGCCCCTGCTCCAGAAGGCAGGGCTCAACGTGGCGCAGCTCCGGGAGTCGGTCACCCGCGAGATGGAGAAGTTCCCGAGCCAGAGCGGGGGAGCCGAACCGAGCCTGAGCCGGGAGCTGCACCGGATTTTTGACCGGGCCGAGGCCGAGGCCAAGAAACTGGGCGATGCCTACGTCTCAACCGAGCACCTGCTTCTTGCCCTGAGTGAGGAGAAGGGGACCACCGCCAGGGAATTGCTCAGCGGTGCGAACCTCTCCGCCACCGAGTTGCGCGCCGCCCTGGAGTCGGTGCGCGGCGCCCACCGGGTCACCGACCAGTCCCCCGAGGAGAAGTATCAGTCGCTGCAGCGGTTCACCCGGAACCTGACCGACGCCGCCCGCGCCGGCAAGCTCGACCCGGTCATCGGACGGGATGAGGAAGTGCGCCGGGTCATGCAGGTGCTGTCCCGGCGCACCAAGAACAATCCGGTGTTGATTGGCGAGCCTGGAGTTGGCAAGACCGCCATCGTGGAAGGGTTGGCCCAGCGGATCGTGGACGGTGACGTACCCGATTCGCTGCGTCAGAAGGAGGTTGTGGCCCTCGACATTGGTCTCATGCTGGCCGGGGCCAAGTACCGCGGCGAGTTCGAGGAGCGGCTCAAGGCGGTGGTCAAGGAACTGACCGAAGCGGAGGGGCGCTACATCACCTTCATCGACGAGTTGCACACCATCGTCGGGGCAGGGGCTGCGGAGGGGGCGGTCGATGCCAGCAACATGCTCAAGCCGGCGCTGGCCAGGGGTGAGCTGCATGTCGTCGGTGCCACCACGCTCGATGAGTACCGGAAACATGTGGAGAAGGACCCCGCCCTGGAGCGCCGGTTCCAGCCGGTCATGGTGCTGCCGCCCAGCGTGCCCGACACTATCGCGATCCTGCGCGGATTGAAGGAGCGCTACGAAGTCCATCATGGGATCCGGATCACCGACAATGCTCTGGTGGCTGCCGCGACCCTGTCGGACCGGTATATCGGGGATCGGTTCCTGCCGGACAAGGCGATCGATCTTGTGGACGAGGCGGCGAGCCGGCTCCGGATGGAGATAGACAGCCTGCCCCAGGAGATCGACGAGGTCGAGCGCAAGATCCTCCAGCTCGAGATCCAGCGCCAGGCGTTGCTCAAGGAGAAGGACAAGGCCGGCATCGAGCGGCGCGACGCGGTGGAACACGAGATTGCGGAACTCAAGGAGCAGAGCGGGGGGATGAAGGCGCAGTGGCAGGCGGAGAAGGGTGCCATCCACGTCATCCAGGAAATGAAGGCGCGGGTCGAGGGGTTGCGTGCCGAGGCCGACCAGGTCACCCGCAAGGGCGACTTGCAGCGTGCCGCCGAGCTGCGTTACGGCGAGTTGCCGGAACTGGAGCGGCAGATCGTGACGGAGGAGGCCAGGCTGGCCACTATCCAGGCCGATGCCAAGTACCTGCGCGAGGAAGTTGACGCGGAGGACATCGCGGAGATCGTCGCCCGGTGGACCGGCATCCCGGTTACCAAGATGCTCGAGTCCGACCGCGAACGGCTGGTCCGGCTCGAGGCCGAGCTGGCCCACCGGGTGGTGGGCCAGCTTGAGGCGGTGACCGCGGTGTCCAATGCGGTGCGGCGGAGCCGGGCCGGGTTGCAGGATCCCCATCGCCCCACCGGCTCGTTCATCTTTCTTGGCCCCACCGGCGTCGGGAAGACCGAGACGGCCCGGGCGCTGGCCGAGTTCCTGTTCGACGATGAGCGAGCGCTGATCCGGCTCGACATGTCCGAGTACATGGAGAAGCATGCCGTGTCCCGGATGCTCGGCGCGCCCCCGGGCTACATCGGCTACGAGGAGGGCGGTCAGCTCACCGAGGCGGTTCGCCGGCGACCCTACAGCGTGGTCCTCTTCGACGAGATCGAGAAGGCCCACCCCGACGTCTTCAACGTCCTGCTCCAGATTCTTGACGAGGGCCGGCTCACCGACAGCCAGGGCCGGACGGTCGACTTCCGGAATACCGTCCTGATTCTGACCTCGAACATCGGCAGCCCGCTGATCGTGGATGCCGGACCAGTCGCCGATGCACAGGCTTGGGAGGGAATCGAGGCGCAGGTCCGGGGCGAGCTGCGCCAGCATTTCCGCCCGGAGTTCCTGAATCGGGTGGACGATATCGTGGTCTTCCGCCCCTTGTCGCGCGACGACATTGCCAGCATCGTGGTGCTGCAGCTGGCCCGCCTGCAGGAAATGGTGGCGGCCCGGGGACTGACCCTGGAGTTGACTCCGGCCGCGATGGAGTGGCTCGCTGCCCAGGGGTACGATCCAGTCTATGGCGCCCGGCCGCTGAAGCGCGTCATTCAACGCCAGTTGCAGAATCCGATGGCGCTGGCGCTGCTGGACGGGAGCTACACCGAGGGAGACACAATCCGGGTCGACCGACAGGACGACAAGTTGCAGTTTACGCGGGCCGCCACGGCCTGATTCCTTTCACACTTCAGGAGAATACCACGATGCGCAGCTTGACGATGATGGCACTGCTCACGGCCCTGGTGGCCGCCCCGGTAACGGCGCAGCAGATGGGTGGGATGCAGATGGGCGGCATGCAGATGGGTGGGGGCGAGGAGGCGGGCGGCATGGGGCCACTCACCGGGACCTTCGGGAAGTATGCCCCGTCGGCCGTGCTGGAAATGAAGGCGCACCTCTCCCTTACGGCGGACCAGGAGGCCAAGCTCACCGCGCTGGTGGAGGCGGGGAAGAAGGCGGAGACTGATGCCCACATGCCGGCCCACGCCGCCCACATGGAGCTGAACAAGGCAATGGCGTCCGATCCGGTGGAGCTGGAGAAGGCCAAGGCGATGTTCCTGGCCCACCACAATGCTGAAGGCAACATGCAGTGGATCCGGGTGGCCAATGCCATGCAGGTCAAGGCGCTGCTGACTCCGGCGCAGCGGACGATGGTGGACCAGATGGCCGGGGCGGGGATGAAGCACTAGTTGTCGCCAGGGGCTCCGCGCGAGCCCTGACCAACAGTGCCGAGACGGCGGGGTCCGGCCTAGCGGCCCCGCGTGATCAGGCTGTTCGCGGCGTCCAGCCCGAACAGCTTGATGGCGTTATCGGCCATGATGCCACGGCGCTCATTGGCGGGAATCGCGAGTTCCTGCATGAATGCCAGGTACGATTCCATCGAGGAGATCGGCCAGTCGGTGCCGTAGAGCACCTTGGACGGCTCGACGCCGTACAGCAGCATCTCCTGGAATTGCTTGCGCATGTAACGCTCAAACCGGTCTGAAAAATCCCCCAGCACCAGCCCCGAGATGTCGGTGTGGACGTTGGCATTCTTGTACACCACCTCCATGCAGTCGCGGATCCACGGGTTTCCCAGGTGGCAGATCAGGAATTGCACGTCCGGAAAATCCACGGCCACGTCATCGACATGAAGCGGATGGCTGTACTTGACCTTGCCCTGGGGGCTGTAGGTATCGCCGGAGTGGATCATGACCGGGATGCCATGCTGCGCGGCAAAGGCGTACGCCGGCGCCCAGTGCGGGTCGGCGGGATAGAATGGCTGGTAGCCGGGATACAGTTTCAGTCCCCGTACCCGGCCTTCCGTCACCAGTTGGCCCAGTCCCACCAGTTCGGCGGGATCGAAGGTGTGGTAGTTGAGCCCCGCCACCACGTTCAGGTAGGGGCGGTCGCGGATCGCCTCGACCACCCGCGCGGTCGAGGGCCGGCCTGGCGTCACCTTGTAGGAGGTCAGGATCAGCGCCTGGTCCACCCGGTGGCGCCGCATGGTGCGCTCCAGCTCGTCGAGACGGGCGTCGATCGTCTCAACGGTGTCTTCGTGGTAGTTGTTCAGGTGTACATGACAATCAATGATCATCGCGCCTTCCAACTGCGATCCAGGATGCCGGCCGCCCATTCACGCCCGCCGAGGCCGAACGCCAGTGCCATGGCCAGGCAGAGCCCGCCGAAGGCCAGTTGAAACGCCGAGACCAGCACCTGGCCCCCGATTCGGAGCTGCTCCAGCGCCAGCACCGCCACGAAAGCCAGCAGGGCGGCCTGGGTCATGAACCCGATTGCCTTGGCGCCCGCAACACCGATGTTGTCAAGATAAGTGCGCACAGCGCCGCTGATGAAGCGCGCCAGCAGCGATCCGAACACAATGATGACCAGCGCCACCATGACGCTCGGCACGTAACGGACCACTTCCTCGATCAGGCCGGTCGACACCGGCAGCCCCAGCAGGTTGAACACCGCCAGGGCCACCACCAGGAACACCCCCCAGTAGGCAATCTGGCCCACCAGCGTCACCGTCGTGAACCGGACTCCGCCGCGCAGCAGGAAGTCGTCCAGGCCGGCGCGCTCTGAGGCCTGCTCCACCTGGGCCATCCGCAACAGCCGGATCACCACCTTGCGAAACAGCTTGGCAAGGAGCCAGCCGCCGAGCAGGATCAGGCCAGCGGCGAGCAACCGGGGCAGGAACGCCTGCAACTGCAGCCAGGTCAGGTAGAGTGAGTCCTGGATGGGGTCTAGAAAGGTCGACACGGGCACGCACTCCTGAAGATAGGGTACCGGAT
>JAWXBA010000361.1:0-2692 GCA_034439775.1 Gemmatimonadota bacterium | reverse complement strand
CCTGATACCTGATCCCCATTCCCCATTCCCCATTCCCCGCCCTATGACCCTCACCACCCGCGTCCTCCTCGGACTCATCGCCGGCCTCGCCCTCGGCCTGGCCACCAGCCAGCTTGCCTCGGAGGCCGGTACCGTGATCGGGGCCTGGGTCGAGCCGGTGGGCACCATCTGGACCCGCGGCCTCATGATGACCGTCATTCCGCTGGTCATGTCGCTGCTCTTTGCCGGGGTCTTGACTGGTGGCAGCGGCATCGGCCGGCTTGGTGTGCGCGGCATCGTGCTGTTCGTGACGATGTTGAGCATCCTGGCCACCGTGACCCTCCTGATCGTACCGCTGGTCATGGCCCAGGTGACGATCGATCCGGCCGCCGCCGAGGCGTTGCGTGCCGCCAGCACCGCCCCAAGTGGTGAACTGCCCGGATTCCGGGACTGGCTGGTGGGACTGGTCCCATCCAACCTCGTGGCTGCGGGCGCCTCGGGCGCCATGCTGCCGCTGATCGTGGCCACGCTACTCTTCGGCGCCGCAGCCACCCGGCTGCCGCCGGCGCAGCAGGAACTGCTGGAGCGCGCCGCCCGCACTGTCACCGACCTGACCTTGGTGGTGGTGCGCTGGCTGCTGGCACTGGCACCGATCGGGGTCTTTGCCCTGGCCTTTGCCCTGGCCACCCGGCTGGGCCTGGCCGCGCTGGGCGCGATGGCCGCGTATGTCCTGATCACGGTGGCGCTGTCGTTGCTGGCCATCGCCGCGCTCTATCCGGTGGTGGCCAGCCGAGGAGTCGGGGTCCGCGCCTTTGCGCGGGCGCTGTTGCCGGCACAGGGGATCGCGGTGTCGGCCCGTTCCTCGCTGGCCGCTCTGCCGGCGCTGATCGACGGGGCCACCGCGCTCGGGCTACCCGCCCCGATCCGCGGCTTCTTCCTCCCGTTCAGCACCTCCCTCTTCCGGCTCGGCGCGGCGGTGGCGCTCCCTGCCGGGGTCCTCTTCATTGCCCGCGTCTACGGCGTGCCACTCGACACGGCCCAACTGGTCACCATCGGGGTGACGTCGGTGCTGATGTCGTTCAGCGTGCCGGGAATTCCCGGGGGCTCGATCCTGATCATGGCGCCGGTCCTGCTCAGCGTCGGCGCGCCGGTGGAAGGGATCGGGATCCTGCTGGCGGTGGACACCGTGCCCGACATGTTTCGCACCACCGCCAATGTGACCGGCTCGATGGCAGCGGCCACGCTGCTCGGGTTCGAAACTTCCCCAGCCCCCTCCACCGTAGGGTCGGCGCACCCTGACCTGGAGAATTGATGCTCGTCGTGACCACCCCGTCTCTCGAAGGACGCCCCATCAAGCGATATCTCGGCCTCGTCTCCGGCGATGCCATCCTCGGCGCCAACATCTTCAAGGACTTCCTGGCCGGGGTGCGCGACATCGTGGGCGGTCGGTCCTCAGCGTACGAGGGCGAGCTCCAGAAGGCCAAGCAGATGGCGATCGACGAGATGCTGGAGGAGGCCCACCGGCTCGGTGGCAACGCCGTGGTCGGTGTGGATCTGGACTACGAGACGATTGCCAGGGGGAGCGGCGGCGGCATGCTGATGGTCAGCGCCTGCGGCACCGCGGTGGTCATCGACGACTGATCCCCCCGCCGCCGCCCGCCAACACGCAGGCGGTCGATTGCGTATTCTTTGAGGGGCGCTCACGCGCCCCTTTTTGCTCCCCGGCCGGGAGGTCCGCCGACCGGGCGCCTGCTCCATCACTTCACACCGAGGGCAGCCGTGAGCGCTGAAGCACCTTCGCGATCCAATCCCCGCGTCTGGAACCGTCGCCTGCATCGCTGGGGCGCCCTGGCCATCGGGGTGCCGTTCCTGCTCATCATCGGCACCGGCCTGCTCCTCCAGGTCAAGAAGCAGGTGGCCTGGGTGCAGCCCCCCGAACTCCGCACCGAGGTGCGCGAGCCGTCGGTATCATTTCACCGCCTGATGGAACTGGCCCGGATGGTTCCCGAGGCTGGGATCACCTCGTGGGACGACGTGGACCGGATCGATGTCCGGCCTGGCAAGGGCATCCTCAAGCTGATCGGGAAGAACCACTGGGAGTTGCAGATGGACATCGCCACCGGCACCGTGCTGCAGGTGGCCTACCGGCGCAGTGACTTTATCGAGACGCTGCACGACATGTCCTGGATCCACAGCTCGGCCAAGCTCTGGCTCGGGGTGCCAGTGGGCCTGATCGTGCTGGGACTCTGGCTCACCGGTGCCTACATGTGGTGGGTGCACTACCAGGGGAGGAAGCGGGGCCGGCAGGCGGCCAGAACGGCCAGTTTGCCCTGAATACGGTGCACCGGCTGGTCGGATTGCTCCCGCCACGCGAAGGTCCGCTCTTGCGCCACCCGGAGGCGGCCCGTAGGCTACAGCACCCCGATGTCGGGGAGCCAACCACAAGGAGGAAACATGACCGTCGCCCGCATTTCCGAGATCCAGTCCACCTCAAAGAAGAGCTTTGATGACGCCCTGGAACAGGGGGTCAAGCGCGCCAGCAAGACTCTCCGCAACGTCAGTGGCGCCTGGATCAAAGACCAGCGTGTGGTAGTATCGAAGGGGAAGATCGTGGAGTATCGGGTGCTCATGAAGGTCACGTTCGTCCTGGATGACTGACCGAGTTCGGGCCGGATTGCTGCTCGGCCTGCTCGTAGTCGCCGGCTGCGGCGGG
>JAWXBA010000360.1:0-3513 GCA_034439775.1 Gemmatimonadota bacterium | reverse complement strand
GTGGCCTCGCAGGTGGACCGGTCCATTGACGCCGAGGCACTCGCGGCACTCGGGGTGACCCTGGTGCGATCCAGCCAGCAGTTGGCCAGCGCCGCCGGCCGGGAGAACCCGGAGCGGCTGGTGATCGAGACCCCGAGTGGAATGATCCTGGCATGCCCCCTGACCGACGGGGCAATCCTCCTGGTCCTGGCCAGCGAGCAGGCCGGCATCGGGAAGCTGCTGTACGATCTTCGTCAGATCCGCGGCAACCTGGCCGCCCTCCTCTAACCCGACCGCTCCCCGTCCACCGAGGGGAGACGTCAACCTCCGAGATCCTATGCACTGGGCGGTGATACTCGCCGGCGGTTCCGGCAGCCGATTCTGGCCCCTCAGCAGCCCCACACGGCCGAAGCAGTTGCTCCCCCTGCTCGCCTCGGGCTCGACCGCCGAAGAGACGATGGCCCGACTTGAGGGGCTGATTCCCCCCGAACGCACCCTGGTCGTGACCGGCAGCGAGCTGGCACCGCTGCTGCAGGAGCGGCTCGGCATCCCCGCCGAAAATATCCTGGTGGAACTCCGTGCCGCCTCCACCGGCCCGGCCCTCGTCTGGGCCAGCCATGAGGCGCTCCGACGGGACCCCAACGCCGACGTCCTCTCGCTCCATGCCGACTGGCATGTGGGCGATCCCGAGGCGTTCCGGAACTCCGCGCGCCAGGCGCTGGGCGCCGCGCGCGCCGAGGGCCGCCTGGTGACGGTGGGCATCGTCCCGACCCGGGTCGAGACCGGCTATGGTTACATCATTCCTGGTGCGGCCCTCGGTTCCGGAACCCACCGGGTGGAGCGGTTCACCGAGAAGCCAGGGTTCGATCTCGCGTCGGAGCTTCTGGCGCAGGGTGCGCTCTGGAACAGCGGCCTCTTCGCCTGGTCGGCCCGGGTCCTGCTGGATCAGATCCTGCGCTTCACCCCGGAGATCGCGGCGGCCCTGCCCCACCTCGACTCGGGGAACGCCAGCGCCTACTTCGAAAGTGTCACCGCCATCTCGATCGACGTCGGGCTGCTGGAGCGGAGCGACGCGGTGGTGGTCCTCCCCGGCCGGTTTTCCTGGGACGACATTGGCACCTGGGAAGCACTGGCCCGGATCCGGTCGATGGACGGCGTCGGCAATGTCAAGACCGGCCGGGTCGCGGCCGTCGGCACCGAGCGCTGCATCATCTGGAGCGACGGCACCCCGATTGTGGCCAGCGGCGTGCACGACCTGGTGATCGTGGCCGCCAACGGCCGTGTCCTGGTTCTGGACCGCGCCGATGCCTCCCGACTCAAGGAAACGCTGGACCAGCTTCCCCCCGACATTCGGGAGTTGCCGCAATGAGCACGCTCTACCTGCTGGAGCCCGCGTCACCCGGCCCCGAGTGGGCGCCATTTGCCGGGTGCCGCCCGGTGGCCGAGTTGCGCGCCGGGGTGTGGCTGGTGCGCGAGCGCTGGGAAGGGATCCTCGGGGGGCTGGAAACGGCTGCGATTCTCGGCACGCACTGCCTCGATTTTGCCGACACCGGATCGCCCCAGGTGGCCCCGCCATTCCCGGTGGAAGGTCCCGCGATCGTGGCGGCGGCGTGGTTTGCCCCCTCGGAGCTCCCGACCGACCTGGCACCCGACACCAGACGGCTCACCCACGAGGACCACACCGTGGCGTGGATCATTCCCGCAGGGGAGCAGTGGATGGGTGCCGAGGATTCGTCCGGCCGGGCGCAACCGGTGGACGGATTCCCCCTCCGCGGCAGCCACGACCTTCTGGCGGCGCTGGAGCACCTCCTGGTGCCCGACTGCGCCGATTTCCTGGCCGAAACCGGCGACCCGATTCCCGACGGCAGCGTGGTGATCGGCGATCCGTCGGATCTGGTGCTCCTTGGCGCGATGATCGATCCGGGCGTGGTGTTCGATACCCGGGGCGGAGTGATCGTGCTGGAGGAGGGTGTCGAGGTGCGGTCGGGGACCCGGCTCCAGGGCCCGCTGTTCGTCGCGGCCGGCACCGTCCTGGCCGGCGGCGCCATCCGGCACAGCGCCATCGGACCACAGTGCCGGGTGCATGGCGAAGTCAGCGCCAGCGTCTTTCTCGGCTTTGCCAACAAGAGCCACGACGGGTTTCTGGGTCACTCGGTACTCGGCCACTGGGTCAACCTGGGCGCTGGCACCATCACCTCCAACCTCAAGAACACCTACGGCGCCATCCGGCTCGAGGTGGCCGGTGCCCGGCTGGAAACCGGGCGGACCAACCTGGGGACCCTGTTCGGCGACCACGCCAAGACTGCCATCGGGACCCTGCTGCCGACCGGATGTATCGTCGGAGCGGGTGCCAACCTCTTTGGCTCCCCCTCGGCGCCGAAGTATCTGGCGCCCTTCGCATGGGGGTTGGACGGGGACCGCGTCGATGAGGAACGATTTGTCACCCTGGCCGGCCGGGTCATGCCCCGCCGCGGCATCGAGATGACTCCAGAGCGGGAAGCTTCGCTCCGGTCGATCCACCGGCGCCTGGGGTGATGGCAACGCTGCACGTCCTCGGCTCCGGGTCGCGAGGCAACTGCTGCGCGATTGAGGCCGACGGCGCGGTGATCCTGGTGGACGCCGGGTTCAGCGCACGTGAGGTCGAGCGCCGGGCTCAGAGGGCGGGACTCGACCTCGGGACCACCTGCGGCATCGCCCTGACCCACGAACATGGCGATCACGCCCAGGGGGCGGTACGCCTGGCCGACCGACTCCGGGTTCCCATCGTTGCCTCGGCCGGGACTCTCGCCGCGCTCAAGTCGCGCGGTTCCACGCCTCGCCTGACACTTTCCGGGTCGGCGCCCAGGGAACTTGGCCCGTTCCTGGTCGAGGGAGCCAGCACCAGCCACGACGCCGCCGAGCCGATGGCGCTTGCGGTCTCGACGACCGACGGGCTCCGGATCGGATACGCCACCGACCTGGGCCGTCCCAACACTGCGGTGCGCTGGCTGTTCCGCAATCTTTCGGCCGTGGTGCTGGAGGCGAACTACGACGAGGTGCTGCTCAGGACCAGCCCCTACCCGGTCGTGGTCCAACAGCGCATCGCGGGGTTCAGTGGGCATCTGTCCAACGGGGACGCGGCGGAGTTGCTGCGGGAGCTCTTCCATCCTGGGCTGCAGGCAGTGGTCCTGGCGCACCTGAGTCAGCAGTGCAATACCCCGGATCATGCCCGCGACGCCGTCGCCGTCGCGCTGCGGGAGGCAGGTTTCCAGGGCCGCCTGGAGGTCGCCGGGCAGGCGCTGGGCATGGACCCGATCGAGCTGACGGTGGAATGGGCTGCCGGTGCGGCTGGGGAGGTGCTCCAGCAGCCCCGTTGATCAGCGGCTAGCGACCCCCGACAGGAAAGCCCAGTCCCAGCTTGAGGTGGACGTCGCGCTGGGCGAACTCACCGCTGGTCTGGCTGGTCCCCGCAAAGGTCGCTGTGTAGCTGTAGAGGTCGGCGCTCGCTGTCAAGGCGATGCCCCCGAGCCTCAAGCTGGCCCCGCCCCCGAAGAC
>JAWXBA010000359.1:0-6830 GCA_034439775.1 Gemmatimonadota bacterium | reverse complement strand
ATCGAGGCCGAGGCCGTCATGCTGGGGCAGCCGTATTTCATGCTCATCCCCGAGGTCGTCGGGATGAAGCTGACCGGCCGCCTCCCGGTCGGCACCACCGCCACCGACCTGGTCCTGACCGCCACCCAGCGGCTCCGGAATCATGGGGTGGTGGACAAGTTCGTGGAGTTCTTCGGCCCCGGTCTTTCCAGCCTCAGCCTGGCCGACCGCGCCACCCTGGCCAACATGGCCCCGGAGTACGGAGCCACCGTCGGGTTCTTCCCGGTCGATGCCGAGACGATTCGCTATCTGGAACGCACCGGGCGCGATCCCGGCGTTGTCGAGCGGGTGGAGTCCTACTACAAGGCCCAGGGGATGTTCCGCACCGACGACACCCCCGACCCCGAGTTTACCGCCACCGTCGAGCTGGACCTGTCGACCATCGTGCCCAGCCTGGCCGGACCACGGCGGCCCCAGGACCTGGTCCCCCTGAGCGAGATGCGGCGCAGCTTTGCCAGCACCCTGCCTTCGCTGATGAAACCAACGGTACCGGCCACCCGGCGCCAGGCCGCAGACGCCGCGCTGAGCCAATGGAACGATGAGGGGGGACAGATGCCGGATGGGGCGGTGGCCGTGTTGCCCGACGCGGCCAGTCGATATAGCTGTGAAATCAACGGCGAGCAGTTCGAGCTGGGGGATGGCTCGCTGGTCATCGCCGCCATCACCTCCTGTACCAACACCTCGAACCCCTCCGTCATGATCGGCGCCGGCTTGCTGGCCCGCAAGGCGGTGGAGCGCGGCCTCCAGAGCCGACCCTGGGTCAAGACCAGTATGGCGCCGGGCTCGCGGGTGGTCACGGGCTACCTCGAAGGCGCCGGGCTCCAGACGTACCTGGACCAGCTCGGGTTCCAGACAGTCGGCTACGGCTGCACCACCTGCATCGGAAACAGCGGCCCCCTGCCGGAGCCGGTGGCTCGGATCATCGAGGAGCAGTCCCTGGTGGTGGCCGCCGTGCTGTCGGGGAACCGGAACTTTGAGGCCCGCATCCACGCCCAGGTCCGGGCCAACTACCTCGCATCCCCGATGCTGGTGGTGGCGTTTGCCCTCCTTGGCCGGGTGGACGCCGACCTCGAGACCACGCCGCTCGGCATCGGCTCCGACGGCAACCCGGTCTTTCTCCGGGAGATCTGGCCCACCGCCGAGGCGATCGCCAGCACGATGGCCTCGGCGCTCAAGCCTGAGCTGTTCCGGGACCGCTACGCATCGGTCTTCGATGGCGATGCCGAATGGCAAGCGCTGGAGGTTCCAGCCGGGAGCCGCTTTGCCTGGGTCCCTGGGTCCACATACATCCAGAATCCCCCGTTCTTCCGCAACGTCACGCCCGAGCTCACCCCGCTCAAGGACATCCGGGGCGCACGGGTCCTGGCCACGCTCGGCGATTCGGTCACCACCGACCATATCTCCCCAGCCGGCGCCATCCCGAAGGATGGTCCTGCCGCCGCCTGGCTCACGGAGCATGGTGTGGCGCGCAAGGACTGGAACACCTTCGGCGCCCGGCGCGGGGCCCACGATGTCATGGTGCGCGGCACCTTCGGGAATGTCCGGATCAAGAACCTCCTGGTACCCGAGAAGGAAGGCAACTGGACTCGGCATTTCCCCACCGGAGAGCTGACCTCAATCTTCGAGGCTGCCACCCGGTACGAAGCGGCGGGGACCCCTCTCGTGGTGCTGTCGGGCAAGGAGTATGGCACCGGCTCCTCACGCGACTGGGCCGCCAAGGGTACCACCCTGCTCGGCGTGGTGGCTGTGATCGCGGAGAGCTATGAACGGATCCATCGGAGCAACCTGGTCGGGATGGGGGTGCTGCCGCTCGGCTACGAGCCGGGCGAAAGCAGGCAGTCGCTCGGGCTCACCGGTGCCGAGACGATCGATATCTCCGGCATCGCCGACGGGCTGACCCCCGGAGGGCGGGTGACCGTGACCGCGACCGCCGATGATGGCAAGATCACCACCTTTCAGGCGGTGGTCCGACTCAACTCTGCGGTGGAGCTGGAGTACCTGCGCCACGGCGGAATCCTGCCGCGGGTGCTGCGGATGTTTGCGGAAGCGGAGTGAGAAGGGAGAAGTCCAGCGCCGAGATGTGATGTAAAGAACGAAAAGCGGGCCCCGGGGAATATCCTCGGGGCCCGCGTCTATCTCGATCAATCACTTCTTCTCACTTCTCGCGTCTCGCTTCTAGGCCACCAGATCGCGCAGCCGCTCGCCGGTCTCACCCTCGCGGAGCCGCAGCAGGGCGCGATCGCGCAGCTGCCGGATCCGCTCGCGGGTGACGCCCATCATTCGGCCGATTTCCTCCAGAGTCCGACTGTTGCCGTCCTCCAGGCCAAAATAGAGGCGCAGCACCTTGGCGTCGCGCGGCGGAAGCACCGCCAGCGCCGCCTCGATGTCCTGGGACTGGCTGTTGGCCATGGTGCTGCTGTCGGTGGCTTCCTGGTCCGCAGCGGTAAACCGCTCGATCCGCTCGTTGCCATCGCCATCGCGAGTTGGATGGTCGAGGCGCACCGCCTCGGAGTTGAGCGCCGAGAGGGAACGGACCGCCTCGACGGTCAGGCCGGTGGCGCGTGCCAGTTCCTCGGTGGTCGGCATCCGCCCCAGCCGCTCCTTGAGCAGCGTGGTGGTCCGGCCCAACCGCGAAAGATCCGCCGTCCGGTTGAGCGGCACCCGAACCGGCCGGCCATGGCGCGCAATAGCGGCTTGGACCGCCTGGCGAATCCACCAGACCGCGTAGGAAATGAACTTGACCCCGCGATCGGGATCGAACTTGCGGGCCGCCGTCATCAGCCCGAGGTTGCCCTCGCCGATGAGGTCCACCAGGGGCACCCCACGGTTCTGGAACTTCTTGGCGACGGAAACGACGAAGCGCACGTTGTGCCGGGCCAGCTTTTCCTGGGCAAGGACATTGCCCCGAAACGCCTTCCGGGCCAGTTCCATTTCCTCCTCGCGGTTGAGGAGGGGAACCCGGCTGATTTCATCGAGGTATAAATCCAGACTCTCACGGCCTTCATCGACCGCGCGGGCAATCTGCGCGGGACGAACCGTGCTTCGCTTGGACCGGGCAGCAAGACTCACCGTCAATGCCTCCTGGGGAATGCTGGTTGGCCTGTCCCTCTGTCAGTCCGGCAGGACTCGAATCTGACAAGCCTAGAACCTAAATATAGCACCTAAAACACGCTTTTCCAACGATTTAGCTAAGTCTTGCAGGGACTTGAGGTTGCGTCATCGAAGTGAAAGGCCACCGTAAATCGTCCCATTCTCGGACAACAGCGAAAACCTCGTGGAAAAGTCGGATTCCAAGCTGGGTGACGTCCATGGGCGGAGGGATTGCACGCGACCCCGTGGCCCGGCGACCAGTGGAAAAGGGGGCCCCATGCTGGAGACCCCCTTCCAAGGCACCGACCACAGGGTGGCGACTAGCTCACGACCTTGATTTCCTGCACCAGTTTCTGGAGGGTCGCCTTGGCATCACCGAAGAGCATCCCGGTCTTCGGGTTGTAGAACAACTCGTTCTCGATCCCCGCGAAGCCGCTGCCCATCCCGCGCTTCATGACAATGATCCCCTTGGCCAGGTCGGCGTTGAGGATCGGCATCCCGTAGATCGGGCTGCTGGCGTCGGTGCGGGCCCCGGGATTGACCACGTCGTTGGCGCCGATCACCAGTGCCACATCGGTCCGCTCAAACTCCGAGTTGATCTCGTCCATTTCGATCAATTTGTCGTCCGGCACGTTGGCCTCCGCCAGGAGGACATTCATGTGCCCGGGCATCCGTCCCGCCACCGGGTGGATGGCGTACTTGACCACCCCGCCCCGTTTCTCGATGAGATCGGCCAGTTCACGGACCAGGTGCTGGGCCTGGGCCACCGCGAGTCCGTATCCCGGCACGACGATCACGCTCTGGGCGTACGCCAGCTGGATGGCGGCATCATCGGCGGTGATCTGCCGGACGGTGAGCCCCTCGGCGCTCTTGGTCGAGGCGCCAGCAGCGGCCCCGAAGGCGCCGAACAGGACGTTGGCCAGCGAGCGGTTCATCGCCTTGCACATGATCTGGCTCAGGATGATACCGCTGGAACCGACCAGGGCACCGGCAATGATCAGCACGTCATTGCGGATCACGAACCCGGTCATGGCGGCGGCAATGCCGGAATAGCTGTTGAGCAGCGAGATCACCACCGGCATGTCGGCGCCACCGATGGGAATGACCAGCAGTATCCCCAGCAGCAGGCCAATGGCAATCAACGCCCCGAATGCCCAGAGTGGCGAATTCGGGTCGCTGACCTGCCAGTAGGCCAGGCCAAGCGCCACCAATCCGAGGGCTGCGTTCAGCGCCTTCTGGAACGGGAAGACGATGGCCCTGCCGCTCATCATTTCCTGGAGCTTGGCAAAGGCAATCCCGGAGCCGGTCAGGGTCAGGGCGCCGATCAGGAGGGTGAACTGGAGCGCGATGTTCGAGTCGACCGGAAAGGTGCGGCCTTCGGCGTGGCTGATCAGGTACTCCGCGCCCCCCACCAGCAGGGAGGCGCCACCGCCCAGACCGTTGAGGAGTGCCACCATCTGCGGCATGGCAGTCATCTTGACGGTGCGGGCCATCCAGAGCCCCAGGCCCCCGCCCACGACCAAGCCGGCGGCGATCACCGTGTAGGAGAGAATCCCCTGGTTGGCCAGGGTGACCAGGATGGCGATGAGCATGCCCACGCCGGAGACCCGGTTGCCGCGAACCGCCGTGCCGGGACTGGCGAGCCACTTGAGACCGAGGATGAAGCAGACGGCCGCCAGGAGGTAGGCGAGTTTGGTCAGGGCGAGGGGCATCAGCGTGCCCCCGGCTTCTTCTTGAACATGCTGAGCATCCGGTCGGTCACCACGTACCCGCCCGCCACGTTGACCATGGCAAAGACGACCGCCAGGAAGCCCAGGGCCATCGAAATCCAGCCGTGGTCAACCCCGGTCACGAGCAGGGCGCCGACGACGGTGATGCCGGAGATGGCGTTGGCACCAGACATCAGCGGGGTGTGGAGGGTGGAAGGCACCCGGTTGATCAATTCCACGCCCAGGAAGGTGGCCAGGGTAAAGATCACGATACTGGCCAGCAGGATTTCGGTCACGATGTCCTCCCGTAGAGCACCTGGCCCCCGTGGGTGACGCACATCGGGCCGGCAATGGGGTCCTCGAGGCTGAACTGCAGTTCACCGTCCTTGACCATGTACTCCAGCAGCGCCTGCAGGTTGCGGCTGTACATCAGGCTGGCATGCCCGGGAAGCATCGCTGGCAGGTTGGCCGGGGCGATGACCGTGACGCCGCCGGACACCACCTCCGCGCCGAACTCGCTCAGTTCGCAATTGCCGCCGGTTTCCCCTGCCAGGTCCATGATGACCGAGCCGGGTCGCATCCTGGCCACCATGTCGGCGGTAATCAGCCGGGGGGCGGGATTGCCGGGGATCTGCGCCGTGGTGATGACCAGGTCCATGTCGACGATGTGCTTGCCGATGGCGGCGAGGACCTTCTGCTGCTGCTCCTCGGCGAGTTCCCTGGCGTATCCACCGCTGCCCTCTGCGGCGGTGCTGACCGCCTCGGCCTCCACGAAGCTGGCCCCGAGGCTCATCACCTGTTCCTTGACGACCGGGCGGACGTCAAAGGCGGAGACCACCGCCCCAAGCCGCCGCGCCGTGGCGATGGCTTGCAGCCCCGCCACGCCGGCACCGATGATGAACGCCTTCGACGGCGTCAGCGTCCCGGCCGCGGTGGTCAGCATTGGCATCAGGCGGCCCAGGCGCGAGGCGCCGACCAGCACGGCCTGGTAGCCGGCCACGGTGGCCTGGGACGAGAGCACATCCATCGACTGGGCCTTGGTCGTGCGCGGCACGAGTTCCATCGCCAGGGCGGTGATGTTCCGGGCGGCCAGCGCTTCCAGCACCGGGGCACTGACCGCGGGCTGGAGCATCGACGCCATCACCGCGCCCTCCCGGATGCGGCCGAGTTCCACCCGGTTGGGTCGGCGCACCCGGCACACCACATCCGCTGCGCCGAAGCCGTCCTGACCCACCAGGGTGCCTCCGGCGGCCTCGTACTCGGCGTCGGGGTAGAAGGCGCTGGCGCCTGCACCGTGCTCGACCAGCACCGTGTGTCCCGCCTTGACGAGGCGCGCCACGGTGGTCGGGACCAGCGCGACGCGCCGTTCATCGTCGGCGGTTTCCTTTGGTACTCCGATGCGCATGCGATCGGTCTCCCGAGGTGGTGAAATGAGTCCCGGAATCTACTCGGGGAGCGCGCCAGCGCCATGGCGTTTTGGGATTTTCGCCTTCATGTTTGATTCATGAACCACAGCAGCGTCACTGCGGCAGCACCGGGTTCGCTGGGCAATCTTGGTCCCGGTCTCGACATTCTGGGCCTGGCACTCGACGGTCCGGTCGATGAGGTCGAGGCACGGTGGTGCCCGGGCGGCGGCGTTCGCGTGGTCGATCCTGGCCACCCCGACCTGACCACCGATCCGACGCGACACTCGGCGGCGATTGCCGCCCTGGCGGTGCAGCGCATGGTGGCCGGCGAAGCGGCGTCCGGCGTGGAGCTTCGGGTCCGCAAGGGGCTGCCGCTCTCCGCCGGGCAGGGGGGCAGCGCTGCCTCTGCCGTGGCCGGAGCCGCCGCGATGAACGGGCTGCTTGGCAACCCACTGTCGCCGGAGCAGCTGGTGCTGGCTGCGCTCGAAGCGGAGACCCGGGTGGCCGGGCGCCACGCGGACAACGTGGCACCCTCAGCCCTGGGCGGGTTGGTGCTGATCCGCAGCCTCGACCCGCTGGACCTGAT
>JAWXBA010000358.1:0-9211 GCA_034439775.1 Gemmatimonadota bacterium | reverse complement strand
GGGCTGGTGGGAAGCGCGTGGATAAGTGGACGAGTCCAGGTGATTGGACCCGATCGGGGCCAAGGTAGCCGCCGTGCGAGGGCCCAAATCGGTATTAGGACCTCCAGGAGAAGTTCAGTGCACGATCACAATCGGCACTGTCACTCGGGGGGTGTATTGTGGTCTCCGCGTCGAACTTGGATTGCTGGGGTCGCCTGCGGAGGGCGGATGAACGATTCGACCTCGATGTGGACTATTCACCACCACCAGAAATGGACGCATTGATGAGAAGCACACAGGATGATCTCCAGAGGACGGAACTCGAATCGGTGGCTGTCCGCGTATGCCATGGCCCAGGCACTCCGCCCGGGGGGCTCTGATGGCCGCCCCAGAGAGCTCATCCAATGGGCGAATTGGGGACCGCTCGGCCAACGCCAGCGCCACCGAGCTGGATTGCAGTTCGGAGGGGTTGTTCAGCTCCGTCAGCCCGGCGGTCGTCGCCACCTGCCGGCGCATGGGGGCGTTTGCAGGATACCCGGAGCCCAGTGATGGTGTTCTCTGGGAGGGAAACCTGCTTCCATTCTTGGCGGATCTCCTCCGGCTTGGGGGGAGTTGGCGCGCGCTCTCAGATTTCGTCCTCTGGGATTTTTCACGCGGCGGCGCCGGAGAGGTCGTCATCGATCGGGTCTACGCGGCCTTTCCTGGTGCCAGGACTGAGGGTGGGGTGACCCAGGACGTCATGCTGCACGCTGAAGGCGTGTTCGAGGTCTGCCTGGGTGCGATCAGGGCCGTGATCTGGAGTGGGCGCCGGTACTTCCCCGACTATCGTGCCAGGATACAGTCGCTGCTGATTATGGCGGCTAATCGGGATCAGTCCGTTCAACTCCTGCAGCGCGTGCTCGCCGAGCGGGACAAGGCGAGCCTGTTGCTGTGGGGCGGTTTCAACAAGGCCGCGTCGCCAGCACTGGTGACGGAAGCTGAGGTTGTACTTCCTGTTGAACTGAAGCAAGATCTGTTGATTGAACTCGACAATTTTTGGCGGGTAGCCGGACTGGCTCGTGCAGAGGGAATCGTCCACCGCCGGGGTGTACTGCTGGTGGGCCCCCCGGGCACTGGTAAGACCCAACTGGTGCGCCACCTGATTACTCGGTATCGTGATGTGGTGGAATCCCACCTGTTCGTGGCGGGCCGGCGCGGCCAGGATGGGGACCCTTTTGGGGTGATGCTGGGACATATCCGGAACACCAGAAGGCCGGCCCTAGTCATCCTGGAAGATATCGACCGGCTTGAGGCCTCAGGCGCTGTCACGGCTGAATATCTACTGAACTCGCTGGATGGGCTGCTCGAAAGCCCCGTTCCGATTCTCTGGGTTGCCACGTCGAATGACCCGAGTGGTCTGGACGGGAATCTTCTCAATCGCCCGGGACGATTCGATCGGACTGTGGTCTTCGATCTACCGGATCTCGCCATGCGGGTCCAGTTGATCGAATTGCAGCTCGGAGGTCGGGTCAGCTCAGGATTCGTTTCCGAGGCGGCCGCTGCTGCGGAGGGCCTTGGAGGCGCCCATATTCGCGAGGCGTGCACCGCGGCTCGGCTGGCCAACCTTGACGGAGGTGAGCCGCTCGGCGAGGCCCTTCTCAGGCAGGTCCAGCGGGTGCAGGATCACCAGCGCCGGGCCAAGGACTTTGGGCGGTCACTGACTGGTGCGAGGGCGGGGTTCGGGCAATAGGTAAACCTTTGACGTTGGGAGGTAGGATGGATCTACGACATGCAGGGTACGAGCCGTGGGTCGGTGAATCCTTCGGCGCCGCCACCGAACTCGGGAGCAAGCGGTTGTTGTTGGTCGGGGAATCGCACTATCTCTACGCCGATGAGATGCGTTATGACACCCCAGATCTGACGAGGGGGGTCGTTGACGACATCCGGACCGGCAGACAGTCCTACCCGTTCTTTACCAAGATTCGGGGCCTTGTGACGGCCGCAGGCGGACTGCCGGAGTTGTCTTTGCAGGAGTTCTGGGACAGCGTGGCATTCATCAACTTCGTGCCACACTCTCTCGTTGAAAGGGGGGACAGGCCTTCGGAGGAACTCTGGCAGGCAGCGTCAGATCGGTTTGTTCCTGGCGTCTTGGATGTCGAGCCGCATCGCGTCCTCGTTGTCGCCAAAGGAGTCTGGGACAGGATCAGGTTCCCGAAGGAATGGACATCGACCCCCAGCCCGGCGTTCGGGGTGGAGCATATCCGGGACTGGCAATCCCCAAGCGGTACCCCGATTCGGGCCACGTGGACACGGCACCCCCAGTATCAACGCGGCTGGAGTCAAGAAGAATGGCTGCCTCGAGTGGAGGCATTGCTCCAGGAGTAGGAAGTGCCCGCGCTTTGCGCGGGCTTTAGTTGGAACATTGGAACGCGTAGGGGCGCGCCGGAGGCGCGCCCCTACACCGGGTTCCACCCGTGCGGCAAACATCAGCGGTGTGGTGCCGATTGCGCCATTCAAGGATGGTGGCACCTTCACCTCTGCGTCTCCGCGCCTCCGCGTGAGCCCGACTCAACATCTCAGGGCCGGGCAGGCCCGGCCCCTATGATGATTGTGCCCCAAGGGTCGGGCGGGCCCGCCAGCCTTGAAGCGAGACGTGCTTCCTACACCTCGTCCGCTGTCACTGCCACCTTGAAGTCGACCCCAAGGGCATCGAAATGTCTGGCGCCGCAGCGGACTTTGTCCGCTTCCGAGGTCCGCAGCTTCAGGAAGTCCCGCGTGCTCTTGGTTTCCCGGGCCAGGTAGAGGGTCTGGCCATCCTGCTTGAGAATGGCCCAATCCGGATTGTATGGACCCAGGGGGGTATCGACCGTAAACCAGCGCGGCAGTTTGACGAACAGCTTGATGTCCTCACGCTGGTCCAGCTGACTGGCGAACTCCCGCTCGATTTCGGAATCCCAGACGACGTATTCGTAGACCGAGCCCTTGACCTGGATGGCGCTGAGATAGTCGATCAGCTCCTCGTTCCGGAACCTCTGCATTTCCCACTCCCCGCCGGCCCCCTCCAGCCGCTCGTACTTGATACCGTCCACCAGCAAGCGATGCAGAACATGATTGGTTATCGCCGCCACCTGATCGAGGAAGCGCTGCGGATCCTGGAACAACTCCGCCAGCCGTCCGCTTTCCGTCAGGATTCGCGCCAGGGTGCTTCGAGTGAGGTCGGTCTCGTTCTGGAGATAGGCCAGGATGTCGGGAATCGGACGCGGCCCCGGCCTCAGGACGGACTCGCGGGCAACCCGGGAGGCACGGGCAAGAACACCCGCCTCGGTGACATCCAGGCGGCCGGTCCTAACGGTGATCGTTGGGGCTACGATCGGTGCCATGCGGCCAATCTCGTCCACAGCCCGGCTCACCAGGTCTTGGCTGTCGAATTCTACCCGGTACGTCGTCCGGGGCTTGATCCGATCCCAGAGGGACTGGAACTCCGGACCCAGCGCCACCTTCTTTTTGAACCGGTTGATGCCGGACTGACTGGCGCGACGGATGTGCCGCTCGATCCGATAGGCGTTGAGCAGGTCGATCACCCCCGGGGTCAAGTCGGCCAAGGCCTCGGGAAGCAGCAGCCTGAAATCCGCGCCGGCAGGGTTGAAGGCCGGCAGGATCCGCCCATCGATGCTGAGGAGCCCTTGATCTACCAGCGCGTCGCGAATCTGCCGGGCCGCGTCGGGCCCGATCGGTTCCTCACGATCCTCTACCACGCGCACCAGCCGCGCCAGCGCCGCCAGCGGGACCTTGCCGAAGGTGACCCCGCAATCGTCTTCGTACTCCTGCTGAAGGGTGGCCGCGAACTCCTCGTAGCTCTCATTGGCCATGACGAAGAGCCGGTTCACCGATGCGTCCCAGACCCGCTGACCGCTCTGGTCCACCGGCAGCCGGAGTCCTCGGCCAATCTCCTGGCGCTTCTTCACCGCGCTGACGGTGGCGTTCAGGGTGCAGATCTGGAACACATTGGGATTGTCCCACCCCTCGCGCAGCGCCGAGTGCGAGAAGATGAACCGGAGCGGCTCCTCCTCCGAGAGCAGCCGTTCCTTGTCCTTCATGATCAGGTCATAGGTGTTGTCATCCGCCTGGGTATCGCCCCGGGTGTCCTTGAGGACTCCGTGACGATCTTGTGAGAAGTACCCGTTGTGGAGTGATGCCAGCGGCAGCGTGAGCCAGAGGATGCTCTGGTACCGCGGGTCCTTGCCGAAACCCGTCAGGATGGCTTCCAACTCTGCCGCGAAGCGCCCCGGTCGCGGCTGCCCGCTGTCGTCGTATTCCCGGTAATTGGCCACCCGGTCCAGGAAGAAGAGCGAGAGCACCTTGATGCCGCGTCCGGCCAAGCGCAGCTCGTGTTCCAGGTGTTCCTTGACGGTACCGCGAATCTGTTCGCGCCAGAGGTCCTCCCGCATGCCGCCCCGCTCCTCGCCGAGTCCGAGTCGGGTGCCATTGCTGAAGGCGATGAACTCCCCGCCGGGCTCGTTGCTGATCTCAACCACTTCCCAGCCATGGGCGTAGATCTCCAGCTCTCCGGACAGTTTGAACAGGTCGGAGCCTGCCTTGGCGGTGACCCGCCCTTCGCGCGGGCCGGTGGCGCCCGCCTTATGAATCCGCAGCCTGGCCTTCAGCCCAGTCTTGTGGTCGGTGGTATCCAGTCGAACAAAGGGGTCGTTGGCGCCGCCGTCGGCCTGGGCGCTGCCGACCGAAATCTGCTTGACCAGTTCCAGCCGGAACGCCTGCACCGGGTCGAGCCGGTAGACGAGGTTGTAGAGATTCCGGTGCGTAGCGGAATACCGCAGGGTGCAGAGCGGGTTGAGCGCCGAAATGGCCTCCTGCGCTTTCGGGGTGGAGTCCACGCTCTGCGGTTCGTCGATAATGACGATCGGCCGAGCGGCCTGAATGAACTCGATCGGCTGCCGACCGGAGAGCCGGTCACTCTCCTTGTAAATGACGTTGCTCTTCTGCTCGTCCTCAGTGCCCGAGAAGTTCTTCCGGAAGGCATCGATGTTGATGACCATGATCTGCACGGTATTGCTGGTGGCAAACTGCCGCAGCCGGCTGAGCCGCTTGGCGTCGTAGACGAAGTGCTCGCACGGCATATTGTCGTACAGCGCCCGGAAATGATCGGCGGTGACCTCCAGGTTCTTGAGGACCCCCTCCCGGATCGCCACGCTCGGCACCACGATCACGAACTTGCGCAAGCCGTACTGCCGGGCCAATTCGTAGATCGTCCGGAGGTAGACGTACGTCTTTCCCGTGCCGGTCTCCATTTCGACGGAGAAATGCGGGCAGAGGCGATCGCCGCCCGCCGGTGGGTCGGGAATCGTCCACGACTCGAGCGCCGCCGCTGGCTCTGCGACGTCGATGTCATTCCGAGCCTGAACCGTTCGGGTATTGGTGCGGAGGCGCTCGGAATCGAGAACCAGCCGGTTGCCGGCACCCATGACCCCATGCTCGGCATCGGCCATGAACCCCGGCCCGGCGGCGCCACGGATCACCGAGTATTCCGGCTCTCCCCGGGGCTGGCCATCAAACAGGTCCACCACCGCCCGAATGGCGTCGAGCTGGTATTGCTGATTGGCGTCGAATTGGAACTTCATGAGTCCTGGCCTTGCGAGCGGGGCGGCTCGGGAAGGGTGCGCCGCAGCTCTTCGATCGCTTCCAGGTCTGCCCGATCGGCAAGCTCGCGCTCGGCCAGGCGCCGCTGGGCGTCGAACTCCTCATACCGCTCCGCGACCAGCGCCTCTGCCGCCGCCGCCTGAATCCGCCCGGCGTGGGTCAGCAATTCCCGCTCGTTGAAGGTCAGGAAGGTGTCCAGTTTGCCCGCCCATTCCGCCATGGTCATGGTCTGCCGGCGTCGGGCCTGATCCTCGGCGTAGTCGAGGTACATAACGACGATCCGGTCGAGCGCCTCGATCTCCTCGGGGTTGAGATAGTTCTTGGCGACGGTGACGTCCTGCTTGCGGACTTGGGCTCCCTTCCAGCTCTGGAGGCCCATGTTGGGCTGGTCAGGATTGCTCCGGCCGGCAATCAACTCCGCGGCGGTCTGTCCGGTAATGGCCCAGAGCATCTTGTTCTGGACCTTCTTGAAGAAGAGTTGGGCGGCTTCGCTGCTGGAGTCGTAGTCCACTGCGGTCGTGTAGAGATCGCGCACCTTCTGGTAGAATCGCTTCTCTGAGGCACGGATGGTCCGGACCCGGGCGAGCAGCTCGTCGAAGTAGTCCCAGCCCCCCGGCTCCTGGAGCCGGGCGTCGTCCATCACGAAGCCCTTGACCAGGTACTCCCGCAGGCGCTCGGTGGCCCATTGCCGGAACTGTGTTCCTCGGGCACTCCTGACTCGATAACCGACGGCCAGAACCAGGTCAAGGTTGTAAAGTCTTGTCCGATAACGCTTTCCGTCGGCGGCAGTTGTCAAGTCTTCCTTGACAACTCGATCCGCGGCCAACTCACCCTCCTGCAGGATGTTCCTGACATGAAGGGAGATGTTCTGCTTGGTGGTTTGAAACAGCTCGGCCAGCTCCAGCTGGGTAAGCCAGACGGTGCCCCCCTCCACCCTGAGCTGGACGGAGGTTGCGCCATCCTCGGTCTGGTAGAGGATCAACTCGCCGCCGTTGGACCTGGCTGCAGTACTCACCCTAGACGGTCCGGAAGACAATGCTCTTCGCCTTGAAGAGCTGCACCGCGTTGGACTTGAGCTGGTCGTTGTCCTGGAAACCGGCATCCAGGCAGACCACCCGCTCGGGCGAGCGCGCCGCGATGGCGCGCACTGCCTCCAGCGTCAGTTCGCGCTCCAGGCACACCACCAGCGCTCCACCGGCCACGGCGTGGACGGTCTTCCCGGCCAGATCGAGTTCCTCGGTGGGAACGGTGAGGGGGAAGCCGCTCTTGAGGAGGATCTCGGCCAGTAGGTCCTGCTCGGTGCGGCCATCCCGGATGTGATCGACGTGAGTCGTGAGTTGCTCGGCCAGGGCGGCGGGATCGTCTACCGTGGCATCCCAGGTGGTGAAGTTGGACTCGGCCAGCTTGAACACTCGGAAGCCGCGGTCGGGCTTAGGGCCGTCGCTGAGCTCGAGTTCCCCTTCCTCCGCGGCGTTGAGCTTCTGGATGACCCGCCGGACCCGTTCCTTGGTGATCTCGGCGATGGTCGGGTAATCCTCCCGGCCGGTCGGCTCGGGGAGCTGGACCAGGATGAACTTGCGGCCCCCCCCATCTTCTTGATTGAGTTCGAGCACCGCTTGGCCTGTGGTTCCCGAGCCGGCGAAGAAATCGAGGATCACGGAATCGCTGGTGGATCCGATCTCAAGCATTCGGCGGATCAGGCGAGTAGGCTTCGGAGTATCATATACGGTCTGAGTCCCGAAGATGGCACGGATTTCCTTGCGAGCCTCGTCCGTGTGCCCCACCTCTTCGGAGGGCCACCACGTCCATGGGACAAGGCCTTGGACCTCCGATAGATATCGAATCACAGAGGGCTGGGACCCTCCATCCTTGCCGAAGTAGATGCGACCCTCACCTCTGAGGCGGTGGTATTCTGCTTCCAGCATCGACCAGCATCGCCCCTCCGGAGGATGGTGTCTTGCACCGTTGGGTACCTCGATTTCGTACATTTGATTTGGCCGGAAACCCTGCGCGGTCATCGGAACGGCACGCCAACGACCTCTCGGATCGTTGTTCGGATTCTTGTAGATTCTAGCTTGCTTCTCCGTGAATTTGATGAGCCCGCGGACCTCCTGGAAAGCAGCGTGATTTCTGGCGAAGACGACTAGGTACTCATGCGCGTCACCTATTGCACCGCGATTTTCTCGCGAGTATCGCTTTTGCCAGGCACAGCACGCGACAAAGTGCTCTTCCCCGAACAGATCGAATAGCGCTGCTTTGAGATTGTGTACCTCATGGTCATCAATGCTAATGAACATCACCCCATCCTCCCGCAGCAGGTTCCGCGCGAGATAGAGCCGAGGGTACATCATGTTGAGCCAGCGGGAGTGGAAGCGGCCGTCGGTGTCGGTGTTGGTGCTGAACTTGCGGCCTTCGGCGTCCACCTGGCCGGTGTATTGGAGGTAGGTGTCCAGAGATTCGGCGTAGTTGTCGGGGTAGATGAAATCGTTGCCGGTGTTATAGGGCGGGTCGATGTAGATCATCTTGACCTTCCCCAGGTACGACTTCTGGAGAAGTTTGAGCACCTCGAGGTTGTCGCCCTCGATGATCAGGTTCTCGGTGGTGTCGAAGTTGACGCTCTCTTCCACCGCCGGCCGGAGAGTGCCGAGTGAGGGTGTCTGGATGGCGCGGAAACAGTCGGCTTTGCCGGGCCAGGTCAGGCCATAGCGCTCCCGGCCGCTCTCCACCATCTCGCCCAGCGCCAGCTTGAGGCGCTCGTAGTCGATTTGATTGCCCTCGGTCCGGACCTCCGGGAAGAGCCGCAGCAGGTCGGCCCGCTTGTCGGCGGTCAGGTCGTGGGAGCGGAGGTCGAGCGGGGTGGGGGAGTCGGGCATGGCGCCTCAGAAATGCGATATGATGTTTCGCTGGCTAAGCTTTGAACCGCAGGGTAGGCACCATTCGTGCCTTTACAGTCGTATCCGCAGGCCACCAACATAAGCCCATCACCTCTCGCGCCGGCCGTCGTTGTGGGTTTGGTATTGCCTCAACGACAAATCGACCCAGCTCCGGGTAGGTGGGCCACTCCAGCCAATCCCGCCGAATACGCGCCTCGCCTTTGGCGCGTAGCCAACTCCAAGCCCAGTGGAGGGAGCATTGCCTTGGTATGGTGACTCCCTTGAGCGAGAGAAAGGGTGGCGTGTTCACCTGCCATACCTTCACGGTCAGCTCCCCCTCCCACATACCATCCCGCCGTGGGTTCCATCCGGCCTCCAGGGTCTCGTCTTGGTCCGGGGCTGCGATGATCAGCGCCGCCCGATCCACTGTCGCACCGACGAGGCGGCGGAGACAAACCTCGAAAGATACCCCGAAGGTACTCGCGACCCGCAGTGCAACCTCCAGACCCCAATCGTCCCCGGCTACCGCGGTGTCAAGTGTGCTGGCAGGGATTATCAGCTCCGCCGCAGCCACGTTGCACAACCGTTCCACTTCCCCAGGCCCGCACGTGCCAGGCAGGCAGGCGTCGCTCACGAGTGTGTGGGCGATTTCGTGAGCGATGCTGAATCTCCGGCGTTGGGCGGAGGTACCGTCCGCAACCAAAAGTCGCCGCCCATCGAGGGCG
>JAWXBA010000357.1:0-2935 GCA_034439775.1 Gemmatimonadota bacterium | reverse complement strand
GCCCCCCCCAGGTCCGATTGACATCGTTCTGAACCAGGTACCCCTCGGTCCGCAAGGCGGCGACCTCAAGGTGGTCAAGGCCGGAAGCCCGCTCAACGGACTTACCATCTCGGTGCCGAGTGGCGCGTTTTCCGGCACCACGATCTGGACCGTGAGCGAGATGAAGGACGTCCGGCCCACGCTCCCCTCGAGTGTGAGGCAGGTTGGCGCCACCATCCAGATCCAGAACGGCCAGCGGTACGCCCAGGAGCCGTTCTTCCTCGCCATTCCGATCCAGGTGCGGGCCGATTCCGCGGTGGCCGCGTTCATGCGCGACCCTGCCACCGGAACGTTCGAGCTGATCCCCACGATCGCCCGGACCGACACCTCGCTGGTGGTGATGACCCAGCATCTCTCAGCGGACATGCTGGTGATTCCGGAGACCGGCGCCGCGCTCCACATGTCCGGCCCAGCCAGCGCGGGGGTACCACCGACGGGAGAGATCCAGATCTTCCTGGTCGGGACTCCGCTCGACGGCTTCGACACCAGAATCGTCACGTCGTTCCGGCCGGGAGTGGACGACTGGGAGTTCTCCAACTACGGAACGGAGCTCACCCCGGCCGGATATTGCTCCGGTTCCACGTTCACGGCGCTGGTGCACCATTACAACCGCAAGGGATCCAAGGGGGCGCTGTACGGGCTTTACGACAGGCTTAGCAGCATCGAGCCCGACAACCCGGATGGCATCCGGATGGCTTCGGTTATGCAGCGGGAGAGCAATTGGAGTGGCACGGCGGACCAGGTGGTCGTGCTCAAGGCCCAGCAGCGCCTCGCCACGCTGGGCCAAGCGCTGGGGGGTCCGGGATGGATGCAGGTCCAGCTCCAGAGCCTCCAGCTTGCCATACTCGCCACGAGCAAGGCCCAGCTACTCGGCATCTATCGGCCGGGTTGGGTGGAGGGGCACTCCATCATTGCCTTCGAGATCGAGCCGGGTTTCCCCAATGGACGGGTGCACGTCGCGGATCCGAACGAACCCGGGCTGGGCCGCACCATCCAGGTTTTCAACAACGCGCTGCAGCCCTTCGAGTTTTCAAGGAACTCCCTGGCGCCGTCGGCGACCTACACCAACCTCATCGTGATGGGCGCGACCTCGCTGGTGCCGTTGCACCGGATCAACGCCCGCTTCGTGGAGCTCGAGGCCGAGACGGCGGGCGACGCGGAGTTCCCCGAGGCGTGGCTCGAGGCCCGGGACCCGGTGGACACCGCGTGGCACAAGATCACGGGCACCGTCAAGACTGCCAGCGATCACGTGATCCTCCGGACCATGTGTCCGCGGTGCGCTTGGGCCCGCAGCCAGGCCGAGCCGGAACGCGCGATCACCAGGGTGTACGACGATCAGGGCCTCCCGGTGGTCTCCGACCTCAGTGCAGCAGATGGCGCCAACGTCCCGCTCGAAGATGGTGTGAACGACTTCGGGGTCGAGCAGCAGTCGTTCGGTGGGGTAGACCAGCTGAATCAGCCTGAGCCCCCGAAGTACCTGGATTTCTCCTGGATTACGCTGGATCGGGTTCCCTTCGAGCTCACGATGTCGCCGCAGTTCCCCGCGGCGGGAGAGGACGTGACGTTCACGGTCGAGAACGGCGGAATTGGCAATGCCACCTCCCGGTACCGCTGGACGGTCGCGAACGATCCGCCGGTGATCACCGCCTTCGGCACCCGGACATTGACCGTCCCCGCTCCCAACGCCTCGAGCTACCTCGTCACGGTGGAGCTGATCGACCCGGCCGACATCAAGCTGGCGAAGGCCGAGCTCCGGACGGGGGATCAGCCCTTCTGGCGGATCACCAGCTTCATCGACCAGGACGAGCTGCTCGACCTGAACATTGAGAGCGACCTTGGCACACTGCTGCTTCGCATTCTGGCGGCGCCGCAATCGGGGCTCATCGCCATCGATGATGAGGGGGGAGGCAAGTCGGTGCTGCGGCTCCGGGTCCTGCAGAACGGGTTGTGGAGCCTCTCGAACTGCTGCCCGCCGCCCGGGCCGCTGCTGCCTGGAGAGGTCCAGACCACCCTTGGCACCGTGCCGGAGCAGGTGCATACGGTCGGGGGCGTCTTCCTGGGCTGGAACGTCGACCGCTGGGCGCAAACCAGCCTGGGCCTGGGCACCGGCACGCTCACCGGGCAATACATTGAAAGTCTCACGACCTACCCCCTCGAAGGCGGGGGGACCGTGATCGGGCCGACCGGCGTCCTTCGGATCACCGGCAACCGTACCGGTACCACCATGACCGGAGTGATTTCCATAACGGGGTGGTTCACCACTACCAACGCGAACAACGAAAGCTACCTCGACCCTGACCCGGCCACGTTCAGCTTCCCGTTCACGGCGGTCCGGCTGCGCTGACGGGATCGCCGCGCACCGGGTGGCCGTGTCTCCTCCTGGCGCGGCCATCCGGCTGGCACGCCCCGGGTTCCCGGTGCGGGCGCGGTGCGGTATCGCACGGGTACCCTTGCCCCCGCACCCCGACCCACCGGAGCATGCCCTGACTTCCACCCGCCGCGACTTCCTTGCCACCACCGCCACCGCCTCACTTGGCCGACCACGGCACTCCCTGGCCCAGCAGGCCCTGGCCCCGCAGGCCACCTTCACCCCGATCCGCCGGAACGTCGGCTTCTTTACCATGCGAGGCGGCACCATCGGCTGGCTGGTCAACCCCGCCGCCGTGGTGGTGGTGGACAGCCAGTTCCCCACCGAGGCTACCGCCTGCCTGGCGGGGCTCAAATCGCGCTCGGGGAACCGGGGCGTGGATGCCCTGATCAACACCCACCACCACGGCGACCACAGCGGTGGGAACATCTCCTTTCGCGGCGCCGCCCGGCGCGTTGTGGCGCACAGCATGGCAGACCAGCACATGCGTCGGCCCCCCGGGCGCCCAGCCCCCGTCCGACCAGCTGT
>JAWXBA010000356.1:0-8837 GCA_034439775.1 Gemmatimonadota bacterium | reverse complement strand
CGGCGCCGCCGGCCAGGAGCCGTGCCGCATCCTTGGACCCCCGACCCGACCCCCCGGGGAGGATCCGCCGGGCCCGCCATCGAATCTGGAGCTCAGCAACGGGCTGGGCGGGCTGACGCCCGAGGGCAACTACCAGATCCGGATCAAGGGCGATCGACTGCCCCCCGCCCCCTGGTCCAATGTCATTGCCAATCGGAGCGGCGGATTCCTCGTGACCGAGCGGGGTGGTGGCTTCACCTGGGCGGAGAACAGCTACTTCTTCCGGCTGACACCGTGGCACAACGATCCGGTCGGCGACATGCCCACGGAGATCATCTATCTTCGCGACAACGACACCGGCGAGCTCTGGTGCCCAACGCCGGCTCCGGTCCAGAGCCCCGGCACCTGCACGGTCGTCCACACCCCCGGCCGCACGACCTTCCACCGCGACCACGGCGGCATCGCCACTCGGCTCCGCCTCGGCATGGTGCCCGACCAGGCCATCAAGTGCGCGGTCCTGCAGGTGACCAACGGGACCGACGCGGTGCGCCGGCTGTCCCTCACGGCCTACGCCGAGTGGACCCTTGGCACCAGCCGGGAGCAGACTCAACAGCATGTCGTCACAACATTCGAGCCCGCCGCGGGAGCGATCTTCGCCCACAACACCTTTGACCCGCAGTACGCGGGGTGGGCTGCCTTCCACGCGCTGAGTGAACCGTTGTCCGGCCATACCGGGAACCGGCGGGAGTTCATCGGTCGGAACGGGACGCTGGTGACGCCGGCGGCACTGACGAATGCCTCCGGCAGCCCGCCTCCGCTGAGCGGCGTGACGGGCGCCTGCATCGACCCGTGTTCCGCGCTTCAATGCCAGCTCGAACTCGCCCCGGGCCAGAGCCGGGAGGTGGTGATCCTGCTGGGGGCGATGCCGGATCTGGCCGCCGCACGGCAGGCGGTGGCCGACTGGTGCCATCCGCTCCGCGCCGCGGCCGCCCTGACCGACGGCACCGACGAGTGGGATGCCCGGCTGGCTCGCATCAGCGTCCGGACCCCGGAGCCGTTGTTTGACACCATGATGAACCGGTGGCTGCTCTACCAGACCTTGAGCTGCCGGATGTGGGCCCGCTCGGCGCTGTACCAGAGCAGCGGTGCCTTCGGCTTCCGCGACCAGCTCCAGGATGCGATGGCGCTGGTGTACGCCGAGCCGGGGCTGGCGCGCGCACACCTGCTGCGCGCTGCGGCCCGCCAGTTTCTGGCGGGCGACGTGCAGCACTGGTGGCATCCCGAAACCGGACGGGGCGTGCGGACCCGGTTTTCGGACGATCTCGTCTGGCTGCCCTACGTCGTCGATCACTATGTCCGGATCACCGGCGACCGGACGATCCTGGATGAGTGGGTGCCTTTCCTCCGGATGCGCGAACTGCGGGCCGACGAGCAGGAGCTCTACGACCTGCCGGAAGTCACCACCGAGCACGCGACGGTGCACGAGCACTGCCTGCGTGCGCTCCGGCGGGCTTCGACGGCCGGCTCCCACGGGCTGCCACTGATCGGCGGCGGCGACTGGAACGACGGGATGAACCGGGTGGGCATCGGTGGCCGTGGGGAGAGCGTCTGGCTGGCGTGGTTCCTGATCGCCACCTTGCGGGCCTACGCCCTCCAGGCAGAGGCTCGTGGCGAACGGGGCGTCGCGGCCGAGTGCCGGGCCCAGGCCGACCGGTATGCAACGGCGGTCGAGGCCCACGGGTGGGACGGCGCCTGGTACCGGAGGGCCTACTATGACGACGGTACGCCGCTCGGATCCGCCGAGAGCGACGAGTGCCGCATCGATGCGATAGCCCAGAGCTGGAGCGTCATCTCCGGCGCCGGCGACCCCGCCCGGCAGGCGCAGGCCATGGCTGCACTCGAAAAGCACCTGGTCCGACCGGAGGCCCGTCTCATCCAGCTGCTGGATCCGCCCTTTGATCAGACCCCGCAAGATCCCGGGTACATCAAGGGGTACCTGCCTGGGGTCCGGGAAAACGGCGCCCAGTACACCCACGCCGCGCTCTGGGTGGTGCTGGCCAAGGCGATGCAGGGCGATGGGGACCGGGCATTTGCGCTCTATCAGATGCTCAATCCATTGACCCACGGGCGGACCCCCGACGAGGTGCAAACCTACCAGGTCGAACCGTACGTGGTGGCCGCCGACGTCTACACCGCTACCGGCCATCTGGGGCGCGGCGGCTGGACCTGGTATACCGGCTCCGCCAGCTGGATGTACCGGATCGGGCTCGAGAACATCCTGGGCTTTACCCGGCGGGGAGCCGAGCTCTGTTTCGAACCTGCGGTCCCGGAGTCGTGGCCGGAATTCTCGATGGAGTATCGGTACGGCACGGCCACCTACGACATCACGGTTCACGAGCCGGCACGGGTCCGGCGTGAATCCGCGGTGGTGACCCTGGACGGCCAGCGGCTGGGCGGCTCGACCATCCCGCTGCGCGATGACCGGCGGCGCCACACCGTCGTCGTCACGGCGGGTGGTGGAAGCGGTGGGATGTCATCCCCAGAGGTGGTGCCGACCAACCATCGCAGTCAGGGATCGGCCGCTGGATAGCACGACGCCGATTTTACACGCGGAGTCATCCCGAGGCCCCCGAGCAGTAGGGGCGCCCTCTAGGGCGCCCTCAACGCGAGAGGGACGAGGGATCTTCCCAATGGGGGCACTCGCTCGCCTCGAGCATGCCGGCGCCTACCATGCGTTGGCAATATCCCCCTCCGCTGCGCGGCTCGGGATGACTCCGATTCTGGCAAGGATTGGTGCCATCCCTGGGCTCACGCCCAGGGCTCGGCGTTGGGACGCCGCTGCCGCGGCTGAGCCGGCTTCTGGTGGCGTACAGCCCCGTCCCCTTGCTTTACTTTATGTTACGAAGTTCATTGCCCGCCGAGTTTACGACCCAGTATGCCACCCACCAGCCCACCGCCCCGGTCCCCCTCGGGAGCACCCGAAAGGCCCAGAAGCACCATCGTCAGCGCGGCGGCCCTCGCCCTCCTCGCCATCTCGACGGCCTGCCAGGCGCACAGGGAGGACATCGCGGCGGCCGCAGAGACTGCGTCGGCCTCCCCGCAGGACCTCGGTGCCGGCCTCCTCTACGGTCGGATCACCACCACGGACGGCGACATCGACGAGGGCCGGCTCCGCTTTGGCGGCCACGAGGAAGCACTCTGGGGAAACCAGTTCAACGGTGTCCGCGCTGGCAACCCGTGGACCTCGCAAGTGCCCAGCGGCCAATTGCCCAGGGATCGGTCCTCGATCGAGATCCTCGGCTTCGAGGTCACACTCCGGGGCAGCCGCCACGATTTCACCCGGCCGTTCATGGCCCGACTTGGCGACATCGCCCGCATCGATGCAGAGCGGACCCGGTTCGAGGTGACTCTCAAGAGCGGCACCTCGTTCGTACTGCAGCGTTTCGAGGCGGATGACCTGGCCGACGGGATGCGCGTCTGGGACGGCACCCGGGGGATGGTGAACCTCGACGAGTGGAAGATCGCCAGCATCGAGTTCCGGCCCACCCCGACCACCGGCAGTGGCCCGGCCCCGCTGCACGGCATCGTCCACACCGCCCACGGCAGCTTCAGCGGCTTGATCCAGTGGGGCCGGGAGAAGGGGCTCCTGACCGACCATATTGAAGGCCAGGGCGCCAAGCGCTCCCAGCAAGTCGGTTTCGACGCCATCCGCTCGATCGAACGGATGTCGGCCGAACACTCCAAGGTCACCCTTCTCGACGGCCAGGCGATCGAACTCTCCGGCACCCGCAGCGTGGGCCAGGGGAACCGGGGCGTCTACGTGGACGACGCGCGCTACGGCCGGGTGCTGGTCCCCTGGGCGGCCTTCCGACGCCTTGACCTGAGCCCGGCGGAATCGGCGCCGCCCTACACCGACTTTGCACCGGGTCGGCAACTCACCGGCTCGGTCATTCCCCGGGAGGGCCGCCGCCTGGCGGGCCGGCTGGTCTACGACTTGGACGAGAGCGAGACCACCGAGACTCTGGATGCCCCCGGACAGGGGGTGGACAAAACCATCCCCTTTGCCCTGATCGCCTCGATTTCTTCATCCGTAAGCTCGGTGGCCGCCGGCACCACGATCACCCTCCTGAGCGGCGAAGTACTCCAGCTTGAGGGCGCCGGCGACCTGAGCCCGCAGCAAGGCGGGATATTGAGCTTCGTGGCCGGCGCCGATCGGGCAGTGTATGTGCCATGGCGCGAGGTGGAGCGGGTGGAGTTTGATCGGCCGTAGGGATCGCCCCCTCACTATCGGACCCGCGTCTCGGTCGGTAGCTTCTGTCCGACGCCAGAACGCCCGGCCACCCCAACCCGATGAGGCCCGCCCATGAAACCTGCCGCCAATCTTACCCTGGCCGTCCTGGCCGGCCTCGTGGTCGGAGGGGTCGTGAACATGGCCATCGTGGCCGTCGGTCCCATGATCGTGCCGCTGCCGGAGGGGGCCGATGTCTCCACCTCGGAGGGGCTGGCGGCGGCGCTGCCGCTGTTCCGGCCGATCAACTTCCTGCCGCCGTTCCTGGCCCACGCACTGGGCACGCTCGCGGGGGCCTTTGTCGCCGCCAAGGTGGCGGCCACGCATCGGGTGCGGGTTGCCGTCGGCATCGGGGCGATCTTCCTCCTCGGCGGCATCGCGGCGATCAAGATGATGGGCGGCCCACTCTGGTTTACGCTCCTTGACCTGGTGGGCGCGTACCTGCCAATGGGTTATCTCGGCGCCGTCCTGGCGGGTGCCACCCGGACGCGAGCGGCGTGATAGGCGGGTGACGCCGCCGCGACCTCCCCTGGTAACTCCGCCCCTGGGCTTTCGCCCAGGGCTCGGCTGAGGGAAGCCGCTACCGCGGCTGGGCCATCGGAGCAGGGTGGCGAGAGCCACAGCCAGGCCTGAGCCGGGGCGTGAGCCTCGGAATTCCCGCGCCCCCCAACGCAGGCGCTACATTACCAGACTCGCACTCCGCCCCGATCCCAGACCGGAGGCTCCACGGAACTTGGCGCCTTCTCCGTCAGCCTGGCCGCAAAGGACCTCCCGGCCTCGCGAACCTTTTACCAGAAGCTCGGCTTCAGCGACTTTGTCGGCGACGCTTCCCAGCACTGGCTGATCATGAAGAATGGCCCCCACGCGATCGGGCTGTTCCAGGGAATGTTCAAGCAGAACATCATCACCTTCAACCCGGGCTGGGACAGCAACGCCAAGAAGCTGGAGCGCCTCAACGATGTCCGGGAGATCCAGCGCCATCTCAAGTCCCGGGGGGAGGAGTTTGCCACTGAGGCCGATGAGACCACCGAGGGGCCTGCCAGCTTCGTGGTGATGGACCCCGCCGGCGATACGATCCTGCTGGACCAGCACGTCTGAGCCATCCCCTGGGCGGATCCGGCGAAACACCACCTCACGATCTCGCGTAGGAGACTGCTCACCAACCACGCGTGGAGGCCAGCATGTCCTCATCAGGGAACGGGCGATCGGGCGATGCCGCCATGGCCGGGATCGGCTTCGGCAGTGCCCTGGCGATCACGATCTCGTGGAGCGCCAACCACTCGATCCTCTGGGCCATGCTGCACGGCGGCTGTCGTGGATCTATGTCGTCTACTATGCGACCCGATACTGAACCGATGGGCGTCGAGCCGGAGAGGAGCATGACATGATTGGCCTGGCCGGGATCCTCGTCCTGCTTGCTGCTATCGGCGGCACGAGCCTGTTGGTGGGGTTGCTTGGATCGGCCTCGCGGCGGCTCGGCCGGTTGGAAGCGCGCGGCATGACAGGTGACTCCGACTTCGGCCGGGTGTTGGAGCAGCTGGATGCCCTCCAGGAGCAGATCGCCGAGTTGCGAACCGAGACCGCGGAACTCACGGAGCGGGTGGACTTCGGCGAACGGATGCTGGCGCAGGCCTCCTCGATCGTGCCGCCGCGGCCGGCGGATCCGGCGGCATAACACCACGCCTGCACCCCGGGAACCTGCATGCCCCGCCCTTCCCGGACCTTGATCCCTCGTAAAGCGTTCCTCCGCTGGCTCGCCACTACCCTCGTGGGCTCGGCAATGGGAAGCCGCTGACGCGGCTCTGCCATCGGGGCATGGGTGGTGCGATCCCTGGGCTCTCGCCCAGGGCTCGGCAATGGGAAGCCGCTGACGCGGCTCTGCCATCGGGGCAAGGGTGGCGCGATCCCTGGGCTTTCGCCCAGGGCTCGGCAATGGGAAGCCGCTGACGCGGCTCTGCCATCGGGGCAAGGGTGGCGCGATCCCTGGGCTTTCGCCCAGGGCTCGGAACGGCTGCTAGATTCCATCTCAATTCGCTCACCCCCATCGAGGCGACCCGTCCATGCCGACCGGCACCGTCACGCTGCACCGCGTCTTTACCACGACTCCCGAGAAGGTCTATCGCGCTTTCCTGGATCCCGCAGCGCTGGCCAAGTGGCTGCCACCCTACGGCTTTACCTGCCAGGTTCACTCGCTCGACGCCAAGGTCGGCGGCACGTTCAAGATGCTGTTCACCAACTTCGGGGCCGCTGCCGGGCACTCCTTTGGGGGGACGTACCTTGAGCTGGAGCCCCACTCCCTGATCCGGTACACCGACACCTTCGATGATCCGAACCTCCCCGGTGAGATGCGGACCACGATCTCCATCACGGCGGTATCGTGCGGGACCGAAGTGCGAATCATGCAGGAAGGGATCCCCGAAGTGATCCCTCCCGAAATGTGCTACCTCGGCTGGCAGGAATCGCTGGCGCAGCTGGCCCATCTGATCGAACCCAACATCCCCACATAGGCACGCCTCACCTCGACGCGGAGCCGTTTCCATTGCACTGATTCGGCGCGATTTCCTGGCCGCAGGCGCAGGCGTGTCCACGCCGACCCGCGGCAACCTGTATCCGCGACCATGACGGGTCGGTGCCTGGTCCTGATCCAACCCCGCCACGCTGAGGACATCACCACATGAGCACGAGCATTCTTCGCCCGCTCAATGCCGCCATTACCAGGCACCTTCGTACCATCGAGATGATCGGCGTCATGATGCGGATCGTGAGCTTTTCGCTGGTCAGCTGGCTCGGCCCCGAGAGCCCCTTCCTCTTTGTCTGGGCTTTCAACACCGTGGACGCGGTGCTGCTTTCCTGGTGCGCGATCATCCGAAAGGATCCCGCCTACACGATCCTGAATGTGTTCTGGATCGGCGTCGGAATCGTCGGGATGCTGCGGGCCGGCGGCTTTTCACACTGATACCCCGGACTTGGCAGCCGCTCCAGGACCAGTGCACAGGCGCAGGCCTCCGAATCGGCATGAGGAGGGCCTGGGTCTGTTGCGGCAGCAGTGCCCAGTCGATTCCGGTCGGTGGACCAAAGTTCCTTCATGGATAGGAGGTGGATGCTCCCCTCCCCCGGCACAGGGTATCTTCGAGGCACCCGATTCCGACCGACCGTCCCCTGTCCGGAGGCGCCACCCATGACCCTGATCCGCCGTGACTTCCTTGCATCAGCGGGAGCGGCCGCCGCCGCCCTGACCCTGGGGCATTCCAGTATTGCACGGGCCCTCCAGGCCCAGCAGGCGCAGGCGGTGTTTGCACCGATTCGCCGCAACGTCGGCTACTTCACGATGCGGGGCGGCACCATCGGCTATCTGGTCAACTCCGGCGCGGTGGTGGCGGTGGACAGTCAGTTCCCCGCCGAGGCGGCGGCATGCATTGCGGGGCTCAAGCTGCAATCCAACGACCGGCCGGTGGACTACCTGATCAACACCCATCACCACGGCGACCACACCGGCGGCAACATCGCGTTCCGTGGCGTGGCAAAGAAGGTGGTGGCGCACGGCATGGCCGCCGAGCACATGCGGCAGCCTCCTGGCGGGCAGGCGCCGGAGGACCAGCTTTATCCCGACACCACCTTTGCGGACCGCTGGACGGCCGATGTCGGCGACGAACGGATCATCGCCCGCCACTACGGCCGCGCGCACACCAGCGGCGACGCCGTCATCACCTTTGAGCGCGCCAACGTGGCCCACATGGGTGACCTGATGTTCAACCAGCGTCACCCGGTGGTCGATCGCGCCGCCGGGGCGACGCTGCACGGCTGGATGGGGGTACTGGACCTTGTGGCGGCCGACCATGCCAGCGATACCATCTACATCTTCGGGCATGCCAACACCGGCCTGCCGATCACCGGCGGGTGGTCGGAACTGGCTGGCTTTCGCGACTACATCGGGGCTGTCATGGAGTTCGTGGACCGGCAGATCAATGCGGGACGGTCGCGGGAAGAAGTCCTGGCGATGCGGGACCCGCTGGCCGGGTTCGAGAGCTACGGCCGGTTCGGGGCTGCGAACCCGCGGGATATCCTGACTTGCGCGTATGAGGAGATCACCGCCGGGGGGTGACCCTCACCGCAGCCGCCGCAGCTCCGCCTCCGCCACGATGAACCCGAACCCCGGCCAGCCGGTGGATCGCACCGCCCGTTCAAAGGCGGCTCTGGCCCGGGCGGTGTCTCCCTGCACCATGTACCAGCTACCCAGGCCGTAGTTCAAGGTGGCCACCTGCACGTCGGCGGTATCAGCGGGAGAGAATAGGGTGGCTGGGGTCAGCTCCCCGCGATACAGCTTGATTCGCTGGGCGTAGGCATACCCGGGCGGCGCGGGAATCGAATCGGGGCGGCGCGCCAGCATCGCCGCCGCCTCGGTGGCGCGGCCGCCACGCGCCAGCGACATCCACAGCCAGTCGGTACTCCCTGCCAGCTCGCCACCATCCGGCGCCCTGGGTTGAGCCCGCGCGAACAGTTCCGCCGCACCGTTGAAGTTGCCCTGGGCGTACCGCACGATCCCCAGGTGGAAGAGCACCCCATAATTCGT
>JAWXBA010000355.1:0-2831 GCA_034439775.1 Gemmatimonadota bacterium | reverse complement strand
TCACGAAGCCTCGTTGCGGTGGTTCCGGCAGCCGAGGCCAAGCGCTCGACAGTGTGATGCAGCCGAGGGAGGCACGCGAGGTGTGCGAGGCGCTTCAAGGCACTTGGCCGACAGCCCCATTCATTTCGGATGTGTCGATGGTGCGTGCGGCGGGCGAACACGATTGAGGGCGCTTCCATTGAGGCACGGACATCGGGGGTGACACCCGGTCTCTGTAAGCGGCATCCTAGCCACAGCGCCATGGAGGCTGCGGATGGAGGCGGGCGTTGGTTCACCGCCTTCAATAGTGCATCCGCAGAAGGCGGGATGGCCTTGCCCCATTCGAGATGGCTCACGCCGGCTGGAGAGAGAAGTTCGAGCTCAACCAAAAGGTGCAGGTAAGCATCGACACGGCCGGGAGGCGTCACGAGAATCAGGGGTACCCAGAGCGGCCTGCCAGCGGCATCACTCTGCAGGCGAGAAGAGTCCGCCTCAACTGGGGGATATGCGACCATTACGTTCCCGAGGTCACCTGGCCCCGGAAGGAACGCCCCCTCTGAATCTGGTCTCGGCGGCCCCGTCAGGGGCGGAACCAAAGACCGTGCGAGACTGACCATTCCGAATCGCCTCCTGGCCGGTGCCGTCACCCGTTCCGGAATAAACTGCAGATCGGAACGCGGGTGCGCAAGTCCATACTGGCTGGGAAGTCGGGGGAATGGTGCCGTGGCCAAAACTGGTGTTGTTGCCTTCCGGAGGCGCACATACCTTGGGGTAACGGCGGGTTGAGCGGGGCAAGAGCAGGTCCTCCGGCGATGATTGCCCTCCCTGCGCGCCGTGGTGCTGTATCGATCTACCACCCGATTGGAATGGAGGTTCACGTGATTGCACGAATCGGCGCAGTTGCGGCCTTTCTGGTCCTGTTGGTGATGCCCGTTGATGCTGCGGCACAGGCGACTTGCGACGAGAAGTGCAAGTCGATCTTCGTCGGCGGGCTGTTCCAGGGCTATGAATGCGTGACAGGTGCCGACGGATTTGACTGCGATGTGGATGAGCATGGGTGTGTCATTGAGCGCACGGGGTGTGGGGGAGAGACCGAGGAGGAGGCTGATCTCGCCTTGCTGGTAGGGTTTGATCCTCACGTGCAGGGCGCTCGTTTCGGCTTCGGATTCCTGCGTGCCCCAAATGGTGGCCTGCTCTTCGCAATGGTACCATGTCCAAAGACCGAACGAGAAGTGTTCGCCGTGCAGGCGGATGCCCTCAATCTTATTGCCTGGTCTACCCAACAAGTGGACCGGGAGTAGGAGCAGCATGAGCCGAATGCCTGGAGTGAGGCTCTCGGCACGGTCCGGTCGCGTATCAGGGCCGCGAAGGGTCGGAGCGCTGATGGGATGTCTCTTCGCGGCTGCCTTGGCAACGCCGACAACGGACCTGGGCGCGCAGGCCTGGACTGCCCGAGTTCCTGACATGGTACCGGTTGAGATTCAGCACACCGTCTACGACACCCTCTGGATGGTCGGGGGGTCAGACGATCGTGGTGGAATCTCGTTCGGCGGAATCGCGGATGTCGCGGTCGATCCCTCAGGTCGCATCTGGGTCGTGGATTTCCGGAGACGCCAGGTTCATGTGCTGGATAAGGTGGGGCGGGCGGTGGCGGTCGTTGGCAGATCTGGAGATGGCCCAGGCGAGTTCAGGCTTCCGTTTCAGGTCGCCGTGGCGAAGGACGGGAGCGCGTACGTGTTCGACCAGTACCAAGCGCGGATCACTCAGTTCGGTCCGGATTTGAAGTTTCGACGATCGTTCCTCCTTCAGCCCATGCTCGCTGCGCGGGACATGGTGGCGCTGGACAGTAGTCTGGTCATCAGTGGGATCGATCGGAATCTTGGAGGAATCACCTCCACCATCCACGAGGTTCACCGCATCGATGGGCGCCCGCTCCATCGCTATGGGAAGTTGCTCCCCGCCCGCTCGCCGGACATCGCCCGGGAAGTTGGTGCAGGCCCGATGGCAGTCGGGAAGGATGGCGTCGTGTGGTACATCGCGCCGGGCCCCTATCGAGTGTCGGCATATTCTCCTGCGGGCGAGTTGCTGGTCGAGATGGAACGCGAGAACAGGTTTCTCCCTCCCGCTGAAGATACCTTTGTGATGTCTACCAACGAGGGGCAAGTGCGGGTGCGCGTCGTCCCCCAGGCAGCCATGTCTGGGGCCAGGATGGAGGGCGATACGCTGCTTGTCTCGGTGATCCTTCCTGATCGTCGAGTCATTACTGATGCTTTTGTGACCAGGGATGGCGTGGGGCGAGTATCTCTGGAGCTCATTCGGTCGACCGTCCAGCGCGGGCCGCTGGTTTTTGCCGCACCGGAACTGGGGCCTGAGTTGTTCTTGACCATCACAGAGGATGAAGATCGCGCTCAGGGCATTGCCCTGCTACGCCGACGTCAGCGCTGAATCGTTGCTGCGGCACCGAGGTGTAGAGGAGGGCAAAATGGATCCAAGGATTGCCGAGTCTCGCTCCACTGCGTTTAAGTCCCCCCCGCCAACCCCAGCGCCCCCTCGACCGGATCGAGGGGGCCGCTGTGTATCTGCAGTCCATCCAGTTCCGCCAGGCGCCGCTCCACACGTTCCCGTAGCGGCCCACCGACGGCGATCAGGCCGCCGGACAGCGCCACCGTACCCCCTCCAGCTTCGGGCATCACTGCTCGCGCCAGGCCCACCAGCTCGTCGGCGGCCCGATCCAGGATCACGGCCGCCATCTGATCCCCTCGCGCTGCCGCTGCCACCACCCCAGGCGCCAGTGCCGCCACCTCGCTCGGCGTAGCTGTCACGCTCCAGCGGACCAGCTCCTGGAAGGTGCC
>JAWXBA010000354.1:0-11800 GCA_034439775.1 Gemmatimonadota bacterium | reverse complement strand
GGACAGGAGGCGCCGGCACTGGCTTCCGCATCCGCACATTGAGCATCTCCACCCCCACCGAGAACGCCATGGCGAAGTAGATGTACCCCTTGGGGATATGCTGGTCGAGCCCCTCAGCCACCAGGGTGAACCCGATCAGCAGCAGGAAGCTCAGCGCCAGCATCTTGATCGTCGGGTGACGGTCCACGTAGGTGCTGATGGGCCGGGCAAAGAGGATCATGAAGCCAACCGCAATGATCACCGCCGCGACCATGACCCGGATGTCGTCCACCATGCCCACGGCGGTGATGACAGAATCGAGCGAGAACACGATGTCGAGCAGCAGAATCTGGACGATGACGGCGGCAAACGAAGGTGCCAGCCGCACCAACTTGTGCCTCTCGTCGCCTTCCAGCTTCTGGTGGATCTCGTGGGTGCTCTTGGCCAGCAGGAACAGCCCGCCCGCAATCAGGATGATGTCCCGACCCGAGATCTCCTCGCCCAGGAGCCGAAAGAGCGGTGCCGTGAGCCCGATGATCCAGGAGATGGTAAACAGCAGGCCGATCCTGGTGATCATGGCCAGCAGCAGCCCGGTGCGGCGAGCCCGCTCCTGCTGCTCCTCGGGCAACCGCCCCGCCAGGATCGAGATGAAGACGATGTTGTCGATGCCGAGCACCACTTCGAGCGCGGTCAGGGTGCCGAGTGCAATCCAGATTTCGGGGCTGGAGATCCAGTCCACATCATGCTCCGGTCAAGTAGGGGAATCCTGCGTTCACGGCGGGGCTACGGGTTGGGATCCAGGAGCCGCGCCCGGACAATCCGATCAAGCAGGGGAAATTCGGCGGCCAAATAGGGCTCCCCCTCCATCGTGATGCGACGCTGGTCCGGCCCCCGGCCGCTCGGGGGCATCTCGCCGTAACCGGCGTGGAAGCGGTCCACCACGTCCATCCCACCCACCACCCTTCCGATCGGGGCGAAGCCCTGGGCATCCAACCGGGCGTTGTCCACCAGGTTGATGAAGAACTGGTTGGCACGGCTGTTGGGACCGGCAGTGGCAAAGGTCAGGGTGCCGCGGCGGTTGCTGGTGCGGACCGAGTCGTCGGGAATGGTACTGCTGCGCCAGGCCCGGGTGACGGTGGTGTCGCCATGGAGGCCAAACTGGACCACGAACAGCGGCACCACCCGGAAGAAGCGAACCCCCTCAAAATAGCCGTGGCGCACCATGTTGTAGAACCGATCGGCACCGAGCGGGGCCCATGGACGGATCACCTCCACCACGAAGTCGCCGGCGGTGGTCTCGAAGAGCACCTTGAAGCTGTCGGGCGCCTGTTGCTGCATCGCCGCGCCCGCCGGATTGAGGAGCGGCGACGGCACCGGCACCGGCACCGGCACCGGGGGCGCGGGGGCGCAGCCGGCCAACAGCAGCGCGGCGAGCAGGGCGAAAGTCAGCTTGGAGGAGGGCATGGGCGCACCGGGAGGGGGCGGGAAGTCGAGGGCTGCTTCAAGTATTGGGGCAGATCCTCTGATTTGGCAATAATGGCCACTGGACAAGATGGTCCAATTCCCCGTATCCTCCCCGCGTAGCCTTCCTTCTCGGACCCGGAGGTCTGGTGCCCCGACTCACCTCATTCCTTGCCGCCCTCGCCCTGGCCGCCGGCTGCAATTCGACGGTGCCGGTGCTGCGCCTGATTCCCGACAGCCAGCACGGCAGTTTTCGCTTCAGCGACCGGATCAGCCAGGCCAGCCCGACGATCATCGTGGAGGGCGAGTTCACCGTCCAGGCGGACACCATCATCGTCGGAGTCAGCACCGGCATCTGCCAGCCAATCATCCCGCCGAGCACCCAGTCCTACCGCTACCGGTGCGGCCAGATGACGCTTTCCTTCGACCGGCGGAACCCACTCCAGCGGGCGTCCTACTCTGTGGAGGGGACGGCGATGGAGACAGTGCGCGTCTGCCTCCGGTACACCACGAACCCAAACGGGCAGACGATTTGCGCCGCCTACGGCCAGGAGACACAGCAGGTGGTGCGGGTGTTCGGTGGGACGATCCGGCCGATTCCAAAGTCGCCCTGACCTCAAGGGGCTGACTCAGCCCCGGCGGGGAATAACCGGGAGGATGGCGTGAGAGGGGCGGGTGCGATCGAGGTGGATCCGATTGAGCGCCACCCGCATCGTGGTGGCGCGCGCCTCCGGTTCCCCGGTATTGGGATTGACGTCAAAATGCGGAAAGTTGCTGCTGGCAATGTCGAGCCGGATCCGGTGCCCCGGCATGAAACGGTTGCTGGTAGGGAACGCCTCGATCGTCACCTCGTAGACCTCGCCCGGCGTCATCATCGTCGGAGCTTCCCAGGAGTCCCGGTACCGAACCCGCAGGATCCCGTCGGTCAGGTTCATGGCGTACCCGTCCGGATAGTCCTCGCTCGGCGGATAGACATCCAGCAGCTTGGCGGTAAAGTCGGTGTCGGGCGCATCCGATGAAATCCACAGTTTCACCGTGAGCGGTCCGGTCAGCTCCACCACCTCGGTGAGCGGCGGCGTCTGGAACACCAGCACGTCAACGCGATCGGCCAGCGCTCGGCCCGGCACCGTGGACCCGAAGAACTCCGGCGCCTCACGCTGGTCGTACGCCCCACCCTCCATGACGGGCCGCCCCGAGGTGATGGTGCCACCGATGCTCGGCACCGGGTTCCGGGGGTCGTGCTGGTACTCGAGCAACGCCGACTCCACCTCCGGCGCTGTCGGGGAGAGCAGACCGTCGGCATGCAGGTACCACGGTTCCCAACGGGTATCGGGAATCGGCCACTCGGTTTCCGACCGCCACGCACCGCCGTGCTCCAGCCGCCCGGCGGTATTCTTCCGGCCGCTGCCGCCGCCCATCACGAAGAGCCGCACTGCCGGTTCCTGGTCCACGCCGTTCTGGATGCCGCGCAGCCATCGGTCGAACCATTGCAGCCGCAACGTCAGGTAGTCGGTGGCGACATTGCCATCCAGCGTGGCGGCGGCGCCAAAGTCGATATTCCCCGCATAGGTCAGCTGGCGGTCACCGTGAGTCCAGGGGCCCAGGAGCAACCGCACCGGCCCCTTCCTGATTCCCTTGAGTCCGAGGTAGTTGTCGGTGGCAGTGCGGGGGTAGGGATCGTACCACGACGACATGTGCATCATGGCCGCTTCGGGGAACCGGCCATAGAACCCCGCCGCATAGATGCCGAGCTGCTTCCAGTAGTCGTCGAAGTTGCCATGCTCCCACTGCTCAAAGAGATAGTCCTCGTATTCCGGTGCCAGTGTCACCGGCGAGTTGCCGCGCTGCCACGGCAGCCGGCCGAACCACTCCTTGATGTCGATCGCCTGCATGGCCGCCAGGCGCTCCGGGTCGGAGGTTACCTCGGGGCTCTGGAGTGCATTGGTGAACGCCCAGGTGGCCTGCTTCATTTCGAACGCACCGCCCTGCCGGATCCCGCCCTGATAGGAGTTCGAGAAGCCACCCGAATCGAGCCACATCGCCACCACCCCAGGCGCCCCCGCACTGCCGAGGGCGCCCTGGGTGTGGGCGGCGTAGGAGAGACCCTTGGTCCCGATGCGACCGCTGCACCACGGCTGCTCCAGGATCCAGGAGCAGGTGTCGAATCCGTCGTTGCCATCGCTCAGGTACTTCACGAACTCGCCTTCGGAGTTGTAGCGGCCGCGGCAGTCCTGGTAGATCACCACGTACCCGCGCTGCACAAAGAACGCCGCCACCTCGGCGCGGCCCAGCGGGGTGGCATTGTTCGGGGTGCGCTCGGAGCGGCTCGGCGCAGTCTTGTTGTAGGGCGTCCGTTCCAGGATGACCGGAAAGCGCCCCGGGGTCGCGTTGCCGTTGCGCGCTGGGAGATGGACATCGGTGGCCAGCTTGACCCCATCGCGCATCGGGATCATCACGTCGCTGAGCGTCACCACCTCGAATCCGGGGTCTGGATCCACCTCGGAGCTGCACCCAGCCAGCGCGGCGAGGCCGGCCACCGCAGCTGATGTGGCGAGGAACTCTCGGCGTGGCATTGCGGTGCGTTCTATCGGATCGATCATAGCGAACCCACCCCGAACGGGACTGTGCCGCCGGTCAAGATGGCCTGCGGCCGGCGCGCGCGTCGGTGAGCGGCGGCCATGCTGGTGATCCATTCCGGTTGGCGAACCGCAGGGCGCAGAGGCCTGCAGGCCATCCGACCGGCGGATAGCGAACCGGTCACCGCAACGCCACGATGAACGAGACCGCCGCGCCGGCCAGCAGGGCGGGCACCAATTGCTTCACCACCGTCAGCGGCTGCCGTCCCACCAACCCGGATCCGTACACCACCACTGCCGACACCGGTGACATCGTCCGCCCGAAGGCGCCACCGAGGCAGGCCATGGCGCCGAGCGTGACCGGGGCACCCTCGGGCCCGATCTGCACCAGGAAGGTCTGGGCAAAGGCCAGAATCGGGCCGGAACCCGAGCCCGACAACAGCGAGAGTGCCCACGGGAACCCGGCCGAGAGTGGCACCAGTGCGTTGCTGGCGGTGGCCGCCTCGAGGAGTGCGTTAGCCAAGCCGATGGCGGCGATCCCGGCGCCGAAGCACTGGGCCGTGATGGTGAGCGAGATGATGCTGGCGTACGCCGCGCCCATCCCGTCAAAGAACGAGCGGGTCAGCGCCGCCACCTCGCGCCAGCCGACGATCAGGCCGAGCACGGCGCCGATCAGCATGGCGCGAACCACAGGAAGCGCACCGGCCAGCGGCCGCCATTCGTCGCCCGGGGGGGGCGTAATCAGCCAGGCCAGCGGATTCCAGCCACCATACGCGGCCAGCAGGAGGGCAATCGGCACGATCGGGATGACGGCCTTGACCCAGTTGACCCGGAGGCCCACCTCGTCGGCCGCCACCGGGATCAGCACATCGTCGGTGCTGCCCGGTTCTTCCTCCCGCTTTCGCCAGTGCAACAGCGTGAACACCACAGTGGCCACCAGCATTCCTGCCAGGCTGGCCGGAATGACCCGGGCGCTGAGGGCCACTGCATCGAGGTTGGCGGTGCCGGCCACCGCCTGGATGTCCTGCGCCCCGGGATTGAGCAGGTCGCCACCAAAGGATGCGCCGAGAATCAGCGCCGCCCCGGCCACCGCGGGGGTCCGGCCGCTGGCAATGAAGAGCGGGATGAGGATGGGACCCATGGCAGCGGCAGTGCTGGCCTGGCTGGGGACGGCCATGTTGACGAGATACGCCGCCAGGATGCCGCCGGGGGTGACGAGCCAGCGGAACTTCCGCACCGGCGACAGCAGCGCGTGCACCAGGTGGCGGTCGCAGCCGGTGGCGTTCATCAGCGCGGCAAAGCCCATTGAGGCGCAGATCGGCGCCACCATGGCCGTCACCATGCCGCGGGTAAAGGTGTCGGCAATGACCAGCGGCACCCCGGCCAGGGTCGCCATGGCCAGGCCGGCACCGAGCAGGACAATGCGGACATCGACGCGGCGGATCATCAACACGATGGCGGCGACGATGATCAGGCCGGCCAGAATCAGCATGGCAGGGTCAGGATCGGGTTCCAGGCAGAAATGGCTCGCGCCGCGTCACGGTGGCGCGGCGCGCAGTCAGGATCGGTGGTCAGTTCAACGGGCCGGCGGCACCGAATCCGGCGGGGTGATGATCCGGAACCGGCTCAGGTCCTGGAGCACGATGAAGGCAGTGCGGGGGTTCCCGCCCGGCAGGTTGGGGGTGACGGTGGCGTCGGTGGTGGTGCCGCCAGCCTCCCCGGTAAAGACCCGACCGCGGACCTGGATGATGGCGCCTTCATACGAGCGCGGCGTGCCCAGCGACGGCACGAATTCCGCCGCCACCACGATTACGAGGGTGGCGCTCGGATGCGGCTTGCCCAGGCTGATCCAGAGGCTGCCCGCGCCGCCGGGCGCCACCCGGGCCACCGGCCCCTCGACTGTGATCTCCTCGCCCGAATAGCGCCGGGCCCGGGTGTGATCGACGATGCGGTCCTGGGCCGATCCCGCCGCGGGTACCAGGGTGATGATCATTGCTGCCAGCAGGGTTCGCATGGTCCCTCCTCCGGAGCCGTTGCGTCGGGCCGGACCGACCCTCGGCCCGACCCCCGGAAGGTACGCCGCACCGCCCCCCCGCGCGAGGGTCAGGCGGTCCGGCGAAACAGCATCAGCCGGTACTCCTTGTATTTCTTGAAGTTGGCGCCATTGCGTCGGCCGCTGAAATGCTTGGCCTCGTAGCGCTCCATCGAGCGCTTGAACTTCCACTTTACGAACCGCATAACCCAGGGGTACTGAGCCGAGAGCCGGCCCAGGAGCAGTCCGTAGGAGGGCTGGATCATTTCCCGGTAGGCACGGTCCAGCAGGTCAAAGGTCGGGGCAATCCCATCGGTCATGTCTACATCGGTGACCCCGGCAAACGGGTGCCGGGCCATCGTCTCCCGGAACACCTCGAGCTGGTGCCCCCCACCGATCGGGCTCTTCCCCTCGGCGGGCACCTTGAAGATGTCGGTGATCAGCACATGCCCGCCGGGATTGAGCAGACCCAGCGCCTTGGTAAATGCCACGTCGAGCGGCTTGATGAAGAGCAGGCTCTCGCTGAACAACACCAGGTCGTAGCGCCGGTCGGTGTCGAGCTGCTGGAACTTCGTTTCGAACACGGTGGCCCGGCCTGCCAGCACCTGCTTGGCCACATCGGTCAGGAAACCGTTGGGCGAGACGCAATCGACCTGGTAGCCCCGCTCCAGCAGCTTGCGGGCGTTGTTCCCCGCACCGCAACCGACATCGAGGATCGTCCGCACCCCCTCGGGAATATTGGCGATGATCAGGTCGGTGTAATGCGACTGCGCTTCTGCCAGGTTGCGCATCGACACTGGCAGGTCGGCGGGCCAGTAGCCGTAGTGGAGGTCCTGCATGTCGAGCAGGTGATGACCCACGATATACCCCAGCGCCAGCCCGAACTCGTGCGAGGGCATGGTGGCGGCGGGAGCGAGCACGGCGGGCGAGGTGGCGGTCACGGCAGGAATCCTGGGCTCTGGGTTACCAGTCGGTGGGGGCATAGTCCTTCAGGAACTGGCCCCAGACATGTTCCCCGGTGTTCACCCCGTGGATGATCGGGTCCACGATCCGGGCGGCGCCATCGACAATGTCGAGCGGCGGATGGAACCGGTGCTGGGCGGTCTTGAGCGCCGCCAACGTCTCCGGGTCCTCGTCGGTAACCCAGCCGGTGTCCACGCTGTTCATGTGGATCCCGTCCTGGTGGTAATCCTTGGCGGCGGTGCGCGTCATCATGTTGAGCGATGCCTTGGCCATGTTGGTGTGCGGGTGACGGGTGGTCTTGAACCGGCGGTAGAACTGCCCCTCCACGGCGGAGACATTGACGACGTGCTTCTCGCGCCCCGGGGTCCGCATCATCAGCGGCTTGAGCCGGGCGTTGAGGAGGAACGGGGCCACCGCGTTGACCAGGTGAACCTCAAGCAGCTCCACCGTCGGCACCTCGGCCATCAGCATCCGCCAGGAATTGTGTTCCCGCAGATCCACCTGCTGGAGATCCTGGTCGAGCCGCCCCGCCGGGAAATGCTCCTCCCGCAGCGCCTCCTCCTCCGGCAGCAGCGGCACCTGCGACAGCGCCGCCGAGTGGGTCAGGCCGGCAATGTCGGCCAGCACCCGTTCCGGCGTGGCGGGCAGGGCGGTGCCAACGACCGGACGCGACAGCAGGTTGTAGCCTCGCAGCCCCTCGAACCGCCCCACCAGTTGGCGCACCGGCTCGGGCAGGTGGCTCAGGGGGCCGGTCTCCCCCTCCATCATGTGGCTGTAGAAATCGGGCGGCCGCCGGACCGTCTGACAGGCATTGTTGATGATGAAGTCGAGCCGGTCGTGGCTGGTCAGCAGCTCCTGGCAGAACGCCTCGACGCTGGGTGAGTGACGCAGGTCGAGCCCGAAGATCTCCAGCCGGTGGCCCCACTCGGCGAAGTCCGGCTCCTGGGAGTAACGCTGGGCCGAGTCGCGCGGGAACCGGGTGGTGACGATGAGGTGGGCGCCACAGCGCAACAGCTTGAGGCCGGACTGATAGCCGATCTTGACCCGACCGCCGGTCAGCAGCGCCACCCGCCCGGTCAGGTCGGCCAGCTCGGTCCGCTTGAGGAAGTTGAACTCGGCGCAGCGGGGACAGAGCTGATCGTAAAAGTGATGGAGCGTGGTAAAGTGCTCCTTGCAGACGTAGCAGTGCCGCTCGGGGATCGTCTCCGGATCCGGCGCCGCGCTGTCCTGGTCCTCCGGATCGAACCCCGGCGGAGGGAAGAAATTCGGGGTGGTAAAGACGGTCTGGCGGCGCAGGCTGCGGATGCCGGTGCTCGAAAGCACCGCCTCCTCGATCGCAATCGAGGCCCGCTTGCGCTGCTTGGTGGTCTCCTTGACCAACCGGCGGCGGGCCTTCACATCGGGATGGTAGACATCTGCGGCGGCCTTGAGCAGCCGGTGGCGGGCGGCGGCTTCCATCCGGGTCAGGATCCCGCGGTCGCGGGTAACCCGCTCCAGAACCTCTGTGGCCGCAAGGAGTTGCGCCACCAGCTCGGAATCGGTCGGCGGAGATTTTTGGGGGTGTTCGGGACTGTTCATGGCGGGAAAGGCTAACAGATCCCGCCACAGGGTCAACGCAGGGCCGGATAGCCACCGCACCGGGCCGCGGCGACCCGCGGCACCCTGGCGCTGGGCCTCCGATCCCTCAGCCGCCCTGTTCCCGCCGCACCCACCACGCCGCCAGCGGCGCGAGCAGCAGCACCTGACCCACCAGCGCCACCAGTCCCGGCACCATCGCGGCCTGCAGGTACCCGCCGAGGGCGCCGTCCACGGCGCCGGTCAGCAGCATCGCCGCCACGAACGCCATACGGCCGCCCACTCCCGCAAACAGGGTCGCCATCCGCCGACCCAGCCCGAACTGTTCGAAGGCCAGTCCCGCCAGCAGTCCGTAGGCGCCCAACTCCACCGTCATCGCCGACAGCACCAGCGGCGCCGGATGGCCCGACAACAAGAAGCTCACCGTCGGGGCGGCCAACCCCACGATGGCACCCGATCGCCAGCCATAGCAGAGCCCCGCCAGGATGACCGGCCAGTGCATTGGCAGCAGCAGGCGCACCGGCAGGCCCGCGGTGTGGGCCATGGTGGGCAGCACGAATGCCGCCGCCACCAGCAGCGCCATCTGGACCGAGACCGAGCGCAAGCCCCAAGCCGGAAGGACCGAACGCTCGCCCGGCGCGGCGGTGGATGAGAGGGGCGATGGGGTCATCGGGGAGCGCTCCTGCCTGAGGGGTGCGGCCTGCCGGGGACACCCGGCAGGGCTGGTAACAATTCTAACACGTCGGCCCGCGGCCCCAACGGACAGCCGGCAGCGCGGCGGCGGTCAGCCTCGGGTCGGACGGCACCATGGCTGGCGGAATTGCCGTCAAACCCCTTCCTTTCATCGATAGTCATGACCACTCCCACCCCCGATTTCGCCTCTCCCCCGGAATCCTCCGGCGACCTCCCGGCCACCAGCTCCGGCTTTCCCCGGCAATGGGGCCAATTCACGTCCGGGCTGACCGTGCTGCAGGACGCCCTTCGCCACGAGCTGCTCGAGTCGTGGCGCGAGCTGGCCGAGCTGCTCGCCGCCCAGGACCGGGCGAGGGAGGCGGCCGTGCCCGGACCCGGCGAGCCGAGTCTGGCGGAATACACCGAGCGCCGGAACAGCGCCAGCCGGGCCACGCTGCTCGACATCCTGGACCGCTGGGAGCGACTCCGCCCGCTGCAGCGAGCCGAGCTGGCGCTCGAGGCATTCCACCGCGGGGTGGACGACCTGGTCCGCCGGCAGCCCATCGCAGCCAACGCGACCGGCCCTGACGTATTGGACACATTGCCGGGCGAGGGTGGCCTCGACCGCTGGAGGGCCCGACGCCGGGACGAGGCGTGGGGGGTGCCGCTTCAGGCGGTCGTGGCCCAGGCCGTGCGCGAGGACGAGTCCCTCCAGATCCATGGTGAAGGTCGCTACCTCATGGCGGTGGCCCAGGGGGTCCAGGAGCTCCGCCGCGGTTGGGATCGGGCTCGGCAGCATCTCGACACCACCCTGGCCACCTCCCCGGAGCGCTATCCAGTCCTGACGGCGGACCTGTCCGCCATCGTGGCGGGGTTGGCGGCCGAGGTGACCGCGTCGATCGCCACCCTGGATGAATCGATCGCGGGGATCCCGGCACGGGCCGCCGAGCGCCTGATCGATGCGGTCGCCTGGCGCCGAACGCCTCGGCTTCCCGCGGCCTCGGTCCGGCGCACCGGACACTTCGACCACTGGGCCACGCAGTTGGGGTCCCTGCAGAGCGAGCTCCGCTTCGAGCGGGCCCAGGACGGCATCGAGCGACGCCTGCTGGCGCTGGGCGAACGCACCTGCGCGACACTCGAGGCGGAGCGCCAGGGGCTGCTCGCCGGGATCGACACCCTGGTCTTGTGGCTCGACGAGCAGCTGGTGGTTTCGGATGGCGAGACGTCCACCCTGCCGGCCGCGACCGACCAGATCGTGCCGGCGTCGCGGCGTTCCTCCGACTTCGCTGCGGCAGTGCGGCGGGTCTTCGATGCCCTCCCAGGTGAGGTGGAACTGGTGCGCCGGCTGGAACCGACCCCGCGTCGCCGGACGCTCCGCAAGGCGATCGCCCCCGACCGGATGGCCACCGCCGCGTTTGAGCGCGTGGGCCAGGACCGGATCGACGCCATCTTCGCCAACATCCAGGCCGCGCACGTCGGGCTGATCCAGCAGGTCGAGCGGGCCCGACAGGTGGTGGAGTTTGCCGCGGAGGAGGAGGGCGATGCCGACGACACGTCGGTGGCGCAGGAGGCGCTCGAGAACGCCCGGTCCCTGCTCGAAGTAGACCGCAGCGCCACCGCCGCCACCCTCCCGGCGGAACGTGAACTCGTCGCCCGGCTCCTGGCCGACCAGTTCCTGGAAAACCGGCTGCTGCTGACCCGGGGTCGGCTCGGCGCACTGGCACACATTAGCCGGCTGGGCGTGCGCCAGGGCGCCGCCGCCGTCGCCGCCGCGGCGATCCCGGCCGGGCTGGTCGCGGTCAAGGCCGCCGCCCGGGCGGCCGCCCGGCTCTGGCATCAGTTCCTGGTGGCGATCCAGTGGATTCCCGCCAGCGACGGCAAGAGCCACGATGTGGTACGGCGTCCGTTCCTGCCCCAGGAATTCATCGGCGACCCGCGCGACAGGGACCTCCCGGCGATCTATCGGCGGCTCTTTCGGTTCGAGGCGGTGGACGACCCGCGTTTCCTGGTGGGCCGGGACCGCGAAATGCAGGCGCTGGTCGAGGCGCGCGAGTTCTGGGAAGCCGGACGGCCGGTGGCGGCGCTGGTGGTGGGAGAGCGCGGCAGCGGCAAGACCAGCCTGATCAATTGCGTCCTTGAGGGACCGCTGGCCGGGCTGCCGGTGGTCCGGGGCGAATTCGAGGAGCGGCTGGCCACCGCGGCTCTGGTCCGTGGGTTCGTTGCCGACTTGTGCGGCACCACCCCCGACCAGCTGGAAGCCACCCTGCTGGCAGAACGCCGGGTGGTGGTGCTGGAGGAGACGGAACGCACCTTCCTGCGGGAAATGGGCGGCTTTGCCGGGATTCGCGAGTTGCAGCGCCTCATCGCTGCCACCTGCAGCACCACCCTGTGGATCCTGGTCCTCAACCAGCACGCCTTCCGGTTCCTGCACGCCGCGGTCAAGCTGGGCGACAGTTTCTCGCATCGGCTCAACGCCGCCAGCGCCTCCCCCGAGGCGGTTCGCGACGCCATCCTGGTGCGCCACCACCTCTCCGGGCTCCGG
>JAWXBA010000353.1:0-4240 GCA_034439775.1 Gemmatimonadota bacterium | reverse complement strand
GTACTTGAACCGGACCGAATCGAGCCCCGCCACCTGCGCCGAGACGACCCGACCCTGGGCGTCGAGGGTGGAGAAACTCTGCCTGCCGAGCGGGCTGGTCTCGACCATGCGACGGGTCGGCGCGGTGTAGGTACTGATGCTCCAGTTGATGTTGCTACCCAATTGCACTGAATCGATCTGGGAGAAGAGACTGAGCGGATTCCCGGCCACGCTGAGGCTGTCGTGCCGCCGAGCGACAATGGTGCTCGCCTTGCCGCTCGGCAGTGTGGCCGTCAGCGAAAAGAGCGTCGGCGCCTGCATCCCCCACCGCGGGTCGCCCCGGGTCTGTGACACAACCGTGGTGCTATCAGGCGTCACGGTGGTCGTAGTGCCGCCGAGCGTGACGGTGCTCTTCGTGGCGAAGCCTGCCGCGTCGGTGATGACCCGGAAGACATCCCCGCTGGGCCGGTTGGTGGTGGTATAGTCGGTGGCTCGGCCCATGGCGGTGGTGAGCCGCAGCGTCTCGATGGTGTCCACCTTGGTCCCCTGCAGCGCGATGTTCTTGTAGCCGCCGTTGGGGTCGGTATCCCGGTTGAGCCGGCCGACGCTGTCGTAGGTGAACTTGTGGATCTTGGCGCGGGGATCGGAGAGACTGTCCAGCAATCCCTTGGGCCCCGACCAGAGCCGGACGGTTTCGCCGCCGGGATTCACCACCGAGGCGAGGTACCCGTTCGCATCGGTCGTGAGGGTCGTCTTCTGGCCGAAGGGCGCCAGGATGGCGGTGGGCTGACCGGCGGCATTGCGCTGGATGGTGGTGACGTTGGTGTTGTTGTCGGTCAGGGTGGAGAGCCGGCCGACGCTGTCGTACACCAGCTTGAGCAGGGTGTCGCCGGTGAGCGGGTCGAAGGTGAAGCGGTGCTTGCCGGCGTTGTCGAAGAGATAGATCTCCGAGCCGTCCTCGGCGGCGACCAGTTGATCGGTCGGAGCGAGGCCCGGCATCGCCGGCGCGATACGGCGGACCTCGTCACCGTTGGACTCGGCGATATAGAGCGACCCGTCCGGGCCGAAGGTCAGGCCCGTCGCGCCGTGCAGCGCGGCCTGGAGGGCGACGGAGCCGTCGCCATCGTCTTTCTCGCACGGGGTGTTCACGACCCTTGGGGAGCAGGCCAGCAGCCCGCTGCCGACGGCGACGTTGATGACGCCGGCGGGATCGACCCGGCGGATCCGGCCGACGCCGCTATCCAGGATGTAGACGCTGCCATCGGGCCCTATCGCGAGTCCCTTGATGTCGTTGAACTCTGAACTGCCCGCCGGGCCACCGTCGCCGCACAGGAAGTAGAACTGCGGCGCGGCACTGCAGATGGTGCCATTGCCGGCGACGGTGGTGATGATGATGCCGGTGGTCGCCACCTTGCGAACCTTGTGGTGTCCATTGTCGGCGATGTAGACCGTACCGTCCGGTGCAATCGCGATCCGAGACGGTACGGACAAGATGGCCTTGGTCGCCAATCCCCCGTCTCCGAAGAAGAGTCCGGTACTTCCTCCGCCGGCGAAAGTGGTGATGTAGCCCGCGGGATCGATTCGCCTGATTCGATTGTTTGACTGGTCTGCGAAGTAGATGCTCGCATCAGGGCCGACCGCGATATCGGTGACCTGGCTGACCTTGGCCAGCGTCGCGAGGCCATTGTCCCCGGTATTCCCGTTGATCCCGGTGCCGGCGATGGTCGAGATGATCCCGTTGGGACTCACCTTGCGGATGCGGAAATCGGTGAAGTCGGTGATATAGAGACTGCCGTCCTGCCCCAGGGCGATGCTCGTGGGATTACGGAATTTCGTGGTGCTCCCAGCCCCGGCCGCTGGCCCTCCGTCGCCACAGCCGACGGGCTGGCCTGCGGGGCAGAGGGTGCCAGTACCGTCGCCCGCGAACGTCGTGATCACCCCGGCGGTATCGACCCGGCTGATCCGCGGCCGGCCGCTGTTGGTGATATAGAAGGACCCGTCCGGCCCCACCGCCGTCTGCCCTGGCGCATACAGCCGGGCCAGCTTGGCGCTGCCACCATCGCCGGTGTAGCCACTGTCTCCGACTCCGGCGATGTTTGTGATGATGTTGCCCAGCGCCTTGGCCGTCCGCCGCTCGCCGTTGCCGAGATGGAGGGACTGTGTGGTCGCGTCATAGGCGTGGGCGGCGGTGATGGTCCAGCCGCCCAGCCCCTGCCCGGGGACGTACCAGGCACCCATCGACAACCGGGTATGGCTGCACAGATAGGGATTCGAGAAAGGCACGGGCTGCGGCAGCAGGACTGCACCACCGGATGGTGGCCCCCCGAAGCCACCACCACCGCCCCCCCCACTGCTGGAGCCACCAACTCCCAGGGTGTAAAGCGGGCTGTAGTAGTAGCAGTGATCGAGGATCGCCGGCTGCGCTCCCTGCATCGGCCGGCCGAAGAGATCAAGTCCGTCCCAACTCACGGTGTCGCGCAGTCCGGCTGTCAGCGGATAGCTGCGGATGATCTGCTTCCCTGCCACCGTCAGGCGAATTTGGGCACCCCCGATCCGGGGGATCGCGGGGACGGGGTTCTCGACCACCTGGAGGTCGAGGTTGGATTCTGCGGTGTAGCCTGGCACCCGCTGGCTGCCGTAGGCGAGCCCATAGGGCGTACCGGTCAGCGGCAACACCTCCCCCAATGAGCGGTTCTCCACGCCGAGAACTGAACCGGCAACGTTGCAGCAGGGTTCGCGATGACGGTTGATCAGATCCGCGAGTGCCTGCGGCGCACGGGAGAGGGCATCGAGGAAGTAGTAGATGTTGAAATCGAGCAGGCTGAAATGGGAGTGCGTGGTCCGCCAGAGCTGCTTGCCCACCGCGTAGGTGGACGCCAGCGACGTCTGCTCGGCGGCCGTGATGCCCAGCGAGTCGAGCTGGATCTGCGGGGCGATGTGATTGGTCAGGGTGTCGAGCTGCAGATCGGCCTTGCCGCCCGTCACGCTCACGATCTTGATGACCCGGCCGTCGCGCTCGGGAATCCACTTCCCCTTCTGCCGGTCGTAGTAGCCCACCGGGACGTCGTACCCTGGCGGGAAGTTCAGGAAATTATCCACGTAGATCGGGGCCGGCTGACTGAGCTGCACCCCCGTAGCGCCAACTGCCTCGGCCTCATCAATCGTGACTTCCGCGGCGTAGGTGTAGGCGCTGGACGAAGGCAGCGATCCCGGCATCCGCGAGGGGCCGCGCGGACCCACCGTCAGCTCGGTGACCCGGAGCTTGACCGAGTCGGAGAGTGGCAGCGTGCCGCCCCCGGGCAATGTGGCGGTCATGGTGGTTCCCTGCCGAATCATCAGGACCGCCTGCCGGACCCCCACCGAATCGGTGGTGGAGTCGCCCTTGGCAATCTGGATGGCTGGGCCGCCGATCAGCAGGACGCCGGTCTTGCGATTGGTGATCTTGACCAGCGAGACGCTGTCCAACGCGGTCCACCCGTTCCATTCCGCGTTCACCGGCCGCTGGGCGGTGAGGTACCCGGCCTTCGCAAAGGCGAGGGTGAGCTCACCACCGCCGTTCACGACCATCTCGTAGCCGCCGGAGGTGAGCCGGGTCATCGTCTGACCGAGTTCCGGGTGGCCGAGGACAGAGACGGCCACGCCGGAAAGGCCGGCGCCAGCGCTATCGATCACCTTGCCCTTGACCAATGCCGCCTGTTTGAGCCGGATGGTGCCCGCCGCCACGCCGGTCTGACTGGGATTGCTCCCTGAGTAGAGAAACTGGGTGGCGCTGTAGACGCTGGTCTGCACGCTCGGGGTGAGCTTTGGCGCGATGGCGCTGGGATTGGGCGGCAGGTTCTTGGTGACGCTGCGCACGATGGTCGTCGCATTCGTCGCCCGGTCGGTGGCCACGATGCTGATGACGTTCACTCCGAAGCCGAGCACGATCTTCCTGCTGAACGCCCCCGCCGTGACCGGAAGATTGACGCCGTTCGCCGCGACGGCCACACCCGGGTTCGCGTCGGCAACGGTGCCGGTAACGAAAATGCTGTCCGCGCTGGTGGAATCGCCGTTGAGCGGGGCCGAGACCGTGAGCGCTGGCGCCAGGGTATCCCGCACCACGAAGCGGGGGATGCTGGTGGCGTTATTCGCCAGATCGGTGGCGGTGAAGGTGAGGGTATTAGGGCCATAGACCACCGGACAGTTGCCGCTGATGCTGCCGGCCGACACCGTCAGTCCGGTAGCATTGCAGGTGACGGTGGTCGGCGTCGCATCGGTGACG
>JAWXBA010000352.1:0-2724 GCA_034439775.1 Gemmatimonadota bacterium | reverse complement strand
GCGCGGCGGCGTTGGAGGGTTTGTCCCGAGGCGAGAGCCCAGGGATCTTCCGACCCGGGGCATTTGGCTGCATCTTCCACCATGGACTCCCCCCGCCGCCCGGCCGACGACGAAATCGCTGCGGTCTTCGCCGCCATGCGCAGCGAGGCGGCGTCCCGTGAGTGGGGCAGCGTGGAGGAGCTGGAAGCCCACATGGAATCGGTCATGGCTCGGCTCAACGCCCGGCCGCAGGCCGATCTGGGTGGGCTGTCACCCAATGACATGGTCCAACTCCTCCACGGCGACTGGAGCGGCCCGGGGCCGCTCCGCCTGGTCCGAAACCTCCCGCTGGACGAGATCGCGGACGCACCCTGGTTTACCGTGGCGCGAACCCTCATGCAGGTGGTTCGAGTCGGTGGCCCGATCAAGGCCACCCCCAAGGGCAACCTCCCCCGCGCCGTCGTTCGCCTGTTCCTGGAGAACATCCTCAGCGAAGAAGCCAAGGAGCGGTTCGGGGAGCGGGGGCTCGGCGCGGTCAATGAACAGGATCTGCATGCCATCCATATCCCCCGGATCCTGCTCGACATGGCCGGCTTGGTCCGCCAGAGGAAGGGCCTGTTCGTGCTGACCAAGGCGGGTCGGGGGTTGCTGCCCGATGCGTCGGCCGGCGAGCTCTTCGCCGTGCTGTTCGAGGCCTGTTTCCGCAAACTCGACCTGGCCTACCTGGACCGGGCCCCCGAAGCCCCGGAGTTTCAGCACCTGATCGGCTTCGCCATGGTGCGGCTGCGGGAGCTGGCCAGGGACTGGATCCCGGCGGACCGGATCGACGCGGAGGGGCTGCATCCAGATTTGCGGGGTGCTATTCCGCAGACGATGCCCGAGTGGGATCCCATCACCACGCTGGTGGAACGTCGGCTGCTGTACCCGCTGGAACAGTTCAACCTGGTGGAGCGCCGGGAGGCACCGAAGCCGCCGGCAGAACCCGGCGACCCGTGGCGCCATATCCGGGAGGAAGTCCGCAAGACGCCGCTCTACGATCGATTTCTGGTGGATGGCCGGCTGCGGGTAGGGCGGGAGTAGGGTTCCGAGGCTTTCGCCCGCCGCCCGGAACACAGTGCGTTGGAGGCGGCTCGCCTCTACGAAACCCCCTTCGCCGATCTGACCCCTCATGGTCCGGAGGGGCTGTTCACCTCCGATCAGGTGAACGAGTTGGTGCTGGTGTTGGATGGAGTACGGGATCGGGCGGTGGCGGCGTAGCACGCCGCCGGTGACGCCGGGAGGAGAATCCAATGATTGCACGCACATCGTTCAACGGCATTTCGCTGCTGCTGCTCGGGCTCCTGGTGGTGCCCTGGGGAGCCGCACTCGGCCAATCCGGCGACCGCGTGGTGCCAAGCCACGACGTGACCTCCCGGGTGGTGGTGCGGGCTGGCCCGACCGCTCTCAGTACCGATCGGGGCAGCCTTCGTCCCGGCGAAAGCGCCGAACTCCTGGGCTCCGTACCCAATTGGTATCAGATCCGGCTCGACGATGGCATCGAGGGCTTTGTCTCCAAGCGGTGGACCCGGGTGGTGTCGGAGGTGGCGCCCGCCGCCGTGCCGGGCCCGGAATACACCATCGACGTCGTGGACGTGGGCACCGGGCTGGCGGTCCTGGTGCGCGGCCGGGATTTCACCCTGGTCTTCGACGCCGGGTCCAACGATGACCAGGCCCTGGGCCCCGACAATCGCATGTTGGCGTTCATGACGACCTTCGCCTCGTCCGTGACGACGCTCGATCACCTGATCCTGAGCCACCCGCACACCGACCACGTCCTGCTGCTGGCAGATCTGCTGGCGCAGTACCAGGTGCGCCATGTCTGGGATTCGGGCCGACTCAACGATATCTGCGGATACCGGGCTTTCATCACTGCGATCCGGGACGAGCCGGGAGTGGAGTATCACACCGCGGTGCAGCACGGCGGGACCCGGGACTACGCCTTCGGGCCGAAACAGTGTCGCGGCCAGTCGTTGCCGGCGGCGGTGGTGCAGCTTGGGCCCGGATCCCGGATCGACCAGAACTCCATCTCGCTCGGCGCCGGCGCGTCCATGACCTTCCTGCACGCGGACGGAGGGAACCGGCCCAGTTTCAACGCCAACAGTCTGGTGGTGCGGCTGGACCTTGCTGCCACCCGGGTGCTGTTGACTGGCGACACGGAAGCCGGCGGGCGCAGCAGTCCCACCACCGCGCCTGCGGCCAGCTCGATCGAGGGGATACTCCTGGCGTGCTGCCAACAGGCGCTGGCGGCCAATGTCCTGGTGGTGGCTCACCACGGCAGCCTGACTTCCTCTCGACGAGCGTTTCTCGATGCGGTCATGGCCTCGATTTACGTGGTTTCGTCGGGGCCCACCAAGTACGCCACGGTGCAACTGCCCGATGCCGAGGTCATCAGCGAACTCGAATCGCGCGGCCAGTTGTTCCGCACCGACGTGGCCGATGCGGCGTGTGCCCAGCGGGCCGACAAGATCGGGCCAAAGGCCGACGGCAAGCCCGGGGGATGCACCAACATCCGGATCACCATTCCGGCCTCAGGGCCCCCCCAGGTCAGCGTGCTGCCATAGTGAAGGGATTGTCCCGAGGCTCTCGCCTCGGGCTCGGCCGATGGAGGGGGCTTTCGCCCCCGGTTTTCCAGCGCAGCCGCGCCAGCGGCGTCCCAGTGCCGAGCCCTGGGCGAAAGCCCAGGGTTATTCGCGATCTGATCGGTGT
>JAWXBA010000351.1:0-5849 GCA_034439775.1 Gemmatimonadota bacterium | reverse complement strand
GGCGGCGATCTTGTAGGCAATGACGCCGGCCTTGACGTCGTCGCGGTTGGGCAGCCCCAGGTGCTCCTTGGGGGTCACATAGCAGAGCATGGCGGTGCCATACCAGCCGATCATCGCCGCCCCGATGGCACTGGTGATATGGTCGTAGCCCGGGGCGATATCGGTCGTGAGCGGGCCCAGGGTGTAGAAGGGGGCTTCCTCGCACCACTCGAGCTGCTTCTCCATGTTCTCCTTGATCAGGTGCATCGGCACGTGACCGGGGCCTTCGTTCATCACCTGCACATCATATCCCCAGGCGATCTTCGTCAGTTCGCCCTGGGTCTTGAGCTCGGCGAACTGAGCCTCGTCGTTGGCATCGGCGATGCTGCCAGGACGGAGCCCGTCCCCCAGCGAAAAGGAGACGTCGTACGCCTGCATGATCTCGCAGATTTCGCGGAACCGGGTGTAGAGGAACGACTCCTTGTGATGCGCCAGACACCATTTGGCCATGATCGACCCGCCGCGGCTGACGATACCGGTGAGTCGGTTGGCGGTCATCGGGACATACCGGAGCAGCACTCCGGCATGCACAGTGAAGTAGTCCACCCCCTGCTCCGCCTGCTCGATCAGGGTGTCGCGATAGAGCTCCCAGGTCAGCTCCTCCGGGACCCCATCCACCTTTTCCAGCGCCTGGTAGATCGGCACCGTGCCGATCGGCACCGGGGAATTCCGGATGATCCACTGGCGGGTTTCGTGAATGTCGCGGCCGGTGGAGAGGTCCATGACGGTGTCAGCGCCCCAGAGCGTGGCCCAGCGGAGCTTTTCGACCTCGTCCTCGATGGAGCTGCGGACCACGGAGTTGCCGATGTTGGCGTTGATCTTCACGGCAAAGTTCCGCCCGATGATCATCGGTTCCAGTTCGGGGTGGTTGATGTTGGCGGGGATAATGGCACGGCCCCGGGCCACCTCGCTCCGGATGTACTCCGGGTTCCTTCCCTCGCGGAGGGCGATGTACTCCATTTCCTGAGTAATCTCGCCCTGGCGGGCGTAGTGGAGCTGGGTGACGGGGCCGGTGCCGCGGAGCACCATTCGCTTGAGGCTCCCCGGCATTTCGATGCCCAGGGTCTGGTCGGCCTCGGGGGCTTCCTGGACCGCACGGGCCCGGATCCAGGCGTCGCGAATGGCGGGGAGTCCCTCGCGGACATCACAGTCCTGGGGGCCGGACGGATCATAGACATCGACAGAGGGTTCGCCTCCGGCAAGCGCGATCCGGCGGACCGGGACACGGATGTCGCCGGGACCCTCGAGGTGGACCTTGGTGGAATTGGGAAACGCTTCGGAATAGGGCAGCATCTGCCGCACTCCCTTCGCCGGTATGAACCGGATCAGGTTCCAAGGGTAGCATCTCAATCCAGCCGGCGCCGACGTGCCCGGTGGATGCCCCTGGCGGTTTGGGAATGATAACGGGGTATCGGGTATCGGGTATCGGGTATCGGGTGTCGGGTGTCGGTGGGTCCGGTGTAGGGGCGCACCCCTGTGCGCTCCCGTGGACGTCGGAGCCTGTACCCCCGGTTGTCATACCGAGCGGAGCGAGAGATCTTCCGTGGACACGCGCCAAGCGCCTGCTGAGACTGGAGTACTACGTCATGCCTGCCCTGCCCCGTAGTGCCGCATTGCTGGCATGTGGCGCCTGCTTCGCCGCACCGCTCGCGGCTCAGGGTGCCCCGCTCGACATTTCCCAGACCACCATTGCCCAGCTGCAGGCTGGATATCGAGACGACATGTTGACCTGTCGAACGGTTGTGGAACGATCGTTGGCGCAGATCGAGGCGCACGACAAGCGGGGCATCGGGCTCAACGCCATCATCCTGACCAATCCCGAGGCGCTGGCGATTGCGGACTCTCTCGACCGGCGGTTCCGCGTCGGTGGCCCGGTGGGGCCGCTTCACTGCGTCCCGATGATCATCAAGGACAATTTCGACACCCAGGGGCTGCAGACAGCGGCTGGATCGCTCTCCTTGCAGGGCCACGTGCCCGCCACCGACGCCTTCCAGGTGACGCGGATCAAGGCGGCCGGCGCCATCGTGCTGGCCAAGTCCAACATGGCGGAGTTCGCCTTCAGCCCACTGGAGACAGTCGGCTCGCTGCTGCCGGGATACACCCGCAATCCATATGACCCCTCCCGCGTCACTGCCGGATCAAGTGGCGGTACCGCTGCGGCAGTGGCTGCCGGCTACGGGACCGTCGGCCTTGGCACCGACACCGGCAACTCGATTCGGGGCCCCTCGTCGCACCAGGCGCTGGTCGGGATTCGCTCCACCATGGGGCTCACCAGCCGGGCCGGTGTGATTCCGCTCAGCATGGCGGCAGATATCGCTGGACCGATGGCGCGCAGCGTGGCCGACGCGGTGGCGGTGTTCCAAGTGATCGTTGGGAGCGACCCCGCGGATCCGGTCACCGCCGAGGCAGACGCCCATGTCCAGCTCGACTATGCCTCCGCGCTGCGGGCCGATGGCCTCCGGGGCGCTCGCATCGCCGTGCTCAACCAGGCATGGGAGCGGCCCAGCACCGACCCGGAGGTCCGCGCGGTATTCCAACAGGCGGTGGCCGACCTGCGCCGCGCCGGTGCCACCGTGCTCGACTCGATTCCGCTGCCCGGGTACGACTCGCTGTCGCGCACCTCGCGGGGCTGCAACCGGTTCAAGCACGACATGGACGCCTACCTGGCCGAGCATCCCACCGCCCCGCTCAAGTCGGTGGCCGAGATCCTCCGGTCCGGCCGATTCCACCCCTCGGTACAGGTGCGGCTGCAATCGGCGGCGGCGGTGGACTCAACCCCGGACCGCGATCCGGGATGTCAGGCGCGGAAGCGCTATGCGGAGGGCCTCCGAGAATTGGTGACGCGCCAGATGGATGCGCTGCAGCTCGATGCACTGGTCTACCCGACCTGGAGCAACGCCCCACGGCTGATCGGCGATCTCAACACTCCGGGCGGCGACAACAGTCAAGTGTTTTCACCAGCCACCGGGTTCCCGGCGGTGAATGTGCCGATGGGGTGGCTCAGGGAGGGGAAGCTACCGACTGGGATGACCTTCTTCGGGCGGGCATGGAGCGAGCCGGTGCTGTTCCGGCTGGCGTACGCCTATGAGCAGGCGACGTTGCACAGGAGGGCGCCGGTGTTGGGGCGGTAGGGGGACTGCGGAGGTACACCACCCCGTAGGGGCCGGGCCTGCCCGGCCCGTGGACATGCCGGTGATGCCCGCGTGGACATTGGTTCCCGATGCAGGGGCGCCCTACAGGGCGCCCCTACGTGCATCAATACCCCAACAAAGGCCCGCGCGAAGCGCGGGCCAAGTTGACCGCGAGATTCACTATGTGTAGCGTATATGTAGCCATTCTCGCTACACGGAGTCCCTTATGCCCGGCAAGTCGATAACCTACCGCGATTTACGCAACACACCTGGCAAGGTCTTCGAGCGGTTGGCTGACGGCGAGCCCCTGCCCCTCGTCGCCGATGGCACCACTCGCGCCTTGCTGATCCCGGTGGAAGACGGCGACGTTGACTCCGCGCTCGACGCCTGGCGGCGTGGCCGCGCCCTGCTGGCCTTGGCCCGTCTCCAGGCAAACGCGCGACAACAGGGCACCGCATCCATGTCGCTGCCTGCCATCACGAAAGAAGTCCGCGCCAGCCGCAAGGCTCGCCGGCGCCGTGAAGCCAGCGACGAGTCCTGACCCCGCGTCAACTGGTCGACAAGCTCCGACGGAAGCCCAGGGGCCGATGGGAATCGGCCCCTGCCATCACGGACCGTGATCGAAATGCATGCGACCCCAAAACGGGCCGCGTACACGCGGCCCCTTCTACGCCTGCACCTCATGCCCCGGCCCCGCAAACCGCGGCAACCGGATCTCCTCCACCAACTGCTGGATCTCCATCGGCGGCGGAGCTGTGCGCGAGGCCACTACCACTGCCACCGCAAAGTTCACCAGCATCCCCACGGCTCCAATCCCTTCCGGACTGATCCCCAGCCACCAGTTGGCCACCGTGTTGAGCTCAGGATGCAGGAACTTGAACCAGCCGATGTATCCCACGGTAAAGAGCAGCCCTGCCACCATGCCGGAAACGGCACCGGCAGTGTTCATGCGCTTGGTAAAGATCCCCAGCACGATGGCCGGAAAGAACGACGCGGCAGCCAATCCGAATGCCAGCGCCACCACCTCGGCCACGAACCCTGGCGGGTTCACCCCGAAGTACCCGGCCACCACCACGGCAAAGCCCGCTGCGACTCGTGCGGTGAGCAATTCTCCACGCTCACTGATGTTGGGCCGGAAGACCCGCTTGAGCAGGTCATGGGAAATGGAGGTGGAAATGACCAGCAGCAGCCCTGCCGCGGTCGAAAGCGCCGCTGCCAGCCCGCCGGCCGCCACCAGCCCCACCACCCAGTTGGGCAGCCGGGCAATCTCGGGGTTGGCCAGGACCATGATGTCGCGGTCGATCGTGAGCTCGTTCTGCACGGCGGAGAGCGGTCCGGTGTATTGGATCAGGCCGTCGCCGTTGTGGTCGGTGAATCCGATCAACCCCGTCGTTTCCCAGTTCGAAAACCAGGCGGGCATGGTGGCGTAGGGCTTGTTGGAAACAGTATCGAGCAGGTTGGCCCGGGCAAAGGCCGCCACCGCAGGTGCCGTGGTATAGAGAATAGCAATGAACGCCAGCGCCCAGCCCGCGCTGCTCCGGGCGTCACGCACGTTCTTGACCGTAAAGAACCGGACGATGACGTGCGGCAACCCTGCGGTGCCGATCATCAGCGCCATCGTGATCGCCAGGACGTCCAGCGTCGTCTTGCGCCCGGACGTATACGCGCCAAAGCCGAGCTCCGTGGTCAGGCCGTCCAATCGATCCAACAGGTAGACGCCCGAACCATCGGCCACGGTGGACCCGAAGCCAAGCTGCGGCAGCACCGTCCCGGAAATCTGCAGCGAGATGAAGATTGCCGGCACCATGTAGGCAAAGATCAGGACGCAATACTGCGCCACCTGGGTGTAGGTGATCCCCTTCATCCCGCCGAGCACCGCGTAGGTGAAGACGATTCCCATGCCGATCAGGACGCCCTGGGTAATGTCGACCCCCAGGAAGCGGGAGAAGACGATCCCGACCCCGCGCATCTGGCCGGCCACGTACGTAAAGGAGACAAACAGCGCGCAGACGACGGCCACGATCCGGGCGGTGTTGGAGTAGTAGCGATCCCCGACGAAATCGGGGACGGTGTACTTGCCGAACTTGCGCAGGTACGGTGCAATCAGCAGTGCCAGCAGCACATACCCACCGGTCCAGCCCATCAAGTACACTGAGCCGTCGTACCCGGCAAAGGCGATGATCCCGGCCATCGAAATGAACGATGCGGCGCTCATCCAGTCGGCAGCGGTGGCCATCCCGTTGACCACCGGATGCACCTTGGCCCCCGCCACGTAGAACTCTCCAGTAGACCGGGCTCGGCTCCAGACCGCGATCCCCAGGTAGATGGCAAACGACGCCCCCACCATCACAAAGGTCCAGGCGCCGACGTTCATTGTCCCGCCTCCCGGTCGTTCATGGCAAACCGGCGATCGAGCCGGTTCATCAGGATCACGTACACCACGATCAGGAGCACGAAGGTGTAGATCGATCCCTGCTGGGCAAACCAGAAGCCGAGCTGGAAGCCGCCGATCCGGATCCGGTTGAGCGGCTCCACGAGCAGGATGCCGAAGCCGAACGACACCGTGGCCCAGATGGCCAGCAGGACGGCGACGTAGCGGAGGTTGGTGAGCCAGTATGTGCGCGCGTCTATATCAGTCATGGCGGGCTGGGAATGGGGAATGGGGAATGGGGAATAGGG
>JAWXBA010000350.1:0-9643 GCA_034439775.1 Gemmatimonadota bacterium | reverse complement strand
CATCCACAGCCATGACCCGACGGGGCTGCTGGTGGGACTGCCGCTCACGCTGGAAGGAACCGAAGAGGAAAGTGCGCTGGCCGCCCGGGAACTGGCCGTCCTGGTTTCCGGTCGCACCGGGCTGCCTGTTGACCTCTGGGACGAGCGGATGAGCACCGCCAGGGCGCTCGCCGCCATCCGGGAACAGGGCGGATCCACCCGCGGCCGCCGGGCCGATGTCGATTCGCTGGCAGCTGCCGTCCTGCTCCAGCATTTCCTGGACGCCCGGCGGGGTTCCCGAACATGAGCGGGCGCCGCCGGGTGCTCGGGTGCCTGGCTTGCCTGCTCGGGTGCAGCCCCGCCCCCCAGGGGACCCCGACCGAGCGCATCACCATCCCGCCCGGCGCCACTTTTGCCGCCATCACCGACACCCTGGTGCAGCGCGGCATCCTCGAATCCCCGCAATGGTTTCGTCTGGTGGCTCGGGCCAGCCAGGGAGATCGTCGCATCAAGAGCGGCAGCTATGACCTGCCCCGCGGGGCGAGCGCGTGGTGGATCCTCCGAACGCTCCAGACTGGTCGCTCGGTGCTGACGCGGTTCACTGTGCCAGAAGGGGTGACGCTGGTGGAAGTGGCCCAGCTCGCGGAGGCACAATTGGGAATTCCGCCGGACTCGTTCCTGGTGGCCGCGCGCGATCCCGGCCTCCTCCGCCTCCACAACGTGCCCGGATCGTCGTTTGAAGGGTTCCTGCGTCCCGAGACATATTTCGTGCCGTTGACCGTCTCGGGCCGGGATCTGGTGCGCCAGATGGCGGCAGCGTTTCAATCCGCCTGGGATACCACCTGGGATGCCGCGGCAGCGGCGCATGGCCTGAGCCGGGTCGGCTTCGTGACCCTCGCCTCGATCGTGGAGGGTGAGGCCCGCGTGGCGGATGAACGGCCGGTGATCGCCGCTGTGTACCTGAACCGGCTCCGGATCGGGATGCCCCTGCAGGCGGACCCGACCGTCCAGTACGCCATCCAGTTGCGCACCGGCGCGCGGAAGACCCGTCTCCTGCTCAAGGACTACGACCTGGACTCCCCCTACAACACCTATCAGATCGCCGGGCTGCCCCCGGGCCCGGTTGGGCTGCCGGGTCAGGCGGCCCTCGAGGCGGTCGCGGCGCCAGCGGAAGTGCCTTGGCTGTTCTTCGTGGCCGGTGATAGCGGTCGCCACGTGTTTACCCGCAACTACGCCGATCACCTCCGGGCCATCCGCCGGATCCGGGGGGGGGGAACAGGGAACAGGGAGTAGGGAAGGGGGACTTGAGGCCGCGCTGGTGAATGTCTCGCCCGGCGGTGGTTGCAAATTCCCCATCCCTATTCCCCATTCCCGGGCTCCCGCCCTACATTCCCGAACTCTGCAACGGATCCCCTCCCTTCCCCACACGCCCCCTGGCCGATGACCAAAGTATTCCCCGATGCGATCGCCGCCCTCAAGGATGTCCCGAACGGGGCGACCGTCCTGGTGGGCGGGTTTGGGCTCTGCGGCATCCCCGAAGAATCGATCCTGGCGCTCCGGCTGGTCGGCCCCACCGGACTGACCGTGGTCAGCAACAATGCCGGCACCACCGACCACGGCCTGGTGCACCTGCTCAAGAATGGGCAGGTCCGGAGGATGGTCTCCAGCTATGTCGGGGAGAATGCGGTCTTCGAACAACAGATGCTTTCCGGCCAGCTGGAGGTGGAGCTGGTGCCCCAAGGCACCCTGGCCGAGCGGCTCCGGGCCGGCGGGGCGGGCGTCCCGGGATTCTACACCCCCACCGGGGTCGGCACCACCGTGGCGGAAGGAAAGGAAGAGCGCGAATTCGAGGGGAGGCGGTACCTCCTGGAGCGCGGTATCGTGGGCGACTTTGCGCTGGTGCGAGCCTGGAAAGGGGATACCAACGGCAACCTCGTTTTCCGCAAAACCGCACGCAACTTCAACCCCCTCTGCGCCATGGCCGGCCGCGTGACCGTCGCCGAGGTCGAGCACCTGGTGGCGCCGGGCGAGCTCTCACCGGAGGAGATCCACACCCCGGAAGTATTCGTCCAGCGCATCTTCCAGTGCCGTGCGGTGGTCAAGCATATCGAACGTCGGACTGTGAGGTCCCGGTGACTCTCCCTGCGCGTGAACTGATCGTGCGGCGCGCCGCCCTGGAGCTGGCCTCGCTCACCTCGGCGAGCGGCTATTACGTCAATCTGGGCATCGGCATGCCCACCATGGTGGCCAACCATGTGCCCGAAGGCGTTCCCGTGGTGCTGCAGTCGGAAAACGGGATGCTCGGCGTGGGCCCGTATCCCCTGGCCGGGGAGGAAGATGCCGACCTGATCAATGCCGGCAAGGAAACGGTCAGCGAACTCCCCAACACCTCGTATTTCGACAGCGCCACCTCCTTTGCCATGATCCGCGGAGGCCACGTGGCCCTCACCATCCTGGGCGGCCTCCAGGTCTCGGCAAAGGGCGACCTGGCCAACTGGATGGTGCCGGGCAAAATGGTCAAGGGCATGGGCGGCGCCATGGACCTGGTGGCCGGGGCACGGCGAATCGTGGTGATCATGGAGCACACCACCAAGGATGATGACCCGAAAATCCTGGAGCAGTGCACCCTGCCCCTGACCGGGGTAGCGTGCGTCGATCGCATCATCACCGAACGCTGCGTCCTCGACGTGACGGCGGTAGGGCTCCGGCTGGTGGAACTGCTCGACGGCCACACCTTCGAGGCGGTGCAGGCCGCCACCGGGGCGAAGCTCCTGAAGTGAGCAGGGAGAAATGAGCAGGGAGAAGGGAGCGGACGGAGTCCGGGGAAGATTGTGATCGGGGGAACTTCCTCAGGCTTTCCCGTCTCCAGCGAGGGACAGCGCCTCCGCATACCTGCGGGCTCCTCCCTCCGGATCACCGGCAAAGATCCCGGACACCACCGCGACCCCAGCCCCCCCTGCCCCGCGAACCGCCCCGACGTCCTCCGGGCCAACGCCGCCGATCGCGATGCACGGCCGACCGGCTGACACCGCAATCACGTCGGCCAGCCCATGGATCCCGAGCGGGGCGCCCGCATCCGACTTGGTGGCGGTTGTCCGGAATGGGCCGACCCCCCAGTAGTCGGCCAGCATGGCCGATGGAGCTTCGTGGACTGACCCCACCGAGGCTCCAAGAATGAAGCCGGGCGGTGCCACCCGGCGAGCGAGGGGAAGCACGAGGTCGCCGGGACCGAGGTGGGCGCCGGCGGCAGCCACGGCAAGGGCCACGTCGAGACGATCGTTGAGGAAGAGCGGCACCGTTGTCGTGGCGAGGAGGGCCCTCGCCAGCAGGGCCAATTCCCTGGCGGTTGAGTGCTTCAGTCGCAGCTGGATGGCAGTCGCCCCTCCCCGCACCGCGGCCTGGCAACTCGCCACGATATCCCGACCCGCCAGGACCTGATCGTCTGTGACCGCGACCAGCCGCAGCAGCACCGCTAGATTGCTCGCCATGACTCCAATCAAACCCGACGCCCCGGTCCCGGCCACTGTGACCGTGACGCACCGGGGTGCCGACCGATGGCGCCGTGGCCATCCGTGGATCTTTCGCAGCGACGTGGCAGGGGAACCGGCGCCCCACCCGGGCGTGGTGTGGGTGGCGGACCCTGACGGTCGGCCGATCGGCCAGGCGCTCTACTCCCCGGCCTCCGAAATCCGGCTGCGGCTGATCGAGCGAACCGACCGCCCCCTCGACCAGGCCTGGTGGGTGGAACAGTTCAAGGCGGCCGCCACCCGACGCGGTGCGATTGACGCCACGGCCTGGCGCCTGGTACATGGCGAGGGCGACGGACTCCCTTCCCTGGTGGTGGACCGCTACGATCGCTGGCTGGTGGTCCAGCTGCTTTCGGCGGGGCTGGAAACGATGCGGGAGGAGATCCTCGACGCCCTGACCTTGGTCCATGCGCCGGCGGGCATCCTGCTCCGCAACGATGCCGCGGTCCGCCGCCATGAGGGGCTGGCCGAGGCCGTCGAGCTGGCCCGCGGCGAAGTCCCCCGGCAGGTCGAGGTGCGCGAGGGGGCGGTGCGCTACCTGGCCGCGCCCTGGGACGGACAGAAGACCGGCGCCTTCCTGGACCAGCGCCCCAACCGGCTTCGGGCCGGGGCACTGACCCGCCCGGGTGGCCGCGCCCTGGACTGCTTTGCCTATCACGGATCGTTTGCCCTCCACCTGGCCGGGAAGGCCGGGTCCGTGCTGGCGTTGGACACCAGCGCCGAGGCGCTGACCCGGGGGCAGGAGCACGCCGCCCTGAACCAACTTTCGAATATCTCCTGGCAGGAGGTCGATGCCTTCGACGCCCTGCGGGACATGGACCGGGCCCGGGAAGCGTTCGACATGGTCGTGGTCGACCCGCCGGCGTTTGCCAAGTCGCGCTCGGCGCTTGGCGGGGCGATGCGGGGCTATCACGAGATCAACCTGCGGGCGATGCGGCTGTTGGCACCCGGTGGGGTCCTTCTCTCGGCGTCCTGCTCGTTCCACCTGCGCCGCCCTGAGTTCCTCGCCATGATCGCGGGGGCCGCAGCCGACAGCGGGCGCCGGCTCCGGGTGGTGGAGCACCTTGGGCAGGGCGAGGACCACCCGGAACTGGTGACCGTCCCCGAGACGGGCTACCTGAAAGGGGTGGTCCTGGAACGATGGTAGCTCGCGGGCTCTTTCCTCCCCTGCCGCAGCTTCCTATCTTAGTGCACATGGAGCAGCATCGGGCGCTCGCGGCGCTCCCCATCGGTACCACCCGTCCGACATCCGGCAGGGCAGCGACATGCTGACTGCCTCGCAGGCTTCCACGCGCAATCGCCGCCCCCCTGCCTCGCCCAAGCAGCAGTACCAGCAGTGGCTCCTCGACCGGATCGAGGATTACAAGGAGCAGATCCCCCGCGAGGAGTTGCTCCAGCTGGGCAATGAGGCCGCCACGGAGTTGAGCGACGGCGCCGACGGCCAGCAGTTCCTGCTGACGGAAGTGCTGATGGCCGACACCGTGGACCGGCTGATTGCCAAGCGGCTCCGCCTCAAGTCCTTCAGTACCTGGCGCAAGAACTTCCTCCCCCTCCGGAAGGCCCAGAAGGAGCCGAACCACTGGGGGATCGATACCGCCAACGCCGTCGCGGTGATGATCCCGCGCATTGAACCCGGCGACTCTGTCCTGGCGGTGGGGAGCGGGGCGGAGTCGGCAGCCTACCTCCTGCTGGCGCACGAGGCGGTGGTCCATTTCATCGCGGGTGACCTGGGCTGCGTGGAGCGGGTCCAGTCTCGGGTGATTGCCGAGGCCCTGAGCAGCGACTTCCACGCCTGGGTGACCCTGCTGGGGGAGTACCGGCTGCCGACGATGGAACAGCCTGCCGACCTGGTGGTCATCGACGTCGGAGCGGTGGCGGAGTTGTCCTACGCCCGCCGCCGGGCGTTGCTCCACGAGCTCCAGGAAGTCACCCGGCCCGGGGGCGTCCATGTCCTGGTCCCGGGGGAGACCGGCTCGAACGCGCCCGAGGGGTTCCTGTCCCACTATCCCGAGTGGGAGCGGACCCCCCTGCCGATCCCGCGCAAGGGCGGGCGAGTCCATGGCCGCGGCCTGCTGGTGACGATGCCCGAGGCGGGATGGCCCACCGGGTGGGCGGAGGACGAGGCGAACCGGTATGGTCGGGAGGCGTGAGCGGACGGGGGAACCGGCGGCGGCATGGTGACCGTGGACCGCCCCCAAAAAGCACAGGGCCGGCAGCTGGCCGGCCCTTTCTGCTTACTGCGTACTTCCACAGCGAACAGCTGACTACTTCTTCTTCGCAGCCTTCTTCTTCGGTGCAGCCTTCTTCGCCTTCTTCGCAGCCTTCTTCTTGGTCGCCATACATCCTCCTGAGGTTGGTCCCTCCGGTGTCCATCATGGCTCACTCGGAGTGGATTTGCGCCCCGATGCGTTGTGCACCGTCCAGACGCTGATAACAAAGATTGTAAATTTTTCTAATCGCGCAATACCCCCGCGCCATGTTTCTCCGTGACCGGCTTCAGGTTGCCCTTGCGCCGGTCGAGCAAACTGCCGTACACTCGACAGACAATTCCCCCTTTCCAGGGCCGTGCTCATGCCCGTGTTGCAGCTCAATGGTATTCCCGTCACGTTTGCAGCAGGCGCCTCAATCCTAGACGTGGCGCGGCTTGCAGGCGAATCGATTCCCACGCTGTGCTGGTATCCCGCACTGTCGACGCCCGCCAGTTGTCGCCTCTGCCTCGTCTCGGTGGAGGGTTCACCGAAGCTTCTGGCGGCGTGTGCCACCCCGGCGCAGGCCGGAATGTCAATCCAGACAAAATCGCCCGAAGCGACCGCGAACCGACGTGACGTCCTCTCGCTCCTCCTGGAGCGCTACCCCGGCGAGCACCTCCAGAACGGTGGTGAGGCGACTCCGCGGAATGAATTCGAACAGTTCGTGGTCGATCATGACGCACATTCCTCGGCGGTGAACACGCTCGGATTGCGCACCGGTGACTCCCGCCCCGGCGACGTCATGATCCGCCACGACATGTCGCTCTGCATTCTCTGCACCCGATGCGTACGGGCCTGTGATGAGATCCAGCAGGTCGGCGTGCTCGATGTCGCCGATCGCGGCCAGGGAACCCGGATCATCGTCGGCGGCGATGGTGATCCCGATCACGCCGGGTGCACCTGGTGCGGAGAATGTGTCCGGGTCTGCCCCACCGGGGCGATTTTCGAGGCCATCCCCAGGGAACGATTCGGGATCGAGGCGGTCCGCCATCCGGACCAGGTGGTCCGGTCGGTGTGTCCATACTGTGGGGTCGGCTGCCAGCTCGATCTGCACGTCAAGGACGACCAGATCATGCGGGTCACCTCGCCCTGGATCGAGGAACGGACCCCCAATCAGGGCTCCACCTGCGTCAAGGGCCGGTTCGGGTACGATTTTCCCCAGCACAAGGACCGCCTCCAGGTCCCACTGATCCGAGAGGGGTGGGTCCGGGAGGACGGCCAATGGAGCTGGACGGGCGAGTCGCCCCGGTACCGGTCGGGACCCTGGGCGACCATTGCCGAGGGGGCGGGGGGACGGAAACCGAAGGGACCGCGACGGCAGACCGGCAAGCCACCCCTGACCGGGCTGCCGATCCTCGATGGGGAGGACGTGCGCGATCGGGTCGCCACCCCGCCGGAATGGTACCAGGCCTTCCGGGAGGGAACCTGGGAGGAGGCCCTCAGCCTGACGGCGCAGGAGCTGCTGCGCATTCGCAATGCCCAGGGGCCGCAGGCCCTGGCCGCCTTCTCCAGCGCCAAGTGCAGCAATGAGGAGAACTACCTCTTCATGCGGATGGTGCGCGCGGCCTTCCGCACCAACAGCGTGGATCACTGCACCCGGCTCTGCCACAGCACCTCGGTGGCCGCCATGAACCGGGCGCTGGCCACCGCGGCGGCGTCCGGCTCCATGCGGGAAATCGAGGAGGCCTGCGATGTCATCTTCATCGCCGGCGCCAACACCACCGAATCGCACCCGGTCTTCGGCGCCCTGATCAAGCGGGCGGTGGCACGGGGGGCCAAACTGATCGTGGCCGATGTCCGCCGCACCGAGCTCGCCGGGCTGGCCGACATCCACCTCCAGATGCTCCCCGGCAGCGACGTCGCCCTCTTCAACGGCATGTTGGCCCACATCATCGACGCCGGGCTCCTCGATGCCGCCTTTGTCCAGGCACGGACCCGGGAATTCGAGTCGGTGGCCGCCGCGGTCAAGCCCTACACCCTTGAGGTCGCCTCAAAGATTACCGGCATCCCGGCGGATACCATCCGGGCGGCGGCGGAACTCTACGCCAGCGGGCCAAACACCTCGACCCTCTGGGCCATGGGGCTCACCCAGCACCACACCGGCACCGATATCGTGGCGTCACTGCTCAACTTGATGCTGGCCTGCGGCATGGTGGGCCGCTGGGGAGCGGCGATGATCCCGATCCGGGGCCAGAACAATGTCCAGGGCGCCTCGGATGTCGGCGCGATACCATTTGCCTATACCGACTACCGCTCGGTGACCGACCCGGCCAACCGGCGGGAGTATGCCAACGCGTGGGGCGTGCCGGAGGAGAGCCTGTCGCTCGAGAACGGACTGATGGTGACCGAGATTGCCAAGGTAGGCAGCCCGGTGCACGGGATGTACATCATGGGGGAGAACCCGGTCCTCTCCGATCCCAACCTTGCCGCCGCCGAGGAGTGGTTCCGGGGACTCGAGTTCCTGGCGGTGCAGGACCTCTTCCTGACCGAGACGGCGCGCTGGGCCGACGTGGTCCTCCCGGGCAGCTCCTTCGCAGAGAAGGTGGGGACGTTTGCCAATACCGATCGTCACGTGCAGCTCTCCAATGAGGCGGTGCCACCTCCGGGCGATGCCCGGCGCGATCTCGATATCCTGATCGAGCTCTCCCAGCGCCTCGGCCTGCCCACGCCGCACGAGAGTGCGGCAGATGTGATGGATGAAATCGCCAGGGTCACGCCGAGCTGGCGAGGGATCTCCTACGCCAAGCTGCAGCGCGAAGGCTCGCTCCAGTATCCGGTACCGACGCCCGACCATCCGGGCACGCCGTTTCTCTTTGCCGACCGTTTCCCCACCCCGGATGGCCGGGCCTTGATGGTACCTGTGGAGTACCTGCCCCCCGGCGAGCTGCCCGACGAGGCCTATCCCTTCTTTCTCAACACCGGCCGCCAGATGTACCACTGGCATACCGGAACCATGACCCGCCGGTCTGAGGGGCTGGACAGCCGGGAGCCACTGCCGATCGTCGAGATGCATCCGGCTGATGCGGCAAGGCTACAGGTCGAAGATCGCGAGATGGTCCGGGTCTCCTCCCGACGCGGCGAGGTGGTGTTGGGAGTCCGGGTGTCCAATCGGCAGGCCCGCGGCCAACTGTTCATCCCGATGCACTATCGGGAGGCTGCAGCTAACTTGTTGACCAGCACACACTTGGATCCGTACGCCAAAATTGCCGAGTTCAAGGTGGCGGCGGTCAGGGTGGAAGCGGTGGACGCCAGGGTGCCAGCCGCCACCGCCTGATCGCCTCCACAGGGGCTAAGTCCAAGCGGGGAATGGTTCTTGCTCGATTGTCGGGCATGCCATCTGCCACCCCCGGTCAGGATCTGCTGCCCCGGGGCACCCTCCAGCCACGACCGTCGCCGTGGCAACCCGTGCACGCGCTGGTGCTGTCGATTGCACTGGCGATCGGGTTGTGGGCTGGCTGGGACAGCCGGGAACCGGAGGTGCTGCTGAAAGGAGACGGGCCGATCTACCTGGCCCTCAGCCAATCGATGGAATCCGGCCACTACCGCGATGAGTACCTGCTTGGCACGCCCCCGCACGCCAAGTACCCACCGGCATTCCCCGCCTGGCTGATCGTGGTCCGCAAGGTGGCCGGGGACTCCCCCGGCGCGGTCCACGCCACCAACCTGCTGCTGCTGGCGCTGACCGCCCTCCTCCTTGCGGATGCGCTCCGGCGGATCAGTTCGCCGTGGACTGGGATCGGGGCCGCGATCGTGGTGGCATGGAACCCGGTCCTGCTCATCCGCGCCGGCACGGTCTACTCCGAGACACTCTTTACCACCCTGGCCGCACTTTCGCTCTGGGCCTACCTGATCGCCGACCAGGGTGGCGGTCGGCGCTGGCGCGTGGTT
>JAWXBA010000349.1:0-7215 GCA_034439775.1 Gemmatimonadota bacterium | reverse complement strand
GTCGCTCATGCTTGCCGTGGCCATCAACCGCCTCCCACAAAGTGCACGATCTCCACCTGGTCTCCATTGGCAACAGGCGTCGCCTCCAGGTGCGGCCGCCGGACGATGGCACGATTGTGCTCCACCACTACGGTCCGTGCATCCAGATCCAGGTGGCTCAGAAGATCCGCCAGCGTCGCCGGGCCGGGGACGCTGCGGGTGTCACCGTTGATTGTCAGGGTCAATTCAGCCATCTCACCACTCCACGTTGCATTCCCCATTCCCCATTCCCTATTCCCCGCCCATTGCTTCCAGCATCTCCAACGCCGCCGCATACGGATCGCGCACCGGCCAGAGTGCCGAAATCGCCGCCACGCCCCAGGCTCCTGCATCGCGCGCTGCCCGGGCGCGATCGGGATCCATCCCGCCGATGGCGAGGACCGGCTTCCCCAGCGCCGCCGCCCGCGTCACCATTCCGAGTCCGGCAGCAGAATGCCCGGGGTGCGAGGCGGACTCGAAAATCGTCCCCACCAGAAGGTAGTCGGCCCCCTCCAGCACCGCCGCCTCGGCCTCCGCCTCGGAGTGCACCGAGCGACCGATCCACCCTGTGGTGAAAATCCGGCGGGCGTCGGCCACGGTCAGATCACCGGCCCGTAGCTGGACGCCCTGAGCGCCGACCGACTGGGCCAGATCGGGCCGCGTCGAGACGACTACAGCCGCCTCGGCGGGGCGTGCCAGCGCCAGGATGCGCTGTGCAAAGATCGTCAGTTGGGCGGTGGTGCTTTCCGGGGCCCGGGCATGAATGGCCACTCCGCTGCCAGCTGCCGCGATGGCGGCGGCCTGGATCCCGAAGTCGGCGCCGCGACAGATCACATCGTTGGTGATCGCGTGGAGGCGCGGCAGTGGCCTCATTGGAAGCGTTGGCCCACCGCCGCGCCCCGCCCCCGGGCCCAATCCTCTGCCGACATCCGCTTCTTGCCGGTTGGCTGCACCTCATCGATGGCCACGGCGTCGGTCCCGGTGGCCACGACCAGGCTCGGGGTCATGGCCAGGATCGTCCCGGGCGGGCCGTTTTCCGGCACCGGGCGGGCTCCGAAAAGCTTGACCTCACCGCCTTCAAGGGTGGTCCATGCGCCAGGGGCCGGATCAAAGGCACGGATTCGCCGGCCCACCGCCTCGGCCGCCGTCGACCAGTCCAAGCGGGCCAGCTCGCGATTGATCTTGGGCGCGTGAGTGGCCAAGGAGTGATCCTGCGGGGTGGACGGCAGCTGCTCGATCCGGTCCAGGGCAAGCGCTTCGACCAGTGCCACTGCGCCGAGTTCGGCCAGGCGCTCGGTCAGGCTGCCGGCGGTGTCCCACGGGGTGATCGGCGTGGCAAGCTGGTGCCGGATCGGCCCGCTGTCGAGTCCCGCCTCCATCTGCATGATGGTGACACCGGAACTGGTATCGCCCGCCATGAGGGACCACTGGATCGGGGCGGCGCCGCGATGGGCGGGCAGCAGGGAGGCATGCACATTGAGCATGCCGAAGGGCGGGATGGCCAACAGCTCGGGCTTGAGCAGGTGGCCGTAGGCCACGACCACGCCGAGTGCTGGCTCCAGGCGGCGCATGGCGGTCAGGAACAGATCACCGGTGGGGCGGTCGGGCTGAAAGACGGGAATGTCGTGTGCCAGCGCGACTTCCTTGACCGGCGAGGGGATCAGGGTTGAGCGCGAGCGTCCCTGCGGGCGGTCGGGCTGGGTCACCACGGCGACGATCGTCGCCCCTTCCTTGAGGAGTGCCTGCAGGCTCGGCACCGCAAACTTCGGGGTGCCGAAGAACACGGTCCGCATCAGGACCGCTTGCTGGAGGGCGGCGCCACGCTCCGGGTCAGGCTTTCACCTCGGTGCTCGCGCCTGTAGCGCGCCACCATTACCTGGCGCTTGAGCGGGCTCAGGTGGTCCAGAAAGAGGATCCCATCGAGGTGGTCGATCTCGTGCTGGATGGCGCGAGCGACCAGCCCCCCGGCCTCGAGCCGGTAGGCCGCCCCATCGCGGTCCTGGGCCTCGAGGGTAATCTGCGCCGCCCGGGTGACATCGGCGTAGACCTCGGGAATCGAGAGGCAGCCCTCTTCCGCCTTGTCGCGCCCCATCGCCAGAACAATCTTCGGGTTGACCATCACGAACCGCTGGCCATCGGCGTCGATTACCGCGACCCGGGTGGTCACCCCAACCTGATTGGCGGCCAGGCCTACCCCCTCGGCAGCATCCATTGTCTCGTACAGGCTGTCGATGAACTCGCGGGTGGCGTCGTCCACCGCCACAATCTCGGCAGCGGTGGCCCGGAGGACGGGACTGCCGAGCAGGTGGATATCCAGGAGCGCCATCAGGACTGCTGGGCCGCCGGGGCGGTTTGGTCGCCCACCCGAATAATGCGGGAGCGCTCGATCACCAGCGTCGAGGAACCGCTCTCGATGGTGATTCTTTCATCCTTGAGGTCCTTGACGCGACCGATGATCCCTCCGGCGGTCGTGATGTCGTCGCCTTTCTTGAGCGCCGCCAGCAGGTTGGCGTGTTTTTTCCGGGCCTGCCCCTGCGGGCGGATGATCAGGAAGTAGAACACCAGCCCGATCAACGCGATCTGGAACATCAATACTGTCAACCCGCCACTGGCGCCCTCGGGGGCGGCCATGATCAACGAAAGCAGCATGCCGATTCAATCCTCTCCATTGCCGTGATAGCGCGCGGTCCATTCCCGGCGCCAGGACTCAAAGGTGCCCGCGAGCAGAGCCGCGCGGGCCTGTTCCCCGATCCGCAACAGGAACCGGATGTTGTGCAGCGACACCAGCCGCAGGCCGAGCATCTCCTCTGCCATGAAGAGGTGGCGGAGGTACCCGCGGGAAAACCGGGCGCAGGTGGCGCAGTCGCAGTCCGGGTCCAGCGGCGCGGCGTCCAGCCGGTGGCTGGCCTTCCGGATATTGACCCGGCCCGACATCGTCCAGGCACTGCCGTGGCGACCGTTCCGCGTCGGGGCCACGCAGTCGAACAGGTCCACCCCGCGGGCGATTCCCTCGACCAGATCGTCGGGAAACCCAACGCCCATAAGATAACGGGGGCGGTCCTTCGGGAGGTGCGGCTCCAGCTCCTCCAGCACCCGGTGCATGACCGGCTTCGGTTCGCCCACCGAGAGGCCCCCGATGGCGATCCCCGTCCAGGGCCCCCGCTCGAGGGTTCCCGCCAGGGAGCGCAACCGCAGATCGGTGTGAGTGCCGCCCTGAATGATGGGCCAGAGGGTCTGTTCAATACGGGGAATGGAGAATGGGGAATCGGGAATCGCATTCCCCGTTCCCCGCTCCCCATTCCCCATTCCCCGTTCCCCATTCCCTGTTCCTCTGGCAACCAACTCCGCATGCCTCCCCCGACACCGATCCAGCCATCGCAGGCTGCGCTCCATCCCCTCCGCGGCCAGCGCCCGGTCGGACTGGCCCGGCACGACATGGTCGAACGCCATCGCCACGTCGGCACCGAGTGCCCACTGGATTTCCATGGAGGATTCGGGAGTCAGGGTGCGCATGCTGCCGTCAAGGTGACTCTTGAAGGTCACCCCGTGCTCGGCGATGTCGCGCAGCCCTTCCAGCGAGAAGACCTGGAACCCACCCGAGTCAGTGAGCAGCGGCTTGGGCCAGCTGCTGAAGCGGTGCAGACCCCCGAGCGCCCTGACCACCTCTTCCCCGGGACGCAGGTGCAGGTGATAGGTATTGCCCAGGATGATCTGCGCGCCGGCATCGAGGACCTCCTGGGGATGGAGGCCCCGGACGGTGCCATGGGTGCCCACCGGCATGAACGCCGGTGTCTGCACGGTGCCATGGGGCAGGTCGAGCGTGCCGGCGCGGGCTGCGCCGGCGGTGGCGTCGAGGCGAAAGTCGAACATGGGCGGGAATAGTAAGGGGGCGGGATTGGAAGCGAGAAGTTGGAAGCGAGAAGTGCGGCTGGACGAGTTGGGGGCTCTGCTCGGTACCCCTCCCCATGCTCGATGGTCCACGCCTACTTCTCGCTGCTCGCGTCTCCCTTCTCGCTTCGCATCACCACCATCGCGTCACCATATGAATAGAACCGATACCGCTGGGCGATGGCGTGGGCGTAGGCGGCATGCAGCGCCGGAACCCCGGTGAACGCCGAGACCAGCATCAGCAGGGTCGATCGGGGAAGGTGAAAGTTGGTGATCAGGCGATCGACCACCCGGAGCGGGTACCCTGGCGTGATCATCAGTCGAGTTTCGCCAGGGCCGGCCATGAGCTGGCCGGTGGCGTCGGCAGCGGCCTCCAGAGCGCGGACCACGGTGGTGCCTACGGCCCACACCGAGCCGCCGCGGGCGCGGGTGTCCGCCACCGCATGTACCAGATCCTCCGGAATGAAATAGCACTCGGGGTGCATCGGGTGGGCGGTGATATCCTCGCCCTCAACCGGCTTGAACGTGCCCGGCCCCACCTCGAGCTCCAGGCGGGCCACCGGCACCCCTCGGGCCGGCAAGGTGTCGAGCAGCGCCGGTGTGAAGTGCAGCCCGGCCGTGGGCGCCGCGACCGAACCTTCGCGCTCCGCGTACACCGTCTGGTACCGATCCTCATCGTCGGCATCTGGATCCCGGGTGATGTACGGTGGCAGCGGCAGCCGGCCGTAGACGCTGATCGCCGCCTCGGCGGAGACTCCGATGAACCGGACCACCCGGTTGCCGTCCTCCAGGACACCGACCGTCTCAATTTCCGCCTCAGGTCCGATCCGGATCCTCTGGCCCGGCTTCATGGCGCTGCCGGGCTTGCCGAGGGCCACCCACTCGCCCGGGGTGGAGCTCGGATGAATCAGGAGTACTTCCGCGGGGGCCCCCGATGGGCGCTGTCCAATAAACCGGGCGTGCCGTACCCTGGTGGTGTTGAGGACCAGGAGGTCGCCGGCCGGGATGAGGGAAGGGAGGTCGGAGAAGGTCCGGTCGGCGAGGGACCCATTCCCCATTCCCCATTCCCCATTCCCTGCGTTCCCCACCACCAGCAACCGGCTCTCGCCTCGATTCCGGCAGGGAACCTGGGCGATCAGCTCCGGTGGCAGGTCGTAGTCGAAATCCGAGGTGGTAAGGCGACGATCATCCGTCAAAGATCGAGGCCTGTCTGCCAGGGGGAGGGGTGATGCCAAACCGCTGGTAGGCACGCTGAGTCGCGACCCGCCCCCGCGGGGTCCGCTCCAGGAACCCCTGCTGCAACAAGTAGGGCTCGTAGACGTCCTCCAAGGTGCCGGCATCCTCGCCGACCGCAGCGGCCACGGTGTTCAACCCGACCGGACCGCCGCCAAACTTCTCGATGATCGTGGTCAGGATCCGGGCGTCCATGTCGTCGAGACCGAACTCGTCGACATTGAGTCGCCGGAGGGCCTCGGAGGCGACGTCGGCGGTGATGGCACCGTCGGCGCGGACCTGCGCAAAATCGCGCACCCGCCGGAGGAGCCGGTTGGCCACCCGTGGGGTGCCGCGGCTGCGCTTGGCAATCTCGACGGCGCCGGCGGCATCGATCGGGACCTTGAGCAGCCCGGCGGAGCGGTTCACGATGACGGTGAGGTCTTCCGGGGGATAGAAGTTGAGCCGCTCCACCATGCCAAACCGGGCCCGCATCGGAGGGGTCAGCTGCCCAAATCGGGTCGTGGCACCGACCAGCGTGAATCGTTCCAGCGCCATCGGGATCGTCTGGGCGCCGGGGCCCTCGCTGATCCGGACGTCGACCCGGTAGTCCTCCATTGCCGGATAGAGGAACTCTTCCAGCACCGGACGCAGCCGGTGAATCTCGTCGATGAACAGCAGGTCGCCAGGCCCCAGTCCGGTCAGGAGTCCCACCAGGTCGCCGGGCTTCTCCAGCACCGGGCCGGAGGTCGTCCGGCACTGGACTCCCATCTCCTTGGCCATGAGCAGCGCCAGGGTGGTTTTGCCCAGGCCGGGGGGTCCGAAGAACAGGATGTGATCGAGCGGATCGTTGCGGGCGCGGGCCGCATCGATCGCAATCTGGAGCGAGGCCTTGACCGCTGCCTGCCCCACAAACTCGTCCAGACGCGAGGGGCGGAGCGCGGATTCGGCTCCGCCCTCGTCCGGAAGCAGATCGGGGGTGGTGATCTCGACGCGGGTCACGCCGCCCTGGACCGCCACCGCACCGGGCGGTCATCGGGGGAAACCAGGTGCCTGGCCCGGCAGTGCACGCAACGATCCTTCGCCTCCGGTGTCCCCTTTGGCACCAGCTTGCGATTGGTCACCCCGCACTTGGTGCAGAGCCATTCCGCGGTGGTCATCGTGAGCAACGACATCAGCGACTGCCTCCCTTGCTTCCGGTCAGTACCAGCAGCGCGCGGCGCAACACCGCGGCAGTGTCCTCGGATCCATCCTGGTCCAGCGCCGACCGCACGGCATCCTCGGCCTGGGTCGCCGTATAGCCGAGCGCGGTCAGGGCCCGAACCGTCTCGTCGCTGCGGGTCGCCCCCGCCGGGGCCGCGGTCACCGGAAGGTCCGCAAACCGATCCTCCAGCTCCAGGACCAGACGCTCAGCCTTCTTGCGCCCGATTCCGCTGACCGTGGCCAGCGCCGCCAGGTTCTTTTCCTGGATGCTCCGGACAGTGCGCTCCGGCCCGAGGGCGGAGAGGATGGCCAGCGCCAGCCGCGGCCCGAAGCCAGAGGCGGCCAGCAGCCGATGAAATATGGTGCGTTCCAGCTGGGAATCGAAGCCGAAGAGGGTCCAGCCATCTTCGCGTACCACGAGCTCGGTATGCAACGAGAGCCGGGATCCGGTGGCCGGGAGGCGTTCGTAGACTCCGAGGGAGACGGTGACGGCGTATCCGACCCCGCCGTCAGTCTGGATGACGATGGTTTCCCCGCTGCGTTCGGCCAGGAGGCCGGTCAAGGTCGCGATCATCGGGCGGAGGCCTTCCGACCGGGGGATGCGCAGGCCAGCAGGTGCGTCAGTGCAATCGCCACGCCGTCGGCGGCATCTGCCGGGGCCGGTGCCGCCGCCAATTGGAGCAGCCGAGCAATCATGAATGCCACCTGCGGCTTGGTGGCCGCGCCACGGCCGACGATGGCCTTCTTGACCGAGGCCGGAGCGTACTCGAAGATCGGGATCCCCGCCTGGGCGCCGGCCAGCAGCACCACGCCCCGGGCGTGCCCCAGCACAATCGTGGTGCGCACGTTGGTGGCGTAAAAGATCCCTTCCACCGCCAGAGCGTCCGGCTGGTG
>JAWXBA010000348.1:0-11482 GCA_034439775.1 Gemmatimonadota bacterium | reverse complement strand
CCCCCGGGGTGATGACAGGCGTCCACCCAGGCCGTAACTTCTCCAGGATTCACGCCCCCATCCTGGAGACCCGCATGTCCCGGCCCAATCGTTTCGCCGCCCAGGGGAGTACCCTCTTCCTCGCCACCTTGCTGGTGGGGGGTCCGGCCTCCGCCCAGGCTCCCGCCGCTGCCACACCCGTGGCGGCAGCGGCGACGTGGACCCCGGAACTCGCCATGCGGTACCGCTCCATTCAGGGCACCGCCATTTCGCCGGATGGCGCACTGGTGGTGTATGGCCTTCGCGAGCCCCTGATGGAGGGGGAGAAGTCGGAATACCTCACCCATCTGTGGGTGGTCCGTTCCGACGGGACCGGGCTCCGTCAGTTCACCCGGGGGGAAAAGTCGGCGGGAAGTCCGGCATTTTCACCGGACGGTAAATGGTTGGCGTTTACCAGCTCACGTTCCGGCACCGGCCAGGTCTGGGTCATGGCGGTGGACGGGGGAGAGGCCGAACAGGTCACCAGTGCCGAAGCCGGTGTGTCGGGATACGCCTGGTCGCCGGATGGAAGCCGGATTGCCTACCTGATGGCCAACCCGGAAACGGCTGAGGAAAAGGCCGCGAAGCGCGAAAAGCGCGACGCGCAGATCGTCGATACCGACTTCAAGTTTGCCCATCTCTACGTGCTGCCCCTTCGTCCCGACACCGCCGGCAAACGCCCGGCCGCCCGGCTGACCGAGGGCGAGTTCCACGTCACCAGTTTTGACTGGGCGCCCGACGGCCAGGTCCTGGTCTTTGCGCACCAGGCCGACCCGCGGATCAACTCGGCCCGGTTGTCGGCGCACCTGTCGGTCGTGGCCGCCACTGCGGGCGGCGCGGTCCGGCCGCTGGTGACCGGCGCGGGAATCCATACCAGCCCGCGATTCTCGCCAGATGGCCGTCAGGTGGCGTTCGTGTCCACCGGAAACCAGCCCGAGCCGATCGGGCTGGGCGATGTCTACGTGGTGGATGCCGCCGGCGGCACGCCGCGCAGGCTGGCCGACACCCCCGACCGGAGCGCCAGCCTGCTGTCGTGGTCGGCCGATGGGCGCAGTGTCTACGTGACCGAATCGATCCGGACCCAGCGTCACCTGATGGCGCTGCCGGTGGCCGGTGGCCCCCCGCGACAGGTGACTCAGGGCACGGGGGTCTTCGGTGGGGTGGTGCTCTCTGCCAACAAGTTGCACCTGGCCTTCACCTTCGAGTCATCCAGCGTGCCTGCGGATGTGCACGTCTCGCCGGTCGATCGCTTTGTCATGCGCAAGCTGACCGATGTGCACGCCGGTGTCCCCCGGCCCCGGATGGGGCGGACCGAGGTGGTGAGCTGGCCGTCCCCCGACGGAAAGTTCACTATCGACGGCATCCTGACCTACCCGGTGGACTACCGGCAGGGGCGCCAGTACCCGCTGCTGCTCAACGTGCACGGCGGGCCGGCCGGGGTCTTCTCGGAGAGCTTTACCGGCAGCGGGTCGATCTACATGGTCCAGGTGCTGGCCCAGCAGGGGTATGCCGTGCTGCAACCCAATCCGCGCGGCAGCAGCGGGTATGGCAAGGAATTCCGGTACGCCAACTTCAAGGATTGGGGCTATGGCGACATGGATGACCTGATGGCGGGTGTGGATCGGACCATTGCCATGGGTGTTGCCCATCCCGACAGCCTGGTGCTGGCGGGGTGGAGTTACGGCGGTTTCATGACCTCGTTTGCGGTGACCCGGACCGACCGCTTCAAGGCGGCCAGCATGGGGGCCGGGCTCCCCAACCTGATCAGCATGACGATGACCACCGACATTCCCGATTACCTGGTCGGGCACATGGGCGACGAGTTCTGGAACGACTTCGCGACCTACGAGAAGCACAGCGCGATGTACCGGATTGGCAAGGTGACCACTCCGACGCAGGTCATTCATGGCGAGCGTGACCTGCGGGTGCCGTTTACCCAGGGCCAGGAGTTCTACACCGCGCTGCGGCGTCGAGGCGTCCCCACCGAGTTCATGGTGTTGCCGAGAACCCCGCACGGACCGAGCGAGCCGAAGCTGCTGATGCAGGTGACGCCGCGACTGCTGCGCTGGTTCGACCAGCATCTTGGCCGGTCCAGGCAGGCGGCGTACCTGCCGTAGGGCGCACGGCCGCGGCGCCTGTGCGGATCACGGTTGCGCCGAATCCATTGGCAGGTCAAATTCGAGGGCACAAGCCCGGCCACCTCCCCTGCGGTGCGCCGGGCGTCCTGCCACAGTCCCCCAGGAGCCGTGCATGACACCCCCCGAGAATTCCGGCAGCTCGACCCCTCCCATGCCGCGGGATGCCGACCTCGATGTCTACGGACTGACTCATCAGGGGCTGGTCCGGAGCCATAACGAGGATCACTTCATCCTCGGCTCGCTGCACCAGCGGCTCAACATCCTGTCCACCTCCCTGACCGAGCCGGAACGGATTCCCCTGAATGGGGACCGCTTGGCCATGCTGGCGGTGGTGGCCGACGGCGTGGGTGGGGGACGGAAGGGTGAAGAGGCCAGCCGCACCGCCCTCGAGGCGATCACCGCGTACATCGCCGACAGCACCAGGGCGTTCTACCTGTCCGATGCCCGGGGCGACGACTTTGCCCAGATCCTCCAGGATGCTGCCATCCGGGTGCATCAGCGGGTCCAGGCACTGGCAGCGGAGAACCCGGAGCGCCGCGGGATGGCCACCACCATGACACTCTACCTCAGTGTGTGGCCCTGGATCTACCTGGTCCAGGTGGGCGATTCCCGCTACTACATATTTTACGACAATGCCCTGACCCAGATTTCCCGCGACCAGACGATGGCCCAGGAGCTGGTGGACCAGGGTGTCATGAAGCGGACCGATGCGTTCAACTCCCGCTGGGCCAATGTCCTCTCCAGTTCGATCGGGGGCCAGCAGAACGCCCCGGTCGTGACTCGGCTGAAGCAGGAGGTGGACAATGTCCACCTGATGTGCAGCGACGGCCTGACCAAGCACGTCTCCGACGAGCGGATCGCCGAGCGGTTGCGCACCATGACGTCGGCGAAACAGGTCTGCGAGGCGCTGCTCCAGGACGCCCTGGATGGCGGCGGGACGGACAACGTCACCATCATCGTGGGGCGGTCGGTTGCGAAGGATCCTTCCCCGGCGACCTGACCGGCCTATCGCCCATTGATGCGATGGCGGCCCCGGCCGGCATGCGGTCGAGTGGCAGCACCGGGGCCGGCTTGCACCGGCCCTGCTGTTGCCCTATTATGTAACCATATGGTTACGCAAATGATTCCCGCCGATCCGGTCTTCGCCGCCCTGGCCGACCCGACCCGCCGCGCCATCCTCGATTTGATGCGGGGCGGTGAACTCCCGGCCGGCGAAGTGGCCAGCCGCTTCCCGGTCAGCCGTCCCGCCATCTCCAGGCACCTTCGAGTCCTGCGACACGCCGGGCTGGTACACGAACGGCGCAGCGCCCAGCTGCGGCTCTACTCGCTGGACCCCACCGCCCTCCAGGTGGTGGACCGCTGGCTGGACCAGTACCGGGTGGCCTGGGCCACCCGGCGGCAGGCGCTCAAGCGTCATGTCGAGCAACCCGACCCACCGCGGCCACCCCGCGACCCCAAAGGGCATCGAGGACTGATCGCGCCTGGACCCACGAATTCTTCGCCACGATCGCCGCACCCCGAGCAGAGGTCTGGGCTGCCTGGACGGAAGCCGCGCAAGTAGAGTGCTGGTGTGCGGAGCATGCGTTGGTGGAGCCAGCGCCGGGCGGGCGTTGGCAGCTCTGGGGGCGGCACACCCTGGGCGCGCCGGCGATCGCGGAGCCAGCCGACCGCGTGCTGGAGATCGAGGCGACGAGCCTGCTCCGCTACAGCTGGCTGCTGGAAGGGTGCCCGACCGAGGTCTCTCTTCGCGTGGAACGGCAGGGGCAGCAAGGGGCCGGCAGGACCACGGTCACCGTCCGCCACCAGCTGTCGCGGCCGCTTCCGCATCCACGCCCGGTGGAGTTGATCGATGACTACTGGCGGCTGTCGCTTGGCAACCTGACGGCGTACCTGGCCGGTGGGAGCGGCATCGTGCGGCCCGACTTTGCCGACCCGAACCCCGAAATCCGGCTGTCGATCCAGGTCGACGCGCCGCCGGAAGCGGTGTTCGAGGCACTCCTGGATCCGGAGGCGCTGCGGCAGTGACTGGGTGCCACCGCGCCAGTCGTGGAGCCTCGCGCGGCGGGACCTACTCCTCCGGCTGGTCGTACCCCATCAATGGCCAAGAGGTGACCGGTGGCCCGCTGACCATCCTGGAACTGGTGCCGAACCGGTTGCTGGTGACCGACTGGCCCGACTGGCGGGGCGACCCGGCGATGCCGATGCAGCGGATTGAATGGCACCTGGAGCCGGCGGGAAACAGCACCCTGGTCCCTGGCGTCCAGGCCGGCTTTAGCCGAGCGGCCGATCTCAGCGACTACCCCTTGGCTGGGGCCACTTCAGCAGCGCGCTCAAGAGGTTCGTGGCAGCGGCCTAGTCGGCGTCGATCTGGTTGGCCGGCCCCGGTCGAGTCGTGGGGCTGAGGTCGAGTGCGCGGGCCAGCCAGGCCTTGGCAAATTGCCAATCGCGCTTGACGGTGGAGGGCGACACCTCCAACAGGGCACCGATTTCCGCCAGTTCCAGGCCGGCAAAGAAGCGCAGTTCCACCACCCGGGCCCAGCGCGGCTCGGCGGCTTCGAGTTGCACCAGGGCGTCATCCAGTTCCAGCAGGTCGAGGTCGCGTGGCGCTCCCGCCGCCATGGCCACATCGAGCGTGATCCGAACTCCACCATCGCGCTTGGCGGTGCGCCGAGCCCGGGCGTGATCGACCAGGATGTGGCGCATGGCGCGCGAGGCCGCGCGCAGGAAATGGGCGCGGTCGGCGTAGGCGGAGGCGTCGCGGGCGTGGAGGCTCAGGTAGGCCTCGTGCACCAGCGCAGTCGGTACCAGGGTGTGCTCCTCGCGCTCGCCGCGCAGGTGGTGACGGGCAATCGTGCGGAGCTCGTCGTACACCTGGGCCAGCATCAGATCGGGCCGTTGATCCCCACCGGCGCCGCCGACGTCCTTGTCTGTCGTCATGGGCCTCTCCCTTCACAGCCTTCGGCAATCATGCCGATGTTCGGGAATCCCGGCAAGTCTGGGCGTTGACCGCCGTCCCGGCGAGCCCTACCCTTAGGCAAGGGCAGGCCCCGCACGGCGCGGACGCCGATCGCCCCGTTCCCGGGGAGCAGATCACGGTGCCACGCAGCCTCGCTCATGCAGAGTGCCCTGGATCCTCTTGGCCTGATCCGCTGCCGGCCGCCTCGGGGAGCGGGGCACCGTGAGTGCTGAGCACCTCCGCCTGCTGCGGCGCCTGTTCGATCAGGTGCTCGACGCCCCCATGGGCACTCGCGTGGCGGTGCTCCAGGCGCTGACGGCAGACGATCCGGGGCTGCAGGCCGAGTTGGAGGCACTGCTGGCCGACCAGGGTGCCGATACCCGCGGCCTGCGCGAAGAGGTGGAGCCCGACGGGCTGCTCCTGGGTGCGGTGAACGACCTGTCCGGTTCGGTCCTGGGGACCTACCTGCTCGAGCGTCGGATCGGGCAGGGGGGGATGGGCGAAGTGTACCGGGCCTCCCGGAGCGACGGCCAGTTTACCCGACAGGTGGCCATCAAGCTCATCCGCCCTGGTATGGACTCGACGGTGCTGGCGCGACGATTCCGGCAGGAGCGCCAGATCCTGGCTGGGTTGAGTCACCCGGGGATTGCCTCCCTCCTCGATGCAGGAGTCACTCCGGCGGGCCGACCCTTCCTGGTCATGGAGTATGTCGATGGTCAGCCGCTCACCACCTGGTGTGCGGCCGGGTCGCTCTCGGTTGATGCCCGTCTGAGGCTCTTTCGCGAGGTCTGCGAGGCGGTCCACTCGGCCCATCAGAGCCTCGTCATCCATCGCGATCTCAAGCCCGCCAACATCCTGGTCGACACCAGCGGTCATATCAAGCTGCTCGACTTTGGCATTGCCAAGCTCATGCGTCCCGAGGACGGTGTGGACGCCGCCACCACCCTGAGTGGCCGCGCGATGACGCCCTCTTATGCCAGCCCCGAGCAGATCCGCGGGGAACCGGTCACCACCTCCAGCGATATCTATTCCCTCGGGGTCCTCCTGTTCGAGCTGCTGACCGGCCGTCAGCCGTTCCTGCTCGACAATGTGTCGCTGGCGGAGGCGATCAGCAAGGCAACCACCGAGGACCCGCCGCGACCGAGCACGGTGGTCACGGACGACGCGTCGACGGCGCCAGCCGACCGGCGCGAGTGGCGGCGGCGATTGGAGGGAGACCTCGACAACATTGTGCTCAAGGCGATGCGCAAGGAACCGGGGCGTCGCTACAGCTCGGCCCGCGAGTTGTCCGATGACCTGGGGCGTTTCCTGGACAATCGGCCGGTCACCGCCCGGCCCGCCACCCTGCGGTACCAGGTGGGGAAGTTGGTCCGTCGCAACCGGGTCTCGGTCCTGGTGGCGGCGGCTGGGGTGGTGGCCCTGGGACTCGGGGTGGTGGGTACCGTTACCCAGGCGCAGCGGGCGGCGGTGGAACGGGGGCGGGCGCTCCAGCGGATGACCGATGTGCGCGAGACGGCGGCAGCGCTGCTCTTCGAGGTGCACGATGCGGTGGCGGAACTGCCGGGCGCCACCGAGGCCAGGCGGCTGATTCTCCAGCGCGGGATCGACAACCTGCAGACCCTGGCCGCGCAGGTGGAGGGCGATGCCGAGCTGGAGTGGGAACTGGCCGAGGCGTACCTGCGGATTGGCATGGTGCAGGGCGACCCGACCCGTGCCAGCCTGGGCGACCTGGGCGGCGCCGCCTTGAGTTTTGGCCAGGCGATCACGATCGTGGAGCGCCTGATGGCCGAGAACCCGAAGGACATGCGGGCCCAACGCACCTGGGCAGTGGCGCACGAGAAACTGGGGGATGCCCTGGCCTGGACTGGTCAGGTGGCAGACGGGGTGGCCCACGCCGATCAGGCGCTGAACGGCTATCGCACCATCGCCGCGGCCTTTCCCGACAGCGGCCGCCACCAGTTGTCGGTGGCCATCAGCCGGGTCAAGCGGGGCGACCTCTCCGGCAATCCCAACTTTCCGAACCTGGGAGACCTCGACGCCTCGGTGGAGCACTACCGGGCAGCGCGTACCATCCTGGAGGCGCCGGTGCTGCGTGCCTCCCCGTCCTGGGGGACCCGCCGCTACGGCGCCCTGGTGGACGAGCGGATCGGGACGATCGAGCGGGCCCGCGCCAGGTATCCGGAGGCGCGCGAGGCCTTGGAGCGCTCCCTGGCGGTCCGGCGCGGCCTGGCATCGGAAGACCCCACCAACAACGACGCCCGGCGGGATGTCGGGGTGACCGAGCAGAACCTCTGTGAGGTGCACCTGGCGCTGGACGAGGCGGCGCTGGCACTGCCGCTCTGTCGGGGGGCGCTGGCGGTGTACGAGGAATTGCACCGCGGCGACCCCAGCAATGCGCAGGGTGTGCGCGATGTGGCGATCGGGTTGTTCTCGCTGGCCGGTGCCGAGCGGGCGTCGGGGGATGTTGCCGCGGCACTGCGCGCGCTAGGGGAGGGCGCCGCCAAGTTGACGGAGGCCCTGGCGGCGGAGCCGGCCAATGTGCCCAACCAGCTGACGCTGGCCCGGATGCTGGCGCGGCACACGCTATATGCCCGGGAGGCGGGCCGGCCCGCGCCGTGGGCCGCTGCCGCACTCCGGGCCTTGCGGGATCTGCAGGCGGCGGGGCGGCTCGGCGCCGGCGACGAAGAGCTGATGGCGCAGTTGGCTGGTGGCACCGGGGCGATTCCCCGCGAATAGGGCCCTTCTACCTTCGGCTGCAGACAAACTCTGCCACCGCCAGGGCGGCGGCGTCCACCTCTGCCTCGGTGTTGTAGTAGTGCGGCGAGAGCCGCACCGCTCCATCCACACCCTTCTCCCCGAAGTCGTAGCGGCCGTACTCCCGGAGCGACGCCACACAGTTGATCTGTTGCGCCTTCAGGAACGCCACCAGATCCTGGGCGGTCCCCATGTCGGGGGAGATGGTGACGATGGCACAGCGCGTGGCGCCACGATCGAGGACCCTGACTCCGTCGAGCTGCCCGCACCGCTCGCGAAGCCTGGCGGCCAGCTGCCAGGCGCGCGCGCTGGCGGTTTCGATGCCCACCTCGAGGGCGTACCGCGCCGCCTCGCCCTGTCCCAGCACCAGGGCGTAGGGGAATTCCCAGTCCTCGAATCGCTGCGCCGATTCCACCAGCGCGAACTGGTCCTCGGCCACCCAGTTGGCCCCGCGCATGTCCACCAGCAGCGGATAGTCGCCGCGGGCCAGGGCGCGATCGGAAACGTACAGGAACCCCACTCCACGGGGCCCGCGCAGGAACTTCCGTGCCGTCGCCGAGAGATAGTCGCATTGGAGCTGTTCAACGTCGATCGGGATCTGCCCCACCGCCTGGCAGGCATCGACCAGGTACGGCACCTCGAGCTCCCGGCAGACCTGGCCCACCGCCGCCACGTCCTGTACCAGCCCGGAGTTGGTGGGAATCCAGGTGGCCGCCACCAGACGACAGCGTCCACCGGCTTCAAGAATGGCGTGCCGCACCCCATCCGGATCGACCCCGCCCTCCGGCAGGTCGGGTGCGTGGACAATCTCCAGCCCCAGGCGCTGGTGCAGCGCCAGGTACACGAGCTGGTTGGAGGTGTAGTCGCATCGGGTAGTGACGATGACATCGCGCCTGACAAAGTCAAAACTGCTGATGGCCCGCGCAAAGGCATCGGTGGCATTGGCGGTGACCGCGATGTTGCCTGGCGCCGCACCGACCAGGCGGCCCAGATGGCCATACCCGTCCGCAATGGCCTCGCTGCGGCCATCCGCGGCCTCGTAGCCGCCGGTCTCCATTTCCAACTGGAGGTGCTCCAGGATCACCTGGTGCACCGCAGTCGGCATCAGGGCGGCCCCGGCGTTGTTCAGGTGGTTCCGGTGGGCGATACCCGGCGTGTCGGCGCGCCACCGAGCCAGGGCGCCGGCAAGGTCGGCAGGAATGGTGGGCTCAGCCATGGGCACTCTCCGGTTTCAGGGACCGTGTCATCAGCCAGTCAGTTTCCACACGGCTTCCCCATTCAAACGGCGTCGTGCCGACAGCGACAAACCCGGCCCGCTGATAGAACCGGACCGCCCAGTGAGCCTCCTGCCACACTTGCAACCAGACCAACTCGGATCCCGCCGTGGCCGCGTGCCGAAGCGAGCGGGCCATCAGCTCCTGCGCCACGCCGCGTCCCTGCCACTGCCGATCGAGGTAGAATCGCTGGATTTCGCACCCCACCTGGCTGGACCACGGTGGCACGGGAAGCGCCGCCCCGGGAAGCAGCTGGGCGTACCCCACCGGGCCGCCCTCCAGTTCCTCCACCAGCAGGACGGCGCTGTCCCGTTCCGCCATGGCCTGGGCCACCAGCTCCGGGCGGAAAGCGCGCGCCAGGTACTCGCCCAGTTCAGGGTCGGGATGGGTGGGACCATACGCCTGCGCAAAGAGGTGCGCGCCCAGCGTCGCGACGACGGCTGCATCTGCCAGGGTGGCCTGGCGGATGACGAGCTCCACAGGCAGGGTCCTGGGTGCGGTGGTGCGATCGGCCATCGGAAGAAGATACTCCCCTGGCCCGACGGACCTGCCCGCGGTGCTGCTGCTGGCGTTCGACGCTGATCGGGACTACGCTACCCCTTCCCCTTGTGCGGAGCAGCTCGATGTTGGATGCCATTCGGCGGTTTGTGACCGGTCGGATCACTCCCCAGCAGGAAGAGCATGTGGGGCGGACCACTCCGAGCGTGCAGCTCGCGGCTTGCGCCCTCCTTCTGGAGCTGGCCCACGCCGACAGCGAGTTTACCCTGGAGGAACAGCGTCACATCGAAGGCGCGCTGATCCGGCATTTCGGTCTCGACGAAGCCACCGCCGCCGAACTCCTCGAACTGGCCGAGGCAGAGCGCAGCCGGTCCGTTGATCACTTCCAGTTTACCCGGCTGATTGCCGACCAGTACGACCTGGGCCAGAAGATGGTGCTGGCGGAATTGATGTGGGGGGTGATCCTGGCCGACGGCAAGCTGGCCGACCACGAGGCGCACCTGGTGCGGAAGATGGCCCACATGCTGGAGCTCAAGCCGGGGTATCTGGCCGAGGCCCGCCGCGCGGTCGCGGGCCCCGGCCAAACAGGCCTCAGCTAGTTGGTCACTTTTACTCGGTACAGGTATCCGCCATAGAAAGATTGATAGCCGGCAATATGTCCGCAGACCGGAACACTGGGAGGACAGGTGCCGCTGCGCAGCGTGATGCGATAGGCGGTTCCGGTATCCACGATTGAACCGACGGCGATCCCCTGGCCCGTGGCGTTGGCGCCGCTGAACGTCAGCGGTAACGTCGCCTCCGGGAAACCCTGGGCGGTCACCTCGTAGGAGGTCGCTCCCACCACCTTGCTGACATTGAGGACCGCGAGCACGCCGGTGCCGCCCCCTGTATTCGTGAACGTGACGATCCCGAACTGCACCGCCCGCGTGGGATCCACGGCCACGGTCACCTCTTCCGTGGCCAGCACTTCCCATTCGGCGCCCTGGACCACGGACACCACTTCGACCCGGATGATCTCGTCGCCTCCCGGCGGGAAATCTTTGACCTTGTATTGGACCGTCTTCGACGGCGTCAGCGCGCCAGAGGTCACAAGCAGTGCACCCTGGGTCCCCGCGGTGATGAACTTGTACGCGATTCCGGATGCCTCCGGCGGGTCGAGCGTGGCGGTGACATTGATGGTCTGGCCCGGGCTCGGGTTGGCCGAACTGACCGCCAGCGACAGTTCGTATTCCGTTTGCACGTCGACGATGCCCTGGCCTTCAGCGATTTTCGTTCGGAACTGCTTTGCGGTGGTGGTCCAGATCTGGCCCCCGGTAGGACCCAGCGACGCCAGCTCGCGAACGTGGATATTCTCGACCAGGTACGCGGTGAAGGAAACCGTCTCCCTGCGAGGTGGCGGAAAGTTGAAGGGGTCGTCGGCGGTGTAGATGTTGGTGTGCTGCTTTGGGTCGTTGCCCTCGTCGAGCGAGCCGTAAAAATCCGTTGACACCCATTCAAAGTCCCACTCCTGGACGTAGGGCTGGACTTTCAGCGTCGGCAAGGCCACTTCCATGCCCTGATTGTTCTTCCTCGCGGCTCGGATGGTCAGATCCTCCCCCCGCAGGACCTCGAGCGGATCGGGGAGCACCGTCCATTGGATTTCGACATCCGCGTTGATCAACGCCTCCTGGCTGATGATGCGCGCGGTTGGACTATCGCAGTCGGGGGCCGTGACACACACGTCCACCACCACCCGGTCAATGTTGCCGGTGAGTTGGGCCAGCAACGGGTGCGTGGTGAAATATTCGACCGACATGGTCGTGGTCCAGTCGGTGGGCCCAATCGACTCGATGAAGCTGCTGTGG
>JAWXBA010000347.1:0-5995 GCA_034439775.1 Gemmatimonadota bacterium | reverse complement strand
TCCAGATCCATCCGCCTTCTGGATGCGGGCCAAGGCAACGACCAATCCGTGTCATCCGTGCAATCCGTGCAATCCGTGGCTCGTCGTTTGGGGCCGGGCAGGCCCGGCCCCTACGGTGCCTGGTGCCCGCCTGATCCCGGAGCAATCTGCGTCCATCGGCGTAATCTGCGGATTCCCCTCCCTACCAACGCCCGACTACCGCCAGTGCAGCCGCGCGAAGATCGGCCGATGATCCGACGCCACCGTCTCGGCGATCACCGCTATCGAATCGGAGCGCCAGCGCGCGGCAGGCGCGGCAAAAATGAAATCGATCTCCTTGACAGGATCGGTGGACGAGAAGGTGAGCCGGTTGCCAGCGGGCTTGGCGGCCTCGCGGGCCCGGGCCTGAAAAAGCCCCAGCGTCCGCGAGCCGGGCTCGTCGTTGAAATCACCGAGAAGGATGTAGGGCATCGGCAGCGAATCGAGAAACCGGGTCAACGCCGTTGCCTGGACGATCCGAAAGCTGTCGCTGGCCACCCAGTCAAAGTGCACATTGACCACCATCAGCGGGCCAATGCCGGGGGCTGCGACCTCCACCGCGAGCGCAATCCGGGGCTCATTGCCATCCGGTAGCCGCACCGAGCGCACCAGCTGGATCGGGTACCGAGACAGGATCCCCATCCCATACTGCCCCCCCTGATACGCCATGAAGCCGCCAAAAGCATGCTGCATCCCCAGCCGCTCGCCCAGCGCCTGTGCCTCGGCCACCCGGCCACTGCGCTCCACCACACTGTCCACTTCCTGCAGGCCGACGATATCCGGCTGGAGACGGCGAAGCACCGCGGCGGTCCGGTCGAGGTTCACCTCGTTGTCCATCCCGCGGCCATGGCGGATGTTGTAGCTTGCGACGCGGAGCACGGTGCCTGTTGGTGCGGGAATCTCGGGTCCGCCTGACTGACAGGCAGAGAGCATTGCGGCCAGCGAGAGCAGCGCAACGCGACCTGTGGTCATCATCACTCCTCCAGGACACACGGACAGCAGAGCCAACCAGGAATCGGAGCGAAAGCTAATGGACCTCTCGGGTGCCTTCTGCAGGGCGTGTCCCCTGGTTGCCCACCTGCTGGCGGGCGCGTGCCTGCTCACAGTCAGCACTTCGCTGTTTGCCCAGGGGCGGCCTCGACAGGCTCCCCAGGTGCTGGTGGTCGAGAGCGTGACAGTGGTGGACGCGGCCACTGGTACCCTGCTCCCGAACCGACGCATTGTCATCCGGGGCGACAGTATCTCGACGGTTGAGCCGATCACCGCAGCAGCCCCCTCCGATGCCACACGGACGGTGAACGGCGAAGGCCTCTTTGCGATTCCCGGCCTCGTGGACCACCACGTGCACCTGAGCGCCGGGATGGAGAGTACACTCGAACGCGCCGTGCGGGGTGGTGTGACACTGGTCCAAGCACTGGCGGGCGACAACCGTGTCGCTGGTTACCTCGCGATTGCCGTCCAGTCCGGACGGCTGCGTGGGCCCGAGATCGCCTATGCCTCCGTCATGGCGGGGCCAGAGTTCTTTACCGACCCCCGCTTCATCAACGCGGGTGCCGGCTACGCGCCCGGCACCTCGCCGTGGGCACAGGCGGTCACCGCGCAGACCGATCTTCCCCTGGCGGTCGCCGCGGCCCGCGGCTCCGGGGCAGAGGTGCTCAAGCTCTACGCGATGATGGACGCCGATCTCGTGGCCGCCCTGACCCACGAGGCGCACCGGCAGGGTCTGCGGGTGGTGGCGCATGGCACCGTCTTCCCGGCCCGCCCTTCCGACCTCGTGGCCGCCGGAGTCGATGTCCTGACCCACGCACCCTACCTCTCCTGGCAGGGGGCAGCGACGATCACTGCCAACCAGGCGTGGGACCGACGCGACGGACCGTATGCCACGGTACCGCCCAACGGACCCGCCATGACCGGGCTCGTTCAGGCGATGGCGCGCGCCGGGACCCACCTGGAGCCCACCCTCTGGGTCTTCAACCGGGCACCGGCCGATTCGTTGCTGCAGCGATGGGCCAATGTCTTGATCCGCGCCGCCGATGCCGCCCGGGTCCCCATCCTGGCCGGAACCGACGGCCTGGTCGATGACGACAGCACCGCGCTTCCGAACATCCACAAGGAGATGGCGCTCCTGGTGGCCTCCGGTCTATCTCCCGCCCGCGCGCTGGCTGCCGCAACCATCGTCCCGGCTCGGCTTATGGGCCGGGGCAATACCCATGGCCGGGTGGCGGCCGGCCGAGTGGCCGACCTGGTGTTGCTGACCGCCAACCCGCTCGTGGATATCTCGGCGACCACGCGAATTCGGTATGTGATCCGGCGGGGCGAGATACTGGAACGGAGCCGGTAGTTCACGGTAGTCAGCTGCGGAGAGTCGGCCGGGGAGTACGGCAACCTGGATCGAGAACTCCTGATCTGATTGGCCTCGCCGCACCTCCCGCAGTACCTTGGGGAGTGCCTCCTACATCTTCTTCCGAGCCTGCCATTCCTCGCGGTGCACTCTCAGCCGTGGCGCTGCTGCTCGTGCTCCTGGGCACTCCAGGTTGCGATTCCGCCCAAGGCCCAGACGTTTCCAGCCTCGTCGACCACCACGTCCACCTGCTCAGCCCCCAGTTGGTCAAGGACTGGAAGGCGCTCGGCGCCAATTTCTCGCGCCCGGACTCCGCCTACACGTCGGTCGTGACCCTCCTCGGCCCACCGGACTCGACCAGCCCACCGCGACCCGGTATGCTGGGAGGCGCTGTGCTGGTGCCGATGGCCCATGCCTACAGTCGTGACGATTTCCGGGGACCGCTCCGACTGACTCTGGCCACGGAGCAGCAGGCGGTACGGCGTGAGAATGACTATGTCGCCGCAGAAGCCGCGAGGTATCCCGGCCGGGCGATCGCGCTGTGCGGAGTGGATTTCCTCCGCCCCTACGCCTGGAATGAGATCCAGCGCTGCCGGCGGGAGCTCGGCAGCGCCGGGATCAAGCTTCACCTCGGCAGCGCCGGCACCGATCTCCGTAATGCCGGCCATCTCGCCGCATTGCGCCGGATCGCCGAGTTGGCCGAGGCCGAACGCCTGATTCTGCTGATCCACTTCGACCCCCAGAGCGACCGGGCGGCGGTGGCCGATGTCGACCGGTTCATTGAGGTCGTGCTCCAGCCATTTCCCGAGCTGACCGTGGTCATTGCCCACCTTGGCGGCAGCGGGAGTTACGGCCCGTGGACCCGCGCCATCCTGGGTGCGTTTTACGCCTGGCTGAAGGTGGAGGACACGGCCGGGCGTCCAAGAACCGGGGTGTTCTTCGATATTTCCGCGGCCTGGCTGGCCCGCGATTCCGAGGGGCTGCCCCGCACCTCCGGCCAGGAAATCGAGGCACTTTCGGAGGACCTGGTCCGCTACGGGACCAGTCGACTCCTGTTCGGCAGCGACTACCCCGTGTTCGACCCGAAGGGGTATGCCCCCGGGTTCCGCCGAGTCACCGGAATCTCGCCAGAGGCCTGGGACACCTTGGTCCACAACCGAGTACCGGGATTCCCGGCGAGCCCCTCCCGATAGCCAATCGTCCGCCAGTCCGTCATGGCACGCCGAATGCAACAGAGCAAGGACCATGCTTTCTCGCCGGCAGTTTCTCCAGACCTCCCTCGCCACCTCCGCCGCCGGACTCGGCCTCGGTGGCTACACTTGGCTGATCGAGCCTCACTGGCTCGAGATCGTGCGCCGACCGCTCCCGATCGCGGGGCTGCCTCCAGCCATGGCCGGCCTCCAGCTGGCCCACCTGACCGACATCCACGTGGGACGGCAGGTCTCCGACGACTACATCCGCGAGACCTTTCACAAGGTTGCCGCCCTCAACCCCGACATCGTAGTCTACACCGGGGATTTCACGACCCACGGGCCCGGGATCTTCGAGCACGCCGAGCGGATGTACCAGGACCTGCCACGCGGCCGACTGGCCACCCTCGGGGTCCTTGGCAACCACGACTATGGCCCGAACTGGGCCCACCCAGAGGTTGCTGCCCGATTTACCGGGATCCTGGCCGACTCCGGAATGCGCATCCTGCGCAACGAAGTGGCCGATGTAGAGGGGCTGCAGGTGATGGGGATGGATGACTACTGGGCCAACCAATTCGATCCGGCGCGAGCCGTGGGCGCGCTGGACTCGTCCCGCGCGGCCATTGCACTGACCCATAACCCGGATTCCGCAGACCTCCCTGGCTGGCGGGACTACCATGGCTGGATCCTGTGCGGGCACACCCACGGCGGGCAATGCAAGCCACCTTTCCTTCCACCGCCGATGTTGCCCGTCAAGAACCGGCGCTATACCGCCGGTGAGTTTGCGCTGGAGGGCGAGCGCCAGATGTACATCAACCGCGGCGTCGGCCACATCCAGCAGGTCCGGTTCAATGTCCGGCCAGAAGTCACCCTCTTTGAGCTGGAGTGCGCATAGCGCCGACTGGACATTGACTCCAGGAAAAGGGTTCTGGTGCGGGCCTACCGGGCACGCTAGCTTCGACTGGTCCCGGCCCGCCCCCCCATAGCCCCGGATTCCCGCTGATGCGACGCGCATTCCGCCTGCTGCTTCCCGTCCTGCTTCTTGTCAGTCCCCTCGCCGCCCAGGTTGTCGGCCCCGCACGCGGTTCCCTGGTCATCATGGGCGGCGGCCCCGGCGGCCGTGACGTGCTGGAGAAGTTCATCGAGCTGGCCGGGGGCCCCGACGCCCCGATCGTGGTAATCCCCACCGCCGGCGGCAATCCGACCTACGACGCCTCCGGTCCCGAAGTGGACCGGCTCCGGCAGCTCGGCGCCACCAACCTGATCCTGCTGCACACCTACGACCGCGCTGAAGCCAGCGACCCCGCCTTTGCCGCGCCGATCCGCAAGGCCCGCGGCGTCTGGTTCCCGGGCGGTCGCCAGTGGCGCCTGGCCGACTCCTACCTCGACACCCCGGTGCTGACTGAACTTCAGGCCCTCCTGGACCGAGGCGGCGTCATCGGCGGCACCTCCGCTGGCGCCACGATCCTGGGCAGCTACCTGGCGCGCGGCGACACCCGGGACAACTTCACCATGATGGGCGACCACGAGATTGGCTTCGGCTTTGTCAAGAACACCGCCATTGACCAGCACCTGCTGCGCCGCAACCGCCAGCACGACCTGATCGGGGTCCTCGAGAAGCTCCCCCACCTGCTCGGCATTGGCCTCGACGAGAACACCGCCATCGTGGTGCGCGGCGACACCGCCGAGGTGATCGGCCAGAGCTACATGATGGTCTACGACAATCAGCGGACCCTCGGCGACGGGGGTCGATTCTACATGCTCCAACCCGGCGACAAGCTGAATCTCAATACTCGTGAACCCAGCAGAACAATCGAAGGGCTCCGCCGCGAGCCCTGGAAAGCCACCACCATGGTCGCCAGCAACACACCCGTATCTACCGCCGCCGGCACCTTTGATGTCACCGTGACCCCGCAGGCCCCCGATGCCCACACCCCCGGCAGCCTCGGCCGGTTCACCCTCGACAAGATCTTCCATGGTGAGCTGAACGGCACCAGCGTAGGCCAGATGCTCGCCGCCGGCACCCCAACTGATGGTTCGGCCGGGTACGTCGCCATTGAACAGGTGACCGGAACGCTTCAGGGACGCCGTGGCAGCTTCGTCCTCCAGCACAGCGGCACGATGAACCGTGGCGAGGCCAGTCTGGTCCTTACGGTGGTGCCCGACTCGGGCACCGAGGGGCTGGCCGGCCTGGCCGGCAGCATGACCATCACCGTTGCCGACGGCGTCCACTCCTATGCCATGAACTACCAGCTTCCGGTTCGGCCATGAGGGCGCTGGCAGCAGTCGTCGCTGCGGCCACGCTCTCCGGGTGCGCCGTGGTCAGCGCACTCGGCAGTCTGGCAAGTGGGCCCTCCGCCGAAATGTCCGACGGCATGCGGATCGCGGAGCGGTACCGGGTCAGCGCCATCAGCGACCGGCGCTTCAACCACGCCGACTACTGGCG
>JAWXBA010000346.1:0-2817 GCA_034439775.1 Gemmatimonadota bacterium | reverse complement strand
GACCAGGCTGGTGTCGCAGGTCGACGAACCGAAGATCCCCCGGCAGCGGGGGCTGCCGGGGGATCTTCGGTTCGTCGACCTGCGACACCAGCCTGGTCGGAATCGGGGCGGTGGGAGAGGCCACCAGCGCCCGCTCGGCCAGTGCCATGCCAAGCACACACCGTTCGGCGTGGCAGCCGTCGGTGGATTCGACGTGCCGCAGCCACTGGTGCGGCGAGAGGGCGCCGTGAAGGACCGCATCAAATGACGGCAGCCAGAGGGCCGCCAGCATGAACATGGTCAGGCTGCGGCGCCCCAGGCGGCGCAGCGGCTTCCGGAAGCTGGACATACCCATGGTGACGCGCCCCGGAACGGGCGCTGCACACCGCGCAGCGCTTCGGGGGGTGGCCATGGTCAGTCCGCGGCCTTGAGGGCAATGCCCTCGGACTTGGTGACGACGATCGAGGTCAGCAGGTCGCCCATCACGTTCGGCACCGTCCGGCTCATGTCCAGGATGCGGTCGACGCCGAGGATCAAGGCGATCCCCTCTCCCGGCACCCCGACCATTTCCAGGATCAGGACCAGGAGCGGGATCGACCCGCCCGGGACGCCAGCGGCACCGATCGCGGTCACGATGGACATGACCACGACGATGATCTGACTGGTCAGGCTCAGGTCAATCCCGAACACCTGGGCCAGGAAGAGCACCGTCATCCCTTCGAACAGGGCGGTGCCGTTCATGTTCATGGTCGCACCGAGCGGCAGCACGAACGAGGCGATTTCCTTGGGCACGCCGAACTCATCTTCCGCCGTGCGGATATTGGTGGGGAGGGTGGCGTTCGAGCTGGAGGTCGAGAACGCGGTCACCATCAGTGCCTTGGAGCGTCGGAAAAAGGTCCGGTAGGGAATTCCGCCGAGGAATTTGGCGAGGAGTCCGATCACGCCGAAGAGCTGGAGGGCCAGGCCGATCAGCACCATGACGACATAGAGACCAAGGGACTGAAGCACCTCGCCCCCGAACTTGGCCGTGACCCCGAAGATCAGTGCCGCCACACCATACGGTGCGATGCTCATGGCATAGCCGATGATCGTCGTCACCACGTCCACGATCGATTCGAGCAGCTTGATCATCGGCTGGGCCCGCTCGGGCCGGATCTGGGTCAGTGCAATGCCGATGATCAGGGAGAAGAAGATCAGCCCGAGCATGTCGCCCCGGGCCATCGCATCCACCGGATTGCGGGGCACGATGTTGATGAAGGTCTGGATGCCGAAGACCGCCCCGCCTCCCACCCGTTCCGCTGCGGCGCCAGAATACTCCGCCAGAAGCTGGGTCCGGGTGGCTTCGTCGAGCGACCTCCCCGGGGCAATGATGTTGACCAGCGTCAGGCCGATCGTGGCCGCGATGGTGGTGGTGAAGAGGAAGAACCCGAGGCTCTTGCCGCCGATCCGGCCAATCCGGCGGAGGTCGCCGAGCGAGGCCACTCCGAGCGCCACCGAGGCCACGATCAGGGGCACCACGATCATGAACAGCATGCGCAGGAAGATCTGGCCCACCGGATAGGCCACATTGGCCACGATCCAATTGAGGGCGGCGGCGTCGTGGAAGAAGACATTGGACGCCACGCCAGCCAGGGCGCCCAGGATCAAGCCAAGGAGGATCTTGGTATGGAGTTGCAAGCGGGGCTCCGCCGGATGAGCGGTCAGGGACGCGGGACTCGGGACAGGGGGCTGGGGGCTCGGGGCTGGGAAATCCCGGGCCGGTTTAAGCTATCATCACAAGTACGCGGCCGGAACCACCTGCGTTGGGGCTGGAGGGGTCGGCGCGGCCCACCGGGGGCGATGGACGCGGGCGGCAGCTCCGGGAGGTGAGGCATTGCCCTAGGGACGGCTGCCGCTGCCGTTGTGGGTCCAGATCGCGATCACGCCGCACCGGGAGGATTGCCCCTGGAATTCGGACGGCACCTGGGCCGCGCCGGAGTACAGCTCGATTCCCACCACATCGGTTGGCAGGGTCAGGTAAAAGACACTGGGATGGGTGCGCATGCCATCCATGAAGTACTGGGGAGAACACCCCCGGGGGTTCCGGCCGAACTGCATGGCACAACGGTACCGATCGGTGCTGCACTCCACCCGGACGCCAGCCACCCCACGCATCAGGTCCATCAGGTCCTGCGGCTTCCGGCGCTCGATATACTCCCGGGTGATGAAGCGACCGTTCCCTTCCGCCAGGCGACGTTCAAACTCCGCCCGGCCGCTCCCCGAGCCTGCTGCGCTCGTGACCGTGACTTCAGGAAGGACGCTCCCCAGGGTGGCGCCGACGTAGATCTCCAGGCTGACCCGCTCGCGTGGTGCCAGCCGCACCGGGGTGGAGGTGGAGTCAACTCCGGGGACGATCACCCGCACCGTATAGCCGCCATCGCCAAGGTTGGGAAACGCGAATGCCCCGCGCCCATCGGTCAGGCGCTCAAGCGGGGTGCCCTCGAGCGTCACCCGCGCCTGGGCGATCGGCCGCCGCGATTTGGCATCGAGCACCACTCCCATGATCTGGGAGCTGCCGCGCGACTGGGCAGAAACGGGGCCAGCCCCCGCAAGGAGCACGGTGACCAGGCACAGCATCAGGTGGTGGCAACGGTATCGCGGCTCGGCCAGGGAGCCCTCCGGATCGGGCTGCTGAACGCTACGCCCGGACGGGTGGGGCCGCAAGGCAGCGGCGCAGGCGACGAAGCACCCGGGGAGGGAGACAGAGGCGCCGACCGGAGTCGGTCCGAGCAAAGCGAGGACGGCAAGCCCGCCGCAGGCGGGCGCAGCCCACCGGTGCACTGGGAACCACACGGAATT
>JAWXBA010000345.1:0-5504 GCA_034439775.1 Gemmatimonadota bacterium | reverse complement strand
GGTGCGGGGCGTGGCGTGGACCGGCGGTCTCAAGTGGGCCACCCAACTGGTCAGCTGGGGGATCACGATCGGCCTGGCCCGGATCCTGGCGCCATCCGACTACGGCGTCTACGGCTTGGCCACGCTGTATGTCGGCTTCATCCAGCTGGTCAACGAGTTCGGGCTGGGCGCAGCGATCATCCGGCGGCGGGATTTCACCGAGCCCGATATCGCCGCGATCGGCGGGGTCACCCTCGCGCTGGGCAGCACGCTCTGGCTGCTCTCCGCGCTGGCAGCGCCGGCGTACGTCAGCTTCTTCCATGCACCCCACGCCCGCTGGCCGATCACCGCGCTCAGCGCCGTCTTCATTCTCACCGCCCTCAAGACCCTGCCGAAGTCGCTGCTGAGCCGAGATCTGCAGTTCAAGAAGGTCGCCACCATCGACGCCGTCGAGGCCATCATCGGCGGGCTGATGACGCTGCTGCTCGCCCTGCTCGGCTGGCGCTACTGGGCGCTAGTCGGTGGAACCCTCATCGGCGGCAGCATCGGGACCGCGGTCGCGCTGACGGTGCGACCGCACCGGATCCGCTGGCCCGCCTCGCTCCGGGAGGTGGCGCCAGCGGCGTCCTTCGGCAGCCACATCATGGTCTCGCGCCTCTCCTGGTACGCCTACAGCAACGCCGACTTCGCCGTGGTGGGACGACGTCTGGGTCAGGCGTTGCTCGGTGCGTACAGCTACGGCTGGACCATCGCCAGCATTCCGGTGGACCGGATCAGCGGCATGGTCGGGCAGGTGACGCCGGCCCTCTTCTCCACGGTGCAGCACGATCTACCCGAGGTGCGGCGCTACCTGCTCAAGGTCACCGAAGCCCTCGCGCTGATCACGCTCCCGCTCTCGGTGGGGCTTGCGACGGTGGCGGACCAGTTCACCGTCGTGGTGCTGGGCGACAAGTGGTGGCCCGCCATCGGCCCGCTCGCCCTGCTTTCGGTGTACGCCTCCGCCCGCGCCGTCACCACGATCTACCCCCATGTGCTGCAGGCGCTGGGGCACTCCGGCAAGGCGATGCGCTACAACCTGATCGGTGTCGCCGTGCTGCTCCCCCTCTTCCTGATCGGCAGTCACTGGGGGGTCAATGGCGTGGCGCTGGCCTGGATCATCGGCTATCCCGCGATTGCCTTGCCGCTGCTGCGCGCGGTACTCCGGGCCACGGACATGAGACTCGGCACCTACTTCGATGCCCTGCGTCCGCCCCTGCGCGCCTCGCTCGCCATGGGTGCCGCGGTCCTCGCGGTGCGCACCCTGCTGCCGCCCGCCTGGCCGGTCGCGCTCCAACTCGCGCTGGCCGTGACCGCCGGCGCCCTCACCTACGTCGGCGTCATGCTCGGCGTGTATGGGGAACATCTCCGGACGCTCAAGGCGCTGGCCCGGGAGGTTCGCCGGTGACCGAACCATTCTTCGTCGTGGGCTTCCAGCGCAGCGGCACCACGCTGCTCCGCCTGATGCTCGACAATCATCCCGACCTCGCCATCCCGCTTGATACGGTAGGGCTGTGGGCGCGGTACGAGGACCGGCTGGCCGAGTACGGCAACCTCGCCACCGACGCAGAGGTGCGGCGAATGGTCACCGACCTGCTCGCCGAGGAGCGCATCCGGCTATGGGAAGTGCCGCTGACGGTGGAGAGTGTACTTGCGCTGCGGCAGCGGCCGGGCTTCGCCGGAATCATCGATGCCTTTCACCTGGCATATGCGGCGGCCAAGGGGAAGCGGGCCTGGGGCGACAAGGATCCCGGCAACATGGAACGGATCGACCGGATCAACCGATGGTTCCCCGCCGGCAAAGTGATTCACATCGTGCGGGATGGCCGCGATGCCTGCCTGTCGCAGCAGCAGCAGGACTTTGGCATCCAGGATCTGTTCGACTGCGCCTCAGCCTGGCGGGAGCAGGTCGAATGGGTCCGGCGGATCGGTGGGGTGCTGGGCCCTGAGCGTTACTTCGAGCTGCGGTACGAGGACCTCGTCACCGACGCGGCCCAGATACTCCAGCGACTGTGTGCCTTTCTCGGCGTGAGCTGGAGTCCGCAGATGCTCGAGTATCACCGCGACGTCAAGCGCTCGGTGCCGGACGAGAAGCGGCACCTCTGGCCACTGCTGGATCAGCCACCCCAGAAAGACAACGCGGGCCGGTGGAAGCAGGCGCTGTCGCACGGCGAGCGGGTCGGGTTCGAGAAACGGGCCGGGAGCATGCTGCGGGCGATGCACTACGAAACGCTGCCGGTGCTGACCGGGGCGGCGCGGGCGGAATTGGCACATCTCGTCGGGCGGGCGGTCGCGGCGGTGAAGCGGCGGCTGGTTCGGAAAAGATGAGAGGTGTGCACTTGAGTGTTACCGCCCAGGAGGCGTTCCAGCCCGAGCAACTTGCCGGACCGACGGGCCTGACGTCGCACCGGCCACGGCTGCTGCTGTTGAGCTATCACTTTCCTCCAGGACAGTCACCGGGGGCGCTGCGGTGGGAGATGCTCGCGGCCCACGCCGACCGGCGCGGCTACGGTCTGGATGTGCTCACGGTCCATCCGGCTAGCCTGCCGGAGTCCGACATGAGCCGGCTGCGCAATCTGCCGCCTGACACCCGCGTGCTCGGCGTGCCGCTGCCGACACTGGTGGTGGAACGGCTGGAGCATTTCGCCTGGCGAGCGCTGCGTCAGCTGCGTGGGGCACGACCGGCTGCCCCATCGGCACTGGCCCCGACTCCAGCCGCCGCCGCGGGGCCGGCAGCGGCAGCGCCCGGTTCCTACGGACGCGACGAGATCCCCTGGTCGTGGACCTCGGCGGGCTGCTGGAAGCGGGCGTACTATGCGTGGCTGGAGGCCCAGAAGGATCTCGCCTGGGCGCTGTGCGCCACCAGCGCGGCGGGAGCCTGGCTGGCGGAGCACAACCACCAGGCGATCATCTGCTGCGGCCCGCCGCACATGCCGCACGAGGCGGCCCGCCGGCTCGCCGCCACCACTGGCCTGCCGCTGGTCCTCGACCTGCGCGATCCCTGGCGGCTGCAGCAGCGCCTGCCCGCCACGATCGCCAGTCCACTCTGGTTTCGGCTGGCAGCGCGATACGAGCAGCAGGCGGTGGCCGCCGCTTCCCTGATCGTGGCCAACACGGAGCCATCCCGCGATGGCATGCGGGCGCTCTATCCGGCGCAAGCAGAGCGCATCATCGCCGTGATGAACGGTTACGATGAGGATCCGCTGCCGCCGAGCCGGCGGGGCGACAGGTTTGTCGCAGCCTATGCCGGATCGATCTATCTCGACCGCGACCCGCGCCCTCTCTTCCGCGCTGCCGCACGGGTCATTGCAACGCACCGCCTGACGCCAGCACAGTTCGGGCTGGCCTTCATCGGCAACGTGGACAGCTACGGCGGCGTCCCGCTCAGCCGGATGGCGGTCGAGGAGGGGATCGGCGGTTACGTGGAGACGGGGCCGAGCCGACCGCGGGGAGCCGCGATGGAGTTCCTGGCCGGCGCCACGATGCTGGTCAGCCTGCCGCAGGACAGCGACATGGCCATTCCGTCGAAGATTTTCGAGTATGTTCGCTTCCATGCCTGGCTGCTGGCGCTGGTCAGCCGCTCAAGCGCGACCGGGCGCGCGCTGGACGGCACCGATGCCGATGTGGTCGAGCCGGCGGATGAAGCCGGCATCACCGCTGCCCTCGAGCGCCGCTGGCTCGCCTTTGCCGCAGGGGAACGCCCCGGGCGGCTGCGCGGAAGCGAGCCGTTGAGCCGCGGGCGTCAGGCGGCGATTCTGTTCGATGCATTGGCCCTGCGCCTCACTCCCGTTCCCGTGCTCCAGCCGGTCTCCTGATGCTGCCTGCCCTCAAGCGCCTGGCGCTGCGTGCGCTGACCTTCCCCGGTGCGACGCGTCCGCTCCGTCCGCTGCTGCGCGGCCGGGCAACGATCTTCATGCTGCATCGATTCACCGATCCGGCGCGTGGCATTGAGGCGCACGCACCGGAGGACCTGCGCCAGGCACTCGCCTGGCTGCGGCGCGAGCGGGTTCCGCTGGTTCCCCTGCCCGACATCTTCGGTGAGCGTGCCCCGGCCCTGCCCGCCGGCGCCACCGCCTTTACCATTGATGACGGCTATCTGGAACAGGCGACCATCGCCGCCCCGGTGTTCACCGAGTTCGACTGCCCGGTGACGACGTTCCTCACCTCCGGCTTCCTCGATCGGACGCTCTGGTTCTGGTGGGACCGGATCGAGTTCGTCTTCCAGCAGACGACCCACCGCTCACTCGACCTCACGATCGGTGACAGCACGGTGCGACATGCATGGCAGAACGACGCCGGGCGCCTCGCAGCCCAGCGGGATGTGACCGAGCGCTGCAAGCTGGTCCCCGACGGGGAGAAGCATGCGACGATCGCCCGGCTGGCGGTGGCGGCGGAGGTCGCGCTCCCCGATTCGGCGCCTGAGCGCTACGCGCCGATGAGCTGGGACCAGGCCCGGGCCTGCGAGCGGCAGACGACGATGCGCTTCGGGCCCCACACCGTCACCCACCCGATCCTCAGCCAGACACCCGACGCCCAGTCGCGCATCGAGCTGACTGATTCCTGGCGGCGGCTGCGGGAGGAACTGGGCGAACCAGTGCCCATCTTCTGCTATCCGAATGGCGGCCCGGAGGACTTCGGCAGTCGGGAGATCGAGACCATGGTGGAGATTGGGCTGGCCGGTGCGGTGGTGGGCACGCCGGGCTATGCGGTGCCGCGGGTGGAAGCGGCCACCAGGGAGGGTCGGTTCCGGGTCCGGCGTTTCAGCATGCCTTCGGATGTCCCCCACGTGGTGCACTGCGCCGGCGGGGTTGAGCGGCTGGTGGAGCTGGCGAAGGGCGGTGCGGCATGATCGGCGCACTGTTGCGGCTCGTCTCGGGTCTCCGGGCCCGGCTCGAATCGGCCCGGCTGGAGCGGCGGTGGGCCAGCCTGCGGAAGATGGGCATGCACATCGGGCGGGACGTGAACCTGCCGGCCTCGACCTGGATCGACACCAGCCACTGCTACCTGATCAGCATCGGGGATCACACCGGCTTCGGTCCCGACTGCCTGATCCTCGCCCACGACGCCCAGATGGATGAGTACCTCGACGCCGCCCGGCTCGGCCGCGTGCTGATCCACGAGTCGTGTCACATCGGGGCCAGGACGACCATCCTCGCCGGGGTGGAGATCGGGCCGCGCACCCTGGTCGGCGCCAACTCGGTGGTGAGCAAGTCACTGCCGCCCGAGACCGTCTGCGCCGGCAATCCGGCGAAGGTGATCTGCAGCCTGGAGGAGTACCTGGCGAAGCACCGGGAGCAGATGGCCGCAAGCCCCACCTTCGCCTATGCTGACTACGATATCCGGACGCTCACCCCGGAGCGGCGGGCCGAGCTGGTGGCGGCGTGCGCGAAGGGGGCGGCGTATATCATCGGCGGGCACAGCGCGGAGCAGGCGGGCAAGGGTGGGACGCAGCGGACGGCGGGGGGGAAAGGCGATTAGGCGATTAGGCT
>JAWXBA010000344.1:0-5656 GCA_034439775.1 Gemmatimonadota bacterium | reverse complement strand
CTGCTGATCGGGGGATCGATCGTTTTTCTCCTGACCCGTGCCATCGCCCGGCGGATCGAGGGTGGGGGTGGCAAGGCGGTCAAGGCGCTGCAGGAGGAAGTTACTGCGCTGCATGAGCGGTTGGCGGAGGTGGAATCAGGACATCACCGCCTGGCGGAGCTGGAGGAGCGGGTGGACTTCTCGGAGCGACTCCTGGTGCAGGGCCACCCCGAAGAAGTGGCCCGTCGGCAGGGGGCGTCGTGAAGTGGAGGATGGGACTCGATGGATGGGCCATTGGCATCCATTTCTTCGTCACGATCATGCTCGCGGTGGCCGCGGGCTCGAACGACGAAATCTTCATCCCCCTGGTATTTGGTGGCTCCGCGATCCTCTTCGAATGGCGGCGTCGCCGCGCCCTGGCCAGGGGGACGGCAGAGGGGCTGACCACCGGTGAAGTGCAGCTGGAGCGGATGGAGGAGCTGGAGCAGCGGGTGGCCGAGGTCGAGATCCTCCATTCTCGCGTGGCGGAGCTGGAAGAGCGGCTGGACTTCTCGGAGCGGATGCTGGTGCAGCAGCAACCGGTCCGTGAGTTGGTGGAACGCAACGATGCTTGAGGCCGGCCCGCAGGGCTGGGAGGGGAGCGCATGATCCGGCAAGGTGGCGTCGCAGGGGGACTGATCATTGCCGCCCTCGGGATGTTCGGCGCCCTGTTCCTGGTGACCGACACCATCGGTGCCGCGTCGATCCCGATCTGGGGAATGGCGATGGGCGGGGTGGCCTTCGTGCTCCGTGGGCCGGTGGGCAAGGCGCTGGCGCGCCGAATCGGTGGCGAGGATCCCGGCGCGATTCCGCCCGAGCTCCCCGCCGAAATACTCGGCGAGCTCGACGACCTCCGCCACCGGGTACTGGAACTGGAGGAGCGGGTGGATTTCTCTGAGCGGTTGCTGGCGAGCTCCAAGCAGGAACGGTCCGATGCCTAAGGCTACCCGATGGGATTTCCTGGGGGCTGGCATCCTCTGGACGGCGGCGAGCTTCCTGGTGGGCATGGTTATCGACGCCTCTGGCGCAGCTGGCGAGATCGTCGTGATCATGGGGCTCGGTACCTGGTCGGTTGGGCTGGCGGCGGCCCGTGTCTGGTGGCTCCGCCGCGGTGGAAGCGACGATGACACCTCGCCGAGGGTCGGGCTCTCCACCGGCGAGATGGCCGCCCAGCGCCTGGCCGACATGGAAGCCCGGGTCTACGAACTTGAGGAGCGCCTCGAGTTGACGGAACGGTTGCTGGCCCAGACACGGGAACGACCCCGCATTCCACTGGTCAGGGAGGATACACCAGTATGAGCGAGGCTGGCGAATTCGCCATGTGGCTGGCCATCGGCGGCGGTCAGGTGGCATTCTGGGTGGCGATGTCACCGCTGATCAAGGCCTGGGCGGAGCGGATCCGGGGCAAGGGTCAGCCCGAGATTGCGGGGGGCGAGGCCCGCATTGGGGAACTTGAGGCCCGGTTGGAACGTATGGAGCTGCGTTCGCCGATTACCGGGGAGGTGGACGCCCAGTATCACCGGCTGGCGGAGCTGGAGGAACGGCTCGATTTTACGGAGCGTTTGCTGACCCGGGTGGATCCGGCGGGGCGCCACTTGGCGTCCCCACCGGCAGAGTAGGTAGATTCCTGACGCACGCGGCCACCCTGGCTGCCGAACGAGGAGACCGAATGGTCACGAAGGAAGACATCCAGTCGTTCATTGACCGACTGGAATCCAATGGCCTCTCCAGCAATGAGGTCGAGCCGGATCTCTGGGTCGTCAAGACTGCGGAGGGTACCGAGGTGGTCATCAACCTGGCTCCCCCGGTGGTCATCTTCCGGGTCCGGGTCATGGAAGTGCCCACCGCGGAGAAGGCCAGCGGGGCGCTGTTCCGGAAGCTGTTGGAACTCAATGCCCGCGACCTGGTCCATGGCTCCTACGGCCTTGAGGGCGACCACATCCTGCTGACGGACACCCTGGAGCTGGAACACCTCGACTCCAGTGAGTTCCAGGCAAGTTTCGATTCCATCACGCTGGCGCTGGCCTCTCACATGGGCCAGCTCTCTGCGCTTCGCGAAAGGTCGACCGATGGGGCTCTTTGACCGGCTGTCAACGCTGTTCAGGTCAAACATCAATGACATGATCAGCCGGGCTGAAAACCCGGAGAAGATGCTCAATCAGCTGATTCTCGACATGAAGACTCAGCTGGCCAAGGCCAAGCAGGAGGCCGCGTCGGCCATTGCCGACGAGAAGAAGCTCCAGGCCGATGCCGAGGCGCTCAAGAAGCAGTCGGAGGACTGGGAGCGCCGGGCCATGCTGGCGGTGCAGGAGGGTCGCGACGACCTGGCCACCCAGGCGCTGCTCCGGTACAACGAGTCGTTGCAGGGCGCCCAGTCGCTGCACGAAACGTGGCTCAAGCACAAGTCCGAGACCGAGAGCCTCAAGGGGTCACTGCGGCAGCTCAACGACAAGATCGAGGAAGCCAAGCGCAAGAAGAACATCCTGGTGGCGCGCGCCAAGCGGGCCGAGGCACAGCAGCGGATCCAGGAAACGATGGCGGGGATGAGCGACAAGTCCGCCTTCGAGTCGTTCGAACGGATGGCCGAGAAGATCGAGGCCACCGAGCGGAAGGCGCTGGCCGCCGCCGAGATCCAGCAGGAGTTCAATTCCGACGACCTGGTCGATCAGTTCAAGTCGCTGGAATACAAGGGCAATGCCGACCAGCAGCTCCTTGAGCTCAAGGCCAAGATGGGGATGTTGCCGGCCGGCAGCAGTGAACCGGCCAGGCAGATCGGCAAGGGCATCGAGGACGCCGAGGTCGTCGACGACGGAGACCTGCCGGCTTGACCGCTTCCGAACCGCGGTTCCTGATCCTGGCTGATGGTGATTTTGATCCTGAGACATCCAAGACCGCGAACTCCGTGATCCGGTTCCAGCCGGATCGCGTGGTCGCGGTCTTGGACCGTGTTGCCGCTGGTAAAACCGTCCAGGATGTCCTGGGCTTTGGCGGTGGCATCCCCGTGGTGGGCTCCATGGATGAGGGGCTGGCACTCAAGCCCACCGCGGTCCTGATCGGCATTGCCCCGATGGGCGGCCGGCTGCCGGCCGAATGGCGGCTCTGGCTGGCCGATGCGCTCGACGCCGGCTGCGATATCATCAGCGGTCTGCACACCTTCCTGGGCGACGACGCCCTCCTGGCCGAACGGGCCCGCGCCAATGGGCGCACCCTGACCGATATCCGCCGGCCTCCCACCGACCTGCCGGTTGGCGACGGTCGTGCGCGTCACACCGAGGCGTTTCGGGTACTGACCGTGGGCACCGATTGCAACGTCGGTAAGATGACCGCCCAGCTTCAGCTGGTGCAGGGGCTCAAGGACAGCGGCCTCCGCACCAATTTCGTGGCGACTGGCCAGACCGGCATCATGATCGAGGGATGGGGGATCGGGGTGGACGCCGTGGTGGCCGACTTCATTGCCGGCGCCACCGAGCGGATTACCCTGCAGGGCGCCGAAGGCGCCGATGTGGTCCTGATCGAGGGGCAGGGCAGCATCAACCATCCCGGCTACTCCGGGGTGACGCTCGGCCTGCTCCATGGTGCCTGTCCCGACGCCCTGATCCTCTGCCACCAGGCCTCGCGCCAGCACATCGGCGACTACCGCGACAACGAGTGGCTGCCGATTCCGCCGCTGACCGACTACATCACAATGTACGAAATGATTGGCTCGGCGGTACACCCGACCAAGGTCATCGGTATTGCGCTGAACACCTACGACCTGAGCGACGAGGATGCGCGGGCCGCCTGTGAAAAGGCCAGCCGGGAAACCGGGTTGCCCGCCACCGACGTGGTGCGGTTCGGGTCGGCGCCGATCGTCGACGCCATCGTCGCCGCGCGGGCGGCTGTAGAGAAGCCCGTAAAGACACCCTAATAGGGGGTCTCTGCTAGGGCGTCTCTACCGCACGCCCGCCGTCAAATCCGCGTAATCCCCGGCCGCCCCCGTTCCACGCGCCACCGGGATGCGGTGACCACCGGCGCATCGGGCCGGGACACAAACGGCACCGTGCGGTAGTCCGTCTCCCATCGGTCCCCTTCCACTCGGCAACTCAGGTACCCCCGCCGGTTGTTCTGCCACTTGAGGTGCGGGTTCTCCGCCCGGACCCGCTCCACGTTGGCCGACTCGTCCGCACCATCCCCTCCCGAGGCAATGCTGGTCCCCACGAACTCCGCCGCGACCGGTGGCCCGCCCGGTGTGTCGAAGCCGACCTGCAGCTCATTGACCCAACTCGAATGAATATCGCCAGTCAGCACCACGGTGCGATTGGCAGCACGTTCGGCAATCGCTTTGAGCAGCCGATCACGCGCAACCGGGTAGCCGCTCCATTGGTCCATCGACACCTGGGTATCGGGCCCCACCGCTGAATCGTAGCGGCCCATCATCACCTGCTGGGCCAGCACCTGCCAGCCTGAGCGCGAGGCGCCGAGCCCGTCCACCAGCCAGCGTTCCTGCGCGGCGCCGAGCAGGGTGCGTGCCGGATCACTCCACTCTCCGCAGGGAACCACCCGGTTGCCGTCGCCGCAGGCCTGGTCGCTGCGGTACTGACGGGTGTCCAGCACCCAGAAGCGGGCCAGCGCGCCCCAGTTGACGGTCCGGGTTATCTGCAGGTCGGCCCACGACTGCACCCTGGGCAGCCGCACTGGCTGGTTCTCCCACCAGGCCTGGTACCCCATGGCGCGGCGGGCCCTCATCTGCTCCACCGACTCCATACCGTTCTCGCCGATGTCGCCGGCGTAGTTGTTGTCCACTTCGTGATCGTCCCAGGTCAACACCCAGGGGCAGGCTGCGTGGGCGGCCTGGAGGTGAGGGTCGGACTTGTATTGGGCATAGCGGATGCGGTAGTCCTCGAGCTGCTGGATCTCGTCGGTGGCATGCCGGCGGACTCGGCCCTCGATGGCGCTGTACTCGTAGATGTAGTCTCCGGTGTGGATCACCAGGTCGTGGGGTTCGCGGGAGAGGTGCTGGAAGGCGGTGAAGAGGCCCTGCTCATAGTGCTGGCACCCTGCCACGCCGAACGCCAGCGGCCTCGTGGTGCCTTCCGCTGGGCTGGTGCGGGTGCGGCCGACGGGGCTCACCGCATCGCCGGAAGCAAAGCGGTAGAAGTACCATCGATCGGGAGTCAGGCCGGGGACATCGATGTGAAGACTGTGGCCCAATTCTGGGGCCGCTGTGGCGCGGCCGCGTTGCACGATCCGGCCAAACCCCTCATCCTCGGCCACTTCCCAGTCCACCGCCGTCCGGGCCCCGGCCATCCCGTAGCCCGGTTCCAGCGGCCGCGGCGCCAGTCGCGTCCAGAGCATGACGCCGTTGGGGGTCGGATCGCCGGAGGCGACCCCAAGGGTAAACGGGTCGTCCGCAAAGCTGGGGCGGTGCCGGACCCGCCAGTTGTTGGGAATGACCACCGCCAGGGCGGCATAGCGGGTCAACTCGAGGAAGTCGCGACGTTGCATGGGCGGTGCCGGTTAGGGGTTGTCGTCGAATGTACCGCGGAAATGCGCGTGGTGTGTCGGGGCCCGCCCCATCCCACCCACATGGTTCGCGCCCCAAACGCGTTACACCATCATCTCCGCCGCCCGCTCCGCGATCATGATCGTCGGCGCATTG
>JAWXBA010000343.1:0-6046 GCA_034439775.1 Gemmatimonadota bacterium | reverse complement strand
CTGCGATCTCCCCTCCCGCAGGCGCCGCGCTCAGCTGGTCGGCGCCGCCCCAGCGCTGGGGGCAAACCACGCCCAGGTCCGCTCCAAGCCTTCCCGGAGCGAAACCAGCGGCTGATACCCGAGGACCGCGCTGGCCCGATCGAGACTCGCCAGCGAATCCCGGACATCGCCAGCCCGGGACGGCAGGTGCTCCACTTGCAGCGGCCGACCGGTCACCTCACCGATCTGCTCGACCAGTTCGAGCAGCGAGGTGCGCTGCCCCGCGCCGACATTGCAGATCCGCCCGCTGACCTGATCGGCAGCCCCAGTGGCCGCCAGCAGGTTGGCCGAGACGGCATTGTCAATATAGGTAAAGTCCCGGGTCTGCTGGCCATCGCCATGGATGGGGGCGGCGGTACCAGCGAGCGCCGCCGCCATGAAGACGGGGACTACCGCTGCGTAGGCGGAGGTAGGGCTCTGCCGGGCTCCGAAGATATTGAAGTAGCGCAGTGCCACTCCTTCAATCATGCCGGCCCGGGCCAAAGCCACCACATATTGCTCACCGGCCAGCTTGGCCGCGGCATAGGGGGACTTGGGTTGCAACTCCGCCGATTCGACCTTGGGGAGGGCCGGGTTGTCGCCGTACACAGAGGAGGAGCTGGAAAAGACCACCCGACGGGCCCCGGCATCGCGGCCGGCCAGGACCAGGTTCACGGTGGCATCTACGTTGTGCTCATGACAGCCCCGGGGATCTTCCATGGAGCGCGGGACGCTGGGCATGGCGGCCAGGTGGAACACCAGCTCCGTGCCTTCCACCGCCCGATTGCAGACCAACGGGTCGCGCAAGTCGCCGAGCATGAATTCGAGATCGTTGCGCAGGTGCGTCAGGTTGGCCTCTGACCCCGTGCTCAGGTTGTCCACCACCCGCACCCGGTGGCCGTCGTGGACCAACCGCTCCGCCACATGCGACCCGATGAACCCGGCGCCCCCCGTTACCAGACAGCCGAACTTGGACATGGCTCCCCATTCGATTAATCGTTCGCTCGTGTCGCGCCCCCGCACCGCCCGCCTGCTCGCGCTCGCCGTCCTGGCGGGTATTGCCGTGGCCACCCTCACCCCTGGCAGCCCCACCCGGGGCGGCTGGTCCATCGGATGGCCTTCCACCGCCGACATCGCGGTGAACCTGCTGCTCTTCCTCCCGCTGGGGCTTGCCCTTCGGCACCTGGGCGTGCGTCCTCTACAGGTGCTGGTACTGGCCACACTGCTCTCGGCCGGCATCGAGCTGACGCAGTTCCTGGTGGTCCCCGGCCGGAGCGCCAGCCCCTGGGATCTTGCTGCCAACGTCCTCGGCGCCACCGCCGGTGCCACCGCCCCGGGCCTGGCCCTGGCGCTGCCGCTCGCGGCTGCCTGGCTGGTCAGCGGCCCTCTCCTGGCCCCTGTGGCACCACCCTCCGAGCAATGGTGGGGCCAGTGGGCGCACCCGTTCGCCGGCACCACCCCGTTTCCGGGACAGATCCTCGACGTACGCTTCAACCAGGTCCCCACCGCCGACGTGGAGCTCTCCCGCTCCGAGACCGCTGCCATGCGCGCCGGATTCAGCCCGCCAGAGCTGATCTTCCACGTAGAGCTGAGGACGGGCAGGCCTGCCTCGGGGCGGTCCCACCTGGCCAGCATTGCCGACGGCCAGGGTGGCGCGGTCATCGCGTTCTGGCAGCGCGGCAGCGCATTGGAAACGACCTGGCACGCCCGCGGCACCGCCCTGGGCCTGCGTTCCCCGGCGGTGCGGGCAGATGACCTGCTCGCGGTGCCGGATTCGGTCGCCGCCTCGCTCGCCACCTGGATCGGAGACGGCCACTGGTTCACGGTGGCGGAAGGTGCGTTCTACGACCGCCGCGCGGGCCTGGTCCTTGGCCCCTGGCAGGGGTGGCGACTGCTCTGGCCCCTGGCGCCTCCCGGGGAGTGGCTGGCCTGGCTCCTGAGCCTGGTCTGGACCGGCGCCTGCCTGGCGCCGCTCGGCGTGCTGCTCGTCAGTTCAGGAATGTCACGTCGCCGCCGCCGCGGGGCCTGAGGATCCAGGTCCCCTGCCCCGTCGGCACCAGCACGCCACGCACGTTGAGGATCCGGCCGACCCGAAAACCAGCGGTGGAGATTCCGAGGTTGGCGTCGAGCTCGATCGTGACCGCACCGGAGCCGTCGCTGGCGACGATCCGGAAGTGCGGCGCCACCGTCATCGAGTCGCTCACCACCACCGAGCTGATCAGGACCAGGTCGGCATCCAGGGCGCCGTTCTGGGCATTGGCGGCGGCTGCGGAGGACACCGGCTTTGGGATCGGCGCCGGACGAGTCGCCACCCGCGTCACCCGGGCGTTGCTCAGGACCGGCTGACCATTGGCCTGGGCCACCGTCCCGAGCACCACGACGCTGTCACCCGCGGCGTTCCCGGTCAGGCCACCCTGGAGAGCCACCGTGGTCAGCCGAACCGCCAGCGAGGTGTCGGCCATGTGGGAGCTCTGGTCCGAGAAGAGTTGCACCCCGGCAAGCACCAGGCCCCGCACGAAAACTCGGCGCCCCGCTGGCAGCAGGCGCGCCTGTCGGACGCTGACCTCCGGATAGGCCAGCCGGACCGTGGCGGCAACCTGGGAGGCAATCGCCGCGACCCGAATGGTGTCGCTGGTGATCCTGGCCACCAGGAGCGAGTCGCCGATGCTGGCCTGGTCGACCGTCACCAGATAATCCCCCAACCGGACGGCGGAGAACAGAGCAATCCCCTGGGCGTCACTGGTGACCGTCGCCACCGCGACCCCACCACCTTGGGGGCGCAACGAGACCCGGGCACCCTGGAAGACGGTATCGGGAACCGTGGGGGTCGCCGATCCATCCCGGTCCAGGTACACGGCCACCGCGACGTCCCCGGTCGGTTCGGCGCCGAAGCCAAGGTCGCCGCCGGCCGGATCGCAGGCCGCCAGCAGGAGGGGGGCGCCGGCAAGCAGGCTGGCGATGATGCGGATATGGGGGCGCATGGTCAGTACTCCAGCCGCAGGCCGACGCGCACCAGGCGCGGATCGGTTCGTTTGCTGAGAAGGGTGCCGAAGTTCGGGTTGGCAACCAGGGGCATCGTAACATTGCCTGAGGCATCCACGGCAAAGACCCCGGTGGGGTCCACCAGCAGCGCCGCCCGGTCTACCCGGCCGAACGCCGAGGATACCACATTGAAGGCCTCGACCGTCAGGCGCAGTCCGGTCGCACCACCGACCGGCAGCCGGGCCGCTAATGAAAGATCCAGCGCCGAGACCATGTCGCTGCGGCAGCTGTTTCGGACGGCAAAGCCGCTACCTACCGTGCCGGAGCAGCCGGCCAGAGAGAGGCCACCGACCGAGCCGTAGAACACCGGGTCGTTCTGGCCACCGCCATCTCCGTTGACGTCCACACCGGGGCGGAAGCCGGGGGTGAACGGCAGGCCGGAGCGAACGCGGTACCGCGCCCCTACGGTAACCCGGGACGGCCCTGAAGCGGCCCAGGAGGCGCCCACCGACAGGCGGTGGGGCACGTCGAGATCGGACCGCCCGTCGCTCCAATCCACCCCGTTCAAGCCCTCGGGAAATGGGTTGAGCTGGTCGGCGGGGTCGGCCGCCAGGATGCCGGGGGTGTTGTCCTCGGTCCGCGAGAAGGTGTAGCTCGCCGACAGGGTCAGTCCGGCTGTCACCCGCCGATCGAGTCCCGCAGTCAGCTCGACATGGTCGGAGTAGCCATCGGAGACCAGCCCGGTGACCAGGTCGAAGTCGTTGAACCGGCGATTGCTGCCCGGTACGGGGCTGATCAGCCCCCCCTGTCGAACCAACGTCCCATATACCGGCCGTCCGCCCTGGGCCGTGCCGGAGCCGAAGCCACGGTTGAGGTCCTCGCGGCGCAGCAGGTGGTCGGTGTGCTGGTAGCCGCCGCTGATGGAGAAGGTGGTGCCAGCTGCCGCGGCGTAACTCAGGCCGGCATCGGCCTTGAGGGCTCGGGGCGACCGATAGTCCTCACTGAAGAGGGTCAGTCGGGTCCCTGACCATGGCGCGGCGGCGGCTGTCGGGGCGGCGGGCCAGGTGGCAAAACCACCCTGCCCCCGGCGGACCTGGGCGGCGCCGGAAAAAATCAGCGCCTCGGCGATCAGGGCGGGATCGGCACCGGTGTAGTGCACACCGACTCCACCCCGCACCACCAGCGCACCGCGGCTCTGGGCATCCCAGACAAAAGCAATTCGCGGCGCAAACCCACCACTCGAGCCTGGCAGCGAGTCCACCAGGACTCCGGTGGCCGCGACCCAGGGCATCGGGGAGACCAACCGGTTGGCCGGCATCGACTGCCGTTCATAGCGCGCCCCGATCAGGACCTGCATGTCGGGAGACATCTGCCACAGATCCTGGGCAAAGACACCGAGTTCAGTGCTGTTGAAGTCCACCTGGCTGGCGCCGGTCACTTGCATCCAGTCGCCGGTAACCGCCTGGAATCCGTTCAGGTCACCGAAGGTCCAGCGCCCGCCACTGCCAAACGCATACTGCTGCTGATGCCGGAGGAACGCCGCCGAGAGTCCCAGCTTGACCTGGTGCTGGCCGAGGGAGTGCTGGAGCGCGTCGGAAATATCGACCCCCGTCAGGCTGGCCATCGCTGGGATCGCGGCGCTGACACCGAATCCGACCCCTTCATCGGCCAGGGTCGTGGCTGCGATCGGGAGGCCCGCGGTCCAGTCCCGGCGAGCCGAGGTGATCCCGATCCGCAATTCATTGGCAGAGCGGTCCGATGCCGTGGTCGCCGCCAGGGCGATCGACAGGTCCCGCGCGTCGAGCACCGTCCCTGCCCCGCTCTGCAGTTCCTGCCCGACCAAGGGCGACTTCTCATCCCACTTGGCACCGGCCAATCGAATCGCCACCTGGGTGGCGGCCGAGAGCCGCCAGTCGAGCCGGCCCAGGGTGGAGAAACCCTGCCAGGTCCGTACCGTGGGCTGCACGTAACGGCCGGCACTGACGCCAAAGCTGTCGGCGGCGATGGAGGTTACCAGATCGCGAAGTGAGCCGGCGCCACCGCTGGCCGCATCGAATTCCCAGGGGAACGCGGTCGGCTGCTGGAGTCGCTGGTAGTCGGCGCGCAGGTAGACGGAAAGGGTGTCGGGAATGAGGGCGCCGCTGATGGCGGCGCCCACCTGGAGCGAACTGCCGGTGGAGTCGGCGGGGTTGTCCACCGCCGCTCCGCCCAGGGTGGCGCTGCTGTAAGTCAGGTACGGCTGGATCGCGAGCGAGCCCGCACCACGGCGCGTCTGGGCCGAGATGATGGCACCCGGAGTGCCGCGCCATTCGGCGTCCTGCGCTCGCGGCATGACCTGGGCCTGATCGACCGCATCCCGGGCAAAGGCGGGAGCGGCGGCCGGGTCGGCGGCGAAGGCGGGGTGCCGCGGCGACCGGGCTTCGATGCCATCGACCATCAGGCGCGACCACCGCCCCGGCAAGCCGCCGGCCGAAACCGCCAGGCCAGCCCGGGAGTCGCGGGGGCCGTCCAGTTCAGTGGCACTCCGAGTGAGGTCGGTCAGATCCAGGTGCCTGCCGAGCAGTCCCAGGTCGACGGCGCCCAGGACCCGCCCCGAGGAGAGTCCAGCCAAGGCAGCACTGGCGTCCTGCTCGGTCACCGACTCGATCGGCGGTGGCCGCCGTTCGAGGAGCACATTGAGGGCAGTGGTCTGGCCGGCGGCGACGATCACATTCCGCAATCGAATCGGCTGGAATCCCAGCTGTTCTACCAGCAGTCGATAGACACCGGGGGCCACCAGGGCCACTCGGAAGCTGCCACGGAAGTCGGTCTCGAGGAACCGCACGGTGCCGCCCTGGGCGTCCTCAAGGGTGACGGCCGCCGCCGCGACGGTGCCGCCGCCGCGTTCGGAAACCACGCCCCGGAGCTGGCCCGCCGTCAGTGACTGCGCTTCGAGGTGGCCCAGGGGGCACGCCAACAGCACCACCATGCCGAGGACCCACAAGCCACGTGGCAGGCGGGGGGGCAACTGAGTACCGTGCATGGAACTCCCGTACGGAAGCAGGGT
>JAWXBA010000342.1:0-10971 GCA_034439775.1 Gemmatimonadota bacterium | reverse complement strand
GCCAGCACCACCGCCGGTTGGGTGGCCAGCGCGCGCGCCACCGCCACCCGCTGCTGTTCCCCACCGGAGAGTTGGCTGGGGCGGTGATGAAGACGCCCGGCGAGCCCCACCCCGCCCAGCAACGATTCGGCCCGCAGCCGGGCGTCCTGGTGCCCGGTGCCCGCGATCTGCATCGGGATCATCACGTTCTCGACTGCGGTGAAATCCCGGAGGAGGTGGTGAAACTGGAACACGAACCCTACCGACGCGTTGCGAAGGGCGGCAAGGTCCACGGCAGGCAGCGTGTGGTAGGGCTGCCCATTGAGAGCCACCGTCCCATCGGTCGGGCGATCCAACCCGCCGAGGAGGTGGAGCAGGGTGCTCTTGCCGCTGCCACTCTCACCCACGATGGCGATGAACTCTCCCGGGGCGACATCGAGGTCCACCCCGGAGAGGACCTCGATGGGCCGCCCGTCGCCACCCTGATAGACCTTGCGCAGTCCGCGCGCCTCCAGGACGGTGGTCATTCGTGTCGAATCGCTTCCACCGGCTGCAGTCGGGCCGCACCACGAGAGGGTGGCAGGGTGGCCAGCAGCGCCACGCCCAGGCTGGCTCCGATAACGACCAGGACGTCGAGCAGTTCCATGTGCACCGGGAGCCGGTCGATGAAATACACCGCCGGGTCGATCCGGATCAGCCCCGACCAGTCGATGATGAACCCGAGGGTCAACCCAACCACCACGCCAATCGAGGTCCCGATCGCCCCCATGATGGCACCCTGGGCCAGGAAGATCCTGCTGATCGCCCGGGGGTTGAGTCCCATCGCGCCGAGGATGCCGATTTCGCGGGTCCGATCGGTAACAACCATCGTCAGCGTCCCGACGATATTGAAGGAAGCCACCAGCATGATCAGGCAGATGATTACGCCCATGCCGAGCTTTTCCAGCTTGAGGGCACTGAGCAGGCCGGCGTTTTGAGTCTGCCAGTCGTAGGCGCGATACGGATACCCGAGCTGTGCCTCGATACGTTGTCCCACCTCGGGAGCCATCCACGGATCGCGCAGCCGGATCGTCAGGCCTGTCACCGCCTCCCCGAGGCCGGCAAACACCTGCGCGTCGGCCAGCGAAATGAGGGCAAAGCCATCGTCGTACTGGTACATCCCGGTATCGAAGAGGCCGGTCACCTCATAGCGGAGGAACCGCGGGGTGATCGCACCGGTGGCTCGATTCGGCATGACTGAGGTGACGGTGGCAAAGGTGACCAGGTCGCCGGGAAACACCGAGAGCCGCTGGGCCAGTCGGTAGCCAAGGATGACCCCCCCGTCCACGCTGTCCCGGGTGGTCGCAAAGGTCAGGTCCCCGCTGGTCAGGTGCTGGGCAATGCTGGTCACCGCCACGGCCCCGGTGTCGGGATCGACCCCGACCACATCCACTGCGGCGGGATAGTTGGGATCGAGAAAGAGCATCGACTTGGTGAGCACTTCGGGTGCCGCTGCCAGGACTTCGGGGTCGGCGCGGACCACCTCGAGCGGGCCGGTCCAGTCGTCCATGCGCAGCGTCGATCCGAACACCAGGACCCGGAGGTGCGGGTTGCCTACCAGGATCCGGTCCCGGAGGTCATCGCGGAGGCCGTTCATCACGCCGAGCACCACCAGCAGCGCCGCCACCCCGATCGCGATGCCGCCGATCGCGATCACGGTATTGAGCGACGGACTGCCCGACCCCCGCCTGCCCCGCAGGTATCGGATCGCAATCCGCCGCTCCAGCGGGGAGGGCCAGCGGGACCCGGGGTGGTGGGCCATCAGGCCTCGGGTCGCATCGCGGGAAAGAGGATCACGTCACGGATCGAGGGCTGCCCGGTAAGGATCATCAGCAGCCGGTCAATGCCCATGCCCATCCCTCCCGTGGGCGGCATGCCGTACTCCAGAGCCCGGAGGTAGTCCTCGTCCAGCGGCTGTGCCTCGTCATTTCCCGCGATCTTCTGCCGGCCCTGATCCTCGAACCGGGCCCGCTGGTCATCCGGGTCATTCAATTCCGAGAAGGCGTTGGCAAGCTCGCGGCCGTTGATGAAGAGCTCGAATCGTTCGGTCAGCCGCGGGTCGGTGCGGTGCACCTTGGCCAGGGGCGAGAGCGGCTTGGGGTAGTCCACCACGAAGGTCGGCTGGATCAGGGTCGGCTCCAGGAACTCCTTGAACAGTTCGTCCATCAGCCGGGCGCCGCCCAACTCAGCCGCCGCATCGCGGGACACCCCGTGGGCCACCAGCCGGGCGCGCATCTGCTCGTCCGTCGCGGACAGGAGGTCAATGCCTGAGTGCTCGCGCACCCCCTCCACGAACGCGATTCGCGGCCACGGGGGAGTGAAGTCGATGGTCGTCTCCCCGAACGAGACCCCCGGGCCGCCGGTGAGCTCGCGCACCAGGCCGCTCAGCATCGTCTCCAGCAGCTCCATCATGTCGGTGTAGTCGGCGTAGGCCTGGTAGCACTCGAGCATGGTGAACTCGGGATTGTGAGAGCGGTCCATCCCCTCGTTGCGGAAGTCGTGACCGATCTCGTAGACCCGCTCAAATCCTCCGACGATCAATCGCTTCAGGTACAGTTCATCGGCAATCCGCAGATAGAGCGGCATGTCGAGGGCGTTGTGATGGGTCTTGAAGGGACGGGCCGAGGCGCCGCCATACAACGGCTGCAGCACCGGCGTCTCCACCTCAAGGAAGCCGCGGTCGTCCAGGAACCGGCGGATCCACCGGATCGTCTGGGCCCGGACCTCGAAGACCCGGCGCACCTCAGGATGGACCGCCAGATCGGCGTAGCGCTGCCGGTACCGCACCTCGGGGTCCTGGAGCCCGCCGTAGACCACGGTGCCACCGTCCTCGGTCTGCTGGACCTTGCCGCGCGGCAGAGGGCGCAGCGACTTGGCCAGCAGGGAGATTGCCATTACCCGCAGCGTGATCTCCCCGGTCCGGGTCCGGAACAGGATGCCGGTGGCGCCGACGAAGTCGTCGAGGTCGAGCAGCTTGACCAGGTCGTACTCACCCGACAGGAAGTCCTGCTTGAGGTAGAGCTGGACCCGGCCGGAGACATCCTCCAGGTGGGCAAAACTGGTCTTGCCCTGGGTACGCATCGAGCTCAGCCGTCCGGCGAGCGACACCATCGGCCCGTCTTCCCCCATCGCATCGTCGTAGGCGGCCACGGCTTCGGCCGCGGTGTGGGTGCGGTCGAACCGGTAGGCAAATGGCGTCACCCCCATCGCCTCAATGGCGGCACGGGTTTCCCGGCGGGCCGCTTCGATGTAATTCCGCTCCGTAGGGTCGGTCATTTGGCGGTGCTCCCGTAGCGCTTGAGATAGGCCTGGATGAACGGGTCCAGGTCGCCTTCCATGACGGCATGCACGTCGGTCAGCTTGAGCTCGGTGCGGTGGTCGTTGACCATGGTGTAGGGCTGGAAGACATAGGATCGGATCTGGTTGCCCCACGAATTGTCGGTCTTGGTCGACTCCACCACGGCCCGGGCCGCTTCCTGCTCCTCCAACGCGCGCTGATAGAGCGCGGCGCGCAGCATCTTCATGGCGGTGGCGCGGTTCTTCCCCTGGCTCCGCTCCTGCTGGCAGCTGACAACGATGCCGCTCGGCTCATGCGTCAGCCGCACCGCCGAGGAAGTTTTGTTGACGTGCTGGCCGCCGGCACCGGAGGCGCGGAAGACGTCCATCCGGATGTCCTCGTCGCGGACATCGACCTCGATGGTGTCATCGATATCCGGGTACACAAACACCGACGCGAACGAGGTGTGCCGGCGCGCCTGGGAATCGTAGGGTGAGATCCGCACCAGCCGGTGGACCCCCTTTTCCGCTTTGAGAAACCCGAAGGCGTACTGCCCCTTGATTTCGAGCGACACTGACTTGATCCCCGCCTCCTCGCCTTCCTGAATGTCCAGGACCGCGATGCTGAAATCATGCGACTCGGCCCAGCGGCGGTACATCCGCATCAGCATCTCGGCCCAATCCTGAGATTCCGTCCCGCCGGCCCCGGGGTGGATGGTCAGGATGGCGTCGCCGCCGTCGTCGGGACCCTGGAGCATGCTCTGGAGTTCGAAGCTCTCCAGGGCGCGCCCCACGGCGGCCACTTCCCTCTCCAGTTCGCCGGTCAGCTCAGCGTCAGGCTCCGCCTCCAGCAGCTCCGCCAGCCCTCCCGCGTCGCGCAGCCGCGCCTCAATCCCCTCTGCGGGGGTGACCCACCCCTTGAGTCGCTTGACCTCCTGGACCAGTTCCCGGGCCCGCTCCGGATGGGACCAGAAGGCGGGATCGGACTGCTGCTCTTCCAGGTTCCTCAGCCGGGCCTGCTTGGCATCCAAGTCAAAGAAACGCTCGGAGTTCGAGGTACCGGCTGTCCAGCTCGTGGAGGTGCTCGTGGAGGACGGACATGGGTGCTTCCCCTTGGCAGGAACAAGTGAGCCGCCCGTCCGCCCAGGGCGGAAGGACGGCTCAAGACCCTTGGAATATAGCGGTGACTGCGACGCGAGGGGAGCGCGGTGAGGCGTTCAGGAAAAGATCGGCTGCCCGTCGGCCAGGATTTCGTTGAGCGCGTCATGGAAGAACGGGGTGGACCGGGCAAGTTCGAGCCCCACCTGCTCGGTGTACTCCTCCCAGCTCTTCAGGATCTCCTCCTCGAAGAGCAGTTTCAGGGTGCCATCCCGCAGGCCGTCCCGCCGCTTCTCGGGATGGTAGACCACGATATCGGACACCAGTGCCCGTGCCAGCCGCCTGGCTTTGGCCTGGGGATCCTGGGAGAGGAACGGATTGACCGGTTTGCGGGGCGACGCAGGTGCGGCGGCCAGCGGCGGCGCTACGGCGAGAACCCTTGCCGGGGCCACCGCAGGCGGTGCCGGGGTGGCGGCAGCCGGTGGCGCAGTCGGCGCCGCCCGACGATCGATAGCGGGGGGGGGCATGCTCGACTCGGCGGCCTCCGTCCCGGGCACGGCGAAGACCCCGCCACAAACCGAACAGCGGGCCCGGACCCCGCCAACAGGCACCTTGGCGGGATCCACCCGAAAAATCGTCTGGCACCCGGTGCAGGTTACGTTCACAGTCGGCTTCCTCCGGCCCGGCCTCCCAGGCCGACCCGCTCGTCATTTTCCCGGTTCAATCGCCGATCCACCACGTAGACCGACCCCGGCAGGGTCTTGGCGTAGCTCTTCATCTCGGTGGCGAGTTCGCTGACCTCGGCCGGATGCGCGAAGGTCCGGTTTCGGTTGGTCACGATCCCGATCGAAAGTGTCATCAACGGTACCCGATGCAGCTGACCGCGTCGATCCTTGCCAAAGAAATACCCGGCCCGGCTGTCCTGCTCGTTGTACTGAAGCGGAATCAAGGTGTCAAAGATCTCGAGGATTTCCGTGCACACCGGGGCGATCTCGGAGGCGGGCACCATGAAGATGAAGTCGTCGCCGCCGATATGCCCGACGAAGCCATTGGATCCCAGAAGCCCCTTGACCACATCATGAAGGATCCGGGAGAGGATGAAGATGACCCGATCGCCATCATAATATGAGTAGCGATCGTTGAATTCCTTGAAATGGTCGAGGTCGGCGTAACACACACCAAAGTCGAGCCCCGAGTCGAGTCGACGACGAATCTCCCGCTCAATCTCGGTGGTGCCGGGCATCCGGGTCGAGGGGTGCACCCCCACGTCCCGCTGGGTCCGGATCAGCATCGAATCGAGGCGGGCCCGCTGCTCGGCCGGCGGGAAGACGCTGCTCAGTATTTCGTCTGCACCGGCGGCGAACCACCGGGTTGTCTGGGCCGGGTCGTGGGCGCCCAGGAAGATCAGGACCGGGACAATCGCGGTAAAGGGATCGCCCTTCAACTCTTGCACCATGCGAAGTGCATGCGGTCCCGCCTCATCGGCGCTGACAAACAACAGGCATGGGTGCCCGCGCAGGATGATCGCCTCCACCTCGGCGGCATCCTCCAGCACCAGAAGCGGAAACTGTCGAACCTCAGCCCACTCCAACACGAGGTCAGGCGCTGGTTGCCCGACCGGTCCGAAGTAGAGAATGGTCGGGCGTGTGCGCACCCGTGTCCTCTCGTAAGAGTTTATCCCCGCTGAACTTACGGCACCAAAGGTGGCAAGTCAAATGAACCAGGCTGCGGCGGCAAGGAGGCTGTATACCGCCAGGAGCTGGACCCCCTCGAACCAATGCGACTCGCCGTCCAGGGTGATGATCGCTGTCACGATGGTAGCCATCCCGAGCGCCACCACTTCCAGGGGCCGGAAGACGAGATCCATCGGCTGCCCCACGATCAGCCCCACCCCGACCAGGATCGGGGCCACCAGGAGTGCAATCTGCGTGCTCGACCCCAGCGCAATCTGGAGTGCCAGGTCGATCTGGCCCTTGCGCGCCACCATGATGGCGGTGGAGTGCTCCGCGGCGTTGCCGATGATCGGAATGATGATCAAGCCCAGGAACAGCTCGGACCAGCCGAGAGTGGTCGTGACTCCCTGGACGGCGTGTACCAGAATCTCGGATTGCACCACTACACCAAGGGTGGCCAGTCCCAGCACGACCACTGCCTTCCCGAATCCCCAGGTGCCGCGGGCCGGGATGGCATGCTCCCCATCGAACAGGGACTTGTGAGTCTTGAGGGAAAAGAGCAGCGAACAGAGGTAGGTGATCCCCAGGATCACCGCCGCCGCCTCGGACATCCGGAAGGCGTTGAGTTCCTCAGGCCGTGGATGCAACTGGTGGAGCAGCGCCGGGAAGACCAGTCCAACGACGGCCAGCGCCAGCATCGCCGCACTCATTCCCACCGAGGTGCGGTTGAATCGCAGGACCGGGCGGTTTATTCCGCCAGCCAGCAGCGACAGCCCGAGAATCAGCAGCAGGTTGCCCAGGATCGAGCCCGCGATCGATGCCTTCACCAACTCAATCATGCCAGCGCGGAGCGCCACGATCGCGATGATCAATTCCGCGGCGTTGCCAAACGTCGCGTTGAGCAGACCGCCCAGCGTGGGTCCGGTGCGGGCAGCCAGGTGCTCAGTGGCCTCCCCCATGAAACTGGCCAGCGGCAGGACGCCAAGACATGCCACGACGAAAAGGACCAGGGGGCCACTCCCGGACATGTTGAGCGCAATCGTCGCGGGCACCAGGAGCAGGAGCAGCATTCGCCACGGGATCGCGAACGGTTTCCGGGGCTGGACCGCAAGCCGGGGAACAAATGGTTCGTCGTCATCAAACTCGGGAGTGTCGCGCCGTGGCGCCACCGGGGTCTTGGCGTGCTCCTGACCGGACCCTCGCTTGGACTCCTGCGGCTCGCGCGGGGCCCGGGGCTCCCGGGCGGGGCTCGGCGCGCGTTCCTTGATCTGGCGCGGTGGGCGCTCCTTCTTGGGTTGGCGCTCGCGTCCCTGGGCTGGCGGAGAAGCCTCCGCTGCATCAGCGGTGGCGTTGGGCCCATCGTCACCAGCTGTTGGTGCAGCCTTCGGTTCCGACTGCTCCACCAGCCGAGACAGAATGCTGCCCCGATCGGCGCGCATCCCTTCCACCAGCCTGGCCGGGTCGCCGGCGGCTGCCTCGAGCGCGCGCCGCGCGTGCGACGTGAGGCCCGGTTCGCCATCGGTCCCGCCCTGGACCGGCGGTCGGCGGCCCCGGCGACCGTGCTCCAGGCGCGCCTCGGCGTCGGCCACCGGGATCCCCGCTGAATCCAGGACCGCCAGGATGTTCGGGTCGCCTGCCTTGAGCAGCGCCAGCAACAGGTGCTCGGTGCCGATAAACCCATGCTCGAGCCGGCGGGCCTCCTGGCCCGCCGCCGCAATCAGTGCCTCACTCACAATGGCTGAGCCTCATCAATCAGCATGACCGGGATGTCATCCTCCACCCGATACACCAGCCGGCATGCCTGGCAGACCAGGCTCTCCGGCTCCTCGCGGTATTCCAGGTCTCCCTTGCACCGGGGGCAGACCAGGATTTCCAGCAGCTCCGGGGCAAGACTCATCGTTCCTCCTCCGCAAATCCAAAGCGCGCCAAGTGGGCCGGGTTGCGGCGCCACTTGGGCAGGACCTTGACCCATGTTTCCAGGAACACCTGCCGGCCGAGCAGGGCCTCGAGGCGCTGGCGGGCATGCTGCCCGATCGCCTTGATGGTCCGGCCGCCCTGGCCGATCAGCATGCCCTTCTGTGATTCCCGCTCGACAAAAAGCGTGGCGTGAATGTACACGGGCGTGTCCTCCTCCCGAAACTCCTCCACCTCGGCCACGAAGCTGTAGGGGAGCTCCTCCTCGAGGTGCATGAACGCCGCCTCGCGGAGGTATTCGACCACGAAGAACCGCATCGGTTGGGTGCCGAGGTCATCGGCAGGATAGGCAAACTCCGCCTCCGGCAGCCGGGCGCCGATGGCTTCCAGCAATGTGTCGATCCCTTCCCCCGTCTCTGTGGACACCAGCAACGACTCACCGGGCAAGAGGCCTTCCCGCCCCCCGGGGCCGAGCATGTCGGCTTTGGTGTAGACCACCAGGACGGGGGCTCGGATCGGGGCCTCCAACCCGGACACCTCCTGGAGCGGTGGAGCCGGGGCCTCGGGGGCCGGATGGAGGTGGAGCACCAGGTCGGCTCCTTTCACTCCCTCCACCGCCAGAGCCCGCATCCGCTCCTGCAGGAGGTACTCAGGATCAAGGAGTCCCGGAAGGTCATGGAAGATCATCTGGACCTCCCCCTCCGACCGCAGGCCCACGACCGGCATCCTGGTAGCCTGGGCCTTGGGGCTGACGATTGCCATGTGCTCGCCGACCAGGGTGTTGAGCAGGGAGGATTTCCCCACATTGGGACGCCCGGCCAGCGCCACGATCCCGCATCGTGTAGTCATGGTTGAAGATTAAGCGGGGGGAGGCCACAACAACGACAAATCCTACCAGCTCGATCGGAAATGCGACCCTCTGGCGGATTCCCGGAACTCTTCCAATATTCCTAACCTGAAGCACGCCAACAAGATTCGGCGCCCGAGGTCCGGGTGCCGCAGCAAGCCGGGTGGCACCCCGCTGCCCGGTCCACCGTCGCAAGGCGAATCCCAAGGAGGATTGCCCATGCTTCGACTGGCACGAGTTCTGGCCCTGGCCCTGTGTGCAGCGCTCGTTGGTGCGAGTACGGCCACGGCCCAAGCCAACAAGTTCATCTACGCGGGAGGCGGCCTGACCGTGCCGGCCGGCGATTACAAGGACGGCGGCGCCAAGACCGGTTACGTGGCCGACGTGGGCCTCGGCACCAATCTTGGCAGCGGCAGGCTCTTTGCATTTGCTGACGTCTTCTATGGCAAGAACAGCTATCCCAATGATGAGGGCTCCACCTCCTTGATGGGTGGCGGCGCCAATCTTGGCGTCCAGTCCTCCGGCAGCTCCTCCCGGGTGTACGGCTACGCCGGGCTCGGCATGCAGCAGCACAAGTACAACCCGCCGGGTGGCGGCGACGGCGGCTCCAGCACCAAGCCGTACGCTCGCGGCGCCTTGGGGATCAGCCTGGGCTCCGGCAACACGACCTTCTGGGCCGAGGCCGGCTACCTGATGGGCTTCAAGGACGAGGGCTACTCCACCGCCTACCTGCCAATCATGGCGGGGATCAGCATCGGCTGGTAAGCCGAACGGACGTGATTTGAGGCACCAGTGCCGGCTTCCCTCGCGGGAGGCCGGCACTCGGCTTTTGGCACCTCGCACCCGCAGGCCCTGAACGGGCCGGAACCATCCCCCAGCACCCCCTCCCTGCTACCTTTTCTGTACCCCACCCGAACCTTGGGTCCGCTGCCCCCCACCGAGGAGCCAGCAATCATGAGTGAGGACGAGCACGACCGCCGGATTGACTACATCGAATTCACATCCACCGATCTCGAGGCAACAAAGCACTTCTATTCGGAGGTGTTCGGCTGGGAGTTTACCGATTATGGGCCGGACTACACCAGCTTCCAGGATGGCCGGCTGGCGGGTGGTTTCACCAAAGGGAAGGCCGGTGGAGGCTCACCGCTGGTGGTGCTGTTCGCCTCGAACCTGGACACCGTGCAGGCTGCAGTCGAGAAGTGGGGGGTAAAGACCTTCAATCCCCACAGCTTTCCCGGGGGGCGCCGGTTCCATTTCAAGGATCCGGGTGGCAACGAGCTGGCGGTGTGGGCGGAGAAATAGGGCGGGAGGCGGAAAGGCGAAGGTCCGGTTATCGGTCGTTCCGCCTGTTCCCCCTCCCCTCCTCGCTTCCCGCTTTTCCCTTCCCAAACGCACGAAACCCCGGGTCTGGTAGGGCCGCGCTATGAGCGCGGCCGAACCGGATCCGGGGTTTCTTGTGGGTGGCTGGCGACGGCCTACTCTCCCACCGCCTCTCAGCGGCAGTACCATCGGCGCTGCAGGGCTTAACGGCCGTGTTCGGAATGGGAACGGGTGTGGCCCCTGCGCGCTAGTCGTCAGCCATTTTTTCGTAGGGATGCCCTATAGGGCGCCCGTACACAAATAATGGCAATTGAGACCTGGATGATGATGGGTAAGGAAAATTTGGGAAGAGATCAAACTTCACGGGCGATTAGTAGCGCTCGACTGAAGGCCTTGCAGCCCTTACATCTGCGCCCTATCAACCTGGTAGTCTCCCAGGGCCCTTCAGGGAGCTTACGCTCCAGGAATGTTCATCTTGGGAACAGTTTCCCACTTAGATGCTTTCAGCGGTTATCTGCGCGCGACATCGCTACCGGGCGATACCCCTGGCGGGATAGCCCGTACACGAGCGGTCGCTTCGTCCCGGTCCTCTCGTACTAAGGACGACGTCCCTCAACATTCCCACGCCCACGACGGATACAGACCGAACTGTCTCACGACGTTCTGAACCCAGCTCATGTACCACTTTAACCGGCGAACAGCCGGACCCTTGGGACCTTCTCCAGCCCCAGGATGTGATAAGCCGACATCGAGGTGCCAAACCGCGCCGTCGATGTGAACTCTCGGGCGCGATAAGCCTGTTATCCCCAGCGTACCTTTTATCCG